>JBEVLC010000054.1:0-10608 GCA_040509415.1 Baekduia sp. | reverse complement strand
GCGTGCGTGGGCGGCGCCTCGTCTGTCCAGCGCCAGCTCCGCTGGAGTCGGACGCGTGAGGGGGCCGTCGAGCAGCAGCTCCCAGGCTTGGGCGGCCTGTGCCGGTTCGGTCACGGCGGCGTCGACCGCCGCGCTCGGGTCGGCCGTGCCCACCGGCCTGCGGGCACGCAGGACACGGGCGGCAGCCGGGTCTTCAAGCGTCAGCCGCCGGCGAGCGACCGCCGCGACCAACCGATGCACGCGCCAGCTGCCAAGAACCCCCGACCCGGCCGGCCGCAGGAACAGACGCCAGCGGCTGAGCGCGGCAAGCATCTGCTCGCCGTCGGCGCCGGTGATGCTCGCGACGTCGGTGGCATCGAAGGCATCGAAGAACGACAGCCGCAGCAGGGCGTCACGGTGCCCCGGCGGCACGCCGCGCAGCGCGTCGGCGAAGAGGTAGTCGGCCAGCGGCTCGGAGGCGGGCGCCAGCGCGTGCTCACCGACGAAGGCGCCGAGGCGCACCGCGGCGCACCATCCTTCGGTGACGTTCGTCAAATACTCGGCGTCACCGCGCAACCCCCACCGCTCGAGCCCCTCGGCCACCTCGGCCTCCGACCAGGCGAGGTCCTCGCCGTCGAGCTCCAGCACCGGCCCGGTCGCGCGCAGCTCCTGCAGGCAGAGGCCGGGGTCATGGCGCGCGACGACGATGGCGCCCGTGCCGCTCGTGCGCGACGCGAGCGTCTGGCCGAGCGCCACGAGCCCGTCGGCGTCCTGGCGATCGGCATCGTGGATCGCGGCATCGATGCCCCCGAGCCACTCCAGCGCTTGGCGCGCCAACACGCGCTTGCCGGTTCCGGCCTCGGCCGCGAGGACGACCACACCGCCGGCGCCGGCCACCGCGGCGATCTGCTCAGCGATCGCCGTCCGCGGAACCAGCCGTCCCTCGTCGAGTCGGCTCACGCGATCACCGTACGTGAGTCCGGAGACCGGTTCATCGCCCTGAGCGGGGATTTGCGCGGCGCGGGCCTCGCCGCGCCACGGGTCGTCCGTTAGCGCCCGGGCCGGGGTCCGTGTCGAGCAAAGGGTCTATACGAACCTTTGCTCGACACGCTCGATCTCGAGCAAAGCACCCATACGGTGCATAGGTCGAGACCGACGCCCCTCAGTCGTCGTCGTAGCCCTCTTTAACGCCGTTCCAGAACGCGTTGGCTACGGAGTCGTTGGAGGACTGGAAGGCCTGGGCCTGAGCGCGGACCTCCTGGAGGTCGCTCTGCAGCGTGGCCTGCGCGCCGGCGACGTCGCCGGCCGCGAGCTCGGACTTGACGTTGGCGATCGCCTCCTGGACGGTGGCTTGCTGCGTGCTGAGCTGCTGCTTGACTTGGTCGCCGCCGGAGTCGCCGACCGCCGACACGGCGTCCTTGAGCTGCTGCGCCGCGTCCTCGATCTCGGTGACGCTGCGGGCCTGGGTCAAATCGCGAAAGGCCTCGCCGACATCCTCGCCGTGGTCCTTGGCGTTGTCTTCGGGCGACTCGCCGCAGCCGGCGCCGGCGATGGCGAGCACGCCGGCGAGCAACAGCGTCCCGACCAGACGGCGACCGCGGCGGCTCATGACCGCGCACCCGCAGCCGCCGCAGCGAGGCCGATCTCCAAGAATCCCTGGACGATCAGGCTCACGCTGACGACGATCACCAGCGTGCCGAGGCCGATGCCCGGCCAGGCCAGCAGGATCGCGCCGGCCGCGATGCCGACCACGCCCCACAAGAGGTTCCACAGCCGGCCGCCCGGGACGACGATCCCCCGGATCAGCTGCATCACGCCGAGCACGCACCACCAGAAGCCGAGCACCCAGACGATCGTCAGCACCGACTCCCCGGGCCGGACCATCAGGATCAGGCCGGCGAGGAGGCCGAGGAGGCCGACGAGGACGCCCAGGATGCGCGCGCCGGTCGGCACGCCCTCGTCGCCGACGGCCATCATCAGCGCGACGGCGCCCCACAGCGCGAGGTAGACGCCGAACAGGATGCCGATGACCATCAGCGTCGGCTTGGGCCAGATCAGCGCCGCCACGCCGACGGCGACCGACAGCCCACCGGCCACGAACATCACCCACGTCGGGATCTCCGTCGGGCCCGACGAGACCGACCTCCGCTCGCCATCGTCAAACGGCGTGTCCATTGAACCGGCAGCCATCATCGCTCCTCGTCGTGTTCTGAGTGCGGCGAGCGTCGCGCCCTGCGGGGTGAGCCGCGTTCACCCCACGCGGGTGAGACCGGTCCACCCACCGCGCGGCCACGATCGGTCCGGTGGCCGGGCTCTTTCCGTCGCTGCGGCAGTACCGACCAGCCTGGCTGCGCGGCGACCTCATCGCCGGGCTCACGGTGTGGGCCGTCCTGGTGCCGGAGTCACTGGCCTATGCCTCGATCGCCGGCGTCTCGCCCGTCGTCGGCCTGTACGCAGCCCCGCCCGCGCTGCTCTTCTACGCGCTGCTGGGCAGCTCGCGTCACCTGATCGTCGGCCCGATGTCGGCGACCGCCGCCCTGTCGGCGGCCACCGTCGCCGACCTGATCGCGCCCGCCAGCCAGGACTTCGCCGCGTTCACCGCCGCGCTGGCGGTCACCACCGGCGCCGCGGCGCTGCTGGCCGGAATCCTGCGCTTGGGGTTCTTGGCCAACTTCATCTCCGAGCCGGTGCTCAAGGGCTTCATCATCGGGTTGGCGTTGACCATCATCATCGGCCAGGTGCCCAAGCTGCTCGGGGTCTCGGGCTCTGACGGCGACTTCTTCGCCAAGCTCGTCGACGTGGCCGGCAAGGTCGGCGACACGGACGGCGCGACGCTCGCGGTCGGCCTCGGCTCGCTCGCTGTGGTGCTGGGGCTGCGGCGCTTCGCGCCGGTAGTGCCGGGCTCGCTGGTCGCCGTCGCGCTCGGCGTGGGCGCGGTGCAGTTGCTCGACCTCGACCACCACGGCGTGGAGATCGTCGGCCACATCGACGCCGGGCTGCCGTCGATCGGCGTGCCCGACGTGTCGCTGCACGACTACGGCGCGCTCGCCGCAGGCGGCATCGCCGTGATGCTCGTTGGCTTCGCGGAAGGTCTCGGCGCCGCCAAGACCTACGCGGCGCGCGAGCACTACGAGATCGACGCCAACCGCGAGCTCCTCGGCCTCGGCGCCGCGAACGTGACGTCGGGGCTGGCGAGCGGGATGGTCGTCAACGGCAGCCTCTCCAAGACCGCAGTCAACGGCGGCGCCGGCGCGCGCAGCCAGATCTCCGGACTGGTAGTCGCGGCACTGACGGTTGTCACCCTCCTCTTCCTCACCGGACTCTTCGAGCAGTTGCCCGAGGCCACGCTCGCGGCCGTGGTCATCGCCGCCGTGATCGAGTTGGTGGACATCGGCGCGCTGGTCGCGCTGCACCGCGTGTGGTCGGTCCGCCTGGGCGACGCCTACGGCCCGGCGGCGCGGCCGGACTTCCTCGCCGCGGTCGCCGCGCTGCTCGGCGTCTTGATCTTCGACACGCTGCCCGGGCTGTTCATCGGGATCTCGGTCTCACTGGTCCTCCTGCTCTACCGCGCCTCGCGCCCGCGCGTCGCCGTGCTCGGCCGCGTGCCCGGGACCGACGACCAGTACGCCGATGTGCGCGGGCGTCCGGAGAACCAGCTGCCCGATCACGCGACGATCCTGCGCGTCGAGGCCGGCCTGTTCTTCGCCAACGCCGACGTCGTGCGCCGCGAGCTGCGCCGGCACGCGGCCGACGACCATGTCGATGCGATCGTGCTCGACGCCGCGTCGATGCCCTTCGTCGACATCAGCGCCGCGCGCATGCTCTCTGAGACGGCGGCCGAGCTGCGTGAGCGCGGCGTCACGCTGCTGCTCGTCCACGACGTCGGGCAGGTCCGCGACGTCTTGGGCGCGGTCGTCGGCGAGGATCCCGGGCTGCGCCACGTCTACCCGACGATCACCGAGGCGCTGGCGGCCGTCGACGCGCGCGAGACGGCGCCGTCACCCAGCCCGGGTGAATCCCCCTCACCCGCGTAGGGGCGAGGCTGCACCGTGATGTCGAGCGTGTCGGCCCTAGCGAGCAAGGACATGGTGTCGCTTCCCGGCGCCACCTTCGCCATGGGCAGCGAGGAGTTCTATGCCGAGGAGGGCCCGGTCCGCGACGCCACCGTCGGCCCGTTCGCGATCGACCGCCACCCCGTCACCGTCAGGGAGTTCCGGCGCTTCGTCGTCCAGACCGGTCACGTGACCGAGGCGGAGCGCGCGCCCGATCGGGCCCACTACCCAGATGCCGACCCTGAGCTTCTGGTCCCCGGCTCGCTGGTCTTCCAACCCACCGCCGGGCCGGTCACCTTGCGCGACCCGCGCGCCTGGTGGCGCTACGTCCCCGGCGCCTGCTGGCACGCGCCCGAGGGCCCCGGCTCGACGGTAGCCGGCCGTCATCGCCATCCGGTCACCCATGTCGCTTACGGCGACGCGCAGGCCTATGCCGCCTGGGCCGGCAAGGCGCTGCCGACCGAGGCCGAGTGGGAGTACGCCGCCCGCGGCGGGCTCGACGGCGAGCGCTTCGCCTGGGGCGAGGAGATCGCGCCCAACGGCAAGATGATGGCCAACTGGTGGCAGGGGCGGTTCCCGTGGGAGAACCTGCGCCTCGACGGCTACGCGGGCACCTCGCCGATCGGCGCGTTCGCGCCCAACGGCTTCGGGCTCTACGACATGTGCGGCAACGTGTGGGAGTGGACGGCGGATCGCTTCACGACGGCCGCGACCGCGTCGTGCTGCACGCCACCGGTCCCCGAGGCCATCCCGCGCAACACGATCAAGGGCGGCTCGCACCTGTGCGCGCCCTCCTACTGCCTGCGCTTCCGACCCGCCGCCCGCCAGGGCGAGGCGATCGACACGTCCACGAGCCACATCGGCTTTCGCTGCGTCGTCCGGGCCGACCACGATGGGTGAGGCGATCGGCCAGGTCCTGTCGTTCGGCGTCGGCGTCGCGCTCAGCCCGATGCCGATCATCGCGGTCGTGCTCATGCTCGCCACGCCGCGCGGCGGCCGCAACGGCCCGGCGTTCCTGCTCGGCTGGGTCGCCGGGCTCGGCCTCGTGGGCACGGTCATCCTCCTGGTCTCCAGCGGCGCGAGCGCCAGCGACGAGGGCTCCCCCGCCACCTGGACGAGCATCCTGAAGCTGGTGCTCGGCTTGGCGCTGCTCGCGCTCGCCGTCAAGCAGTGGCGCGGCCGGCCCCAGGGCGACGACGAGGCCGCGCTCCCGAAGTGGATGTCGACGATCGACGCCTTCACCCCGGCGCGCTCGGTGGCGATGGGCTTCGCGCTCTCGGCGATCAACCCCAAGAACCTCATCTTGACCGCCGGCGCCGCCGCGGCGATCGCGTCGACCGGGACGAGCACCGGCGATCAGGCCGTCGCGCTGGTGGTCTTCATCGTCGTCGGCACGCTCGGCCCGGGCGCCCCGGTGGCGATCTTCTTCCTGATGGGCGAGCGCGCCCACGAGCTGCTCGACGGTCTCAAGGCGTGGATGGCCAAGGAGAACGTCGTGATCATGGCCGTGCTCTGCTTGATCATCGGCACCAAGCTGATCGGCGACGCGATCAGCGGGCTGGCCGGCTGACGGGACGCGCGCCTTCGACGGCGGCGGTCACGGTCGGAAACGCCGGGACACCCGGGGTGACGCCGGCGCGCTGGAGGATCGCCGCTGCCGGCGCGCGGACCGCGGCCAGCCGGAGCTCGACGTCTTGCGCCCGCAACTGCCGGGCAAGATCAGCGATCCCGTCGACCGCCTGGAGGTCGAGGTCGACCGACTGGGAGAGGTCGAGCACGACGACCTCCGGGCGCGGCGTCGCGGCGGCAACAGCCGCGAGCACGCGCTCGCGCACGCTGTCGACGTTGGGGTAGAGCAACTGCCCGTCGCTGCGGATCACCAGCGTGCCGGGCGGCGCGGTCCAACCGGGATGACGATCCAGCCACCCCCACGCGCCGCTACGCGGATCGCGCCCGAGCTCGCCGACCGGCGGGCGACTCAGGCGGAAGACCACGTAGACGAGCGACAGCCCGGCGGCGACGACGAGGCCCTGGAGCACGCCGAGGACCAGGACGCCGGCGAGCGCGATGCTCGCCAGCAGCAGCGCCGAGCGCCGCACGACGGCGAAGCGGCGCAGCTCGCCGACGTCGTAGAAGCCGGCGACCGCCACGATGACGATGGCGGCGAGCGTCGCCTGCGGCAGCTGCTCGAAGAGCGGTGCGAGGAAGGCGCCGGTGAGCAGCAGCAGGCCGGCGCAGACGATCGAGGCCAGCTGGCTGCGCCCGCCGGCGCCGTCGGCCGCGGCGGTCTGACTGGCGCCACCGGACTGGACGAACCCCGACGAGAGGCCGGCGAGCAGGTTGCCGGCGCCCAAGGCCATCAGGTCGCGATTGGGATCGACACGGTAGCCGTGTTTGACCGCGAGCTGGCGTGCGACGCCAACCGCCTCGGCGCTCATGATCAGCACGCCGAAGGCCGGCGTGATGAGCTTGACGATGTCATCCGCATTGACATCGGGCACCGCGAAGTCGGGCAGCGCATGCGGGATGTCGCCGACAACGGCCACGCCGTGCTGGTCGAGGTCCAGCAGCGACGAGGCGGCGATCGCCAGCACGAGCACCAGCAGCGTTGACGGGATCCGCGGCGCCAGGCGATGGCCGAGCAGCAGGACGGCCAGCGATCCGGCACCCACGGCGAGCGTCGTCGCCGCGATGTCGTCGAGGTGGCCGAGCAGGTCCCAGAGCTGCGGGAAGAAGTTGCCGCTGCCGGCCGGAACGCCGAGCAGGCTCGGCACCTGAGCGAGCGAGATCGTCAGGCCCAGGCCGAAGAGAAAGCCGGTCATCACCGGCTTGGACACCAGGTCGGCGACCGCTCCGAGCCGCAGCGCGCCACCCAAGGCCAGCACGACCGCGACGACGATCGCCAGTGCGGCCGACAGGGCGGCGAAGCGCACCGGATCGCCGTGGGCGAGCGGGCCGACCGTCGCCGCCGAGACCGCCGCGGTCGCCGTCGTGGCGCTGACGACCAGCTGGCGCGACGTGCCGATCAAGGCATAGGCGATCATCGCGCCAGGCGCCGCCATCAGCCCCGCTTGGGCCGGCAGCCCGGCGATCTGCGCGTAGGCGACCGCCTGCGGGGTGACCACCGACCAGATGACGACGCCCGCGACCAGGTCGGGCCGCAGCCAGTCGCGCGAGTAGCCGGAGATCCAGCCGGGCACCAGGCCCTTTCGCATGCGGCTAGGCCAAGGCCTTGGCCTTCAGCGCGTCGAACTCCTGCTGCGTGATCGCGCCGCTGTCGAACAGCTGCTTGGCCTTCTCGATCTCGCCTGCCGCGCCACCGCCGCCGGCCGTGGTGCGCACGTAGTCGTCGAACTGCGCCTTCTGGTTCATGGCAGCCTCTTCGCTGCGCTTGGTCATGCCGTCGTGCTGAGCGATCAGGTAGACGAGCACGCCGAGGAACGGCAACACGATCAAGAACACGATCCACGCCGCTTTCCCCCAGCCGGAGATGTCCTTCCGGCGGAAGACGTCGGAAAGGATGATGATCATGATCCAGATCCAGATCACCCACGCGAAGAAGATGATCATGCTCCAGAGGATGTTCAAGAAGGGGTAGTCAGCCGCGAGGATCACGACATTTGCTCCTGGTCGATGGGCGGAAAGACTGACCGTCGCGGAAGCACGGATGAGCCGGACTCACCCGCCGCGGGTGATCCAGCGCGACGGGTATTCGCACCTGGGGTGAAACACATCGGCCGCACCGCCGGTTTCACCTCTGCAACCCCTGGTAGTGAAGGAGAACCCGTGAAGCAGTCCAGCATCATCCTCGCCTCGGTCATCGCCGCGGTCGCCCTGACGGGGCCGGCCACAGCGACGGCCAAGCGCTGGCGGCCGCCGCCGGTCGATCCGTCGAGGATCGTCCACTCGGCGCAGAGCTGGGAGCTGCAGAGCAACACGACGCAGACGTACTCCTTGACGATCGCCGGCATCCCCAAGGACTTCAACATCCTGCTGCCCTGCGGCGGCTTCGAGATCAAGGGCAGCGGCGTCGACCTCGCCGCCGTCAACCTCAACGGATTCGGCCCGGTCACCCCGATGCCCGGCATGGAGGGCACCCCGGACGGCGGAATCCATTTCGCCGAGCGCCAGCCTGACGGCTCCTACGTCATCCCGGAGTCGCGCGCGGTGGTGACCCCGGCCAGCCAGCACGAGGCCATCGGCTGCGCGCTGTCGGGCTATCACTGGTACGACAGCAAGGGCAATCCCAACAACGTCGCCTTGCCCAACTACATCAAGCACAAGCCGCGGCTGCCCGGCCGGACGAAGCCCAAGCAGATCGCGGGCCCGGTGTCGGTGACGCTGGCCGGCTTCACCGGCTCGACGGCGGCCAACGGACCGCCACGGCTGGTCGTCCGGATCACGACCGGCGAGCTGAGCGGCCCCGTCAAGCTGCGGATGCGCGCCGATGTGCTCAAGCAGCGGCGCACCAGCACGAGTACGACCTATTAGGCCTGTGCTGCCACGGCCCGCCTCGATCGCACTTGCGGCCACGCTGCTGGCGCTGCTGCCCTCGGGCAGCGCGTCGGCAGCGGCGAGCCGCAAGCTGTGCTTCGAGCGGACCGTGCTGCGCGACTCCCCGGGCGGCTTCGTCATCGGGCACCTGGTCCGCCCCCAGACGTTGTTGGTGTTGTTGCATGACGTCAGCGGCGGCTGGTCCTACGTGCGGGTCAGGTCCGGGACGCAGGGCTGGGTCACGTCGCGCGCGCTGTGCAAGGGCAAGAGGGGGCGCTAGCCGTGCCGGGCCGGATCTCCGACGAGCGTCTCATCGCCGCGTTTCGTGGTGGCGACGAGGCGGCGTTCCAGCAGATCCACGACCGCTACCGGCCGGCGCTGCTGCGCTTCGCCACCCGGATCCTGCGCGATGGCGGCGCCGCCGAGGACGTGGTGCAGGAGGCGCTGTGGCGGGCGCACCGCGCGCTGCGCCGCGACGACCGCCCGATGAACCTGCGGCCCTGGCTCTACCGGCTGGTGCGCAACTGCTGCCTCGACGAGATCGGCCGGGTACGGACCGACTGCGTCGACCTGTACGCGATCGACGGCGACGACCTCGCGGCCGCGCCACGTGACGAGCCACCGGCGGCCTACGAGCGCCGCGCCGACCTGCGCCAGCTGCTCGACGACCTCGGCGCGCTGCCGGCCCGCCACCGCCACGCGCTGGTCCGGCGCGAGCTCGACGGGCTCAGCCACCGCCAACTGGCCTCCGAGCTGAACATCACGCCGAGCGCCGCCCGCGTCGTCGTGCACCGGGCACGAGTCGCGCTGATGAAGGTCGTCGACGAGCGGTCGACGTCCTGCGGGGCCGTGCGGACGAACCTCCTCGAGGCCCACGACGCGCGCCGTCGCGCGTCGGCGCAGACCCACCGCCACCTCGCCCGGTGCCCCGAGTGCCGCGAGTTCCGTGCCGACCTGCGCAGCACGCGCCGGGCAATGGCGATCCTGCTGCCGGGCCCGCTCGTGCTCCTGGCCGCGGGTGGAGCGGGCTTGAAGATCGGCCTCGCGGGCAAGGCGTCGGCCGGCAAGGTCGCCGTGGGCGCCGCGACGGCGACCGTGGCCGTCGGCGCCGCCGGCCTCGCCCTGCCCACGCTCGGGCCCGGGGATCCCGCGCCGGTGACCATCAGCAGCCCGGCGCTCCCGGGAGGGCAGGTCAAGCGCGGCGCGCCGCTGCCGGCCGGGACGGCGATCGTGCGCCGCGTCGTCGCGCTGCGCGCGGGTGCGGCCACGCCGACGGCGGTGACGCTGCGCTGTCCGAGCGGCCTGCGGGTCGCCGACCTGCTGGCACCATCCGACGTGCGGCTGAGCGCGACGTACGGGCCGCGCGTGGTCGTGGGAGCGAGCCGGAACGCACGGGTCGTCCTGGAGCGCGACCGCGCCCCGGCGCGCGGTACGCGGGCGTCGGTGGCCGTGCTCTGCAAGCGGCCGAGCCGGGGCGGCTCGATCGTCGCGGGCGCGGGCGCCCGTTCGGCGGGGGCCGTGCCGCCGCACCCCACGCTCATCCGTGAGGCAGGGTTCTTGTACGTCAAGCCGTCGCGCGGGAGCGTGGTGGGGACGGTCCGGCGCGCGCAGCCGGTGACGGTCGTGGCCGAGACGCGAGGCGGGTCGTGGCTCCGCGTCGTGACCGACACGGGCCTGCGCGGATGGGTCGCAGGGCGCACGGTCGCGCGAGGCTGAGCGACCCCACTGACGGCTCACGCGGATCGCACTGAGACATTGAGATCCAACGTCTAAGTGCGATCCGTCTCGGCGCGCTCGCGCCGGACGCAGCGAAAGCCGATGTGGCTCATGCCGGTGTCGACCATCTGGGGCCGGCGCGCCGCGGGCCGGTAGCGCAGGCAGTAGCTGTCGGCGCAGAGGAACGAGCCGCCCTTGAGCACCTTGCGCGGGACGCGGAACTGCGGCTGGGCGGGGTCGAGGCTCGCGACCTCCTCGGCGCCGCGCGGGTTCTGCGGGACACAGCACGGCGTCGCGGCATCCTCCGAGTCATCGACCACCCCCAGCTCCGTCGAGGGACGACTCAACCACGGTATGCGTGGTTCAG
>JBEVLC010000053.1:0-2964 GCA_040509415.1 Baekduia sp. | reverse complement strand
GAGGCGCGGGCGAAGCGCCGCGCCGGGGCCGCCCTCGAGGCGCTGCTAGACCTCGGCGCCAAGGACGTCGCAGTTCTCGACGAGGCGGGGGAGGAGCGGCGCGTCGCGGTCGAGGATCTCGGCGTCGGCGATCGCTTCGTCGTCCGGCCCGGTGAGAAGGTCGCGACCGACGGCATCGTCGAGGCGGGCTCCTCGGCCGTCGACCAGGCGCTGCTGACCGGCGAGTCGGTGCCGGTCGAAAAGGGCCCGGGCGACGAGGTCGCGGGCGCGAGCGTCAACGCCGGCGGCCGACTGGTCGTCCGGGCGACGAAGGTCGGCGCTGACACGGCGCTGGCCCAGATCGCCCGCCTGGTCACCGACGCGCAGACCGGCAAGGCGCCGGTCCAGCGGCTCGCCGATCAGATCTCATCGGTGTTCGTCCCCGTGGTGATCGCGCTCGCCGTCGCCACGCTGGGCTACCGCCTGGGCGCCGGAATGGCCACGAGCGCGGCGTTCAGCGCCGCAGTCGCCGTGCTCGTCATCGCCTGCCCGTGCGCGCTGGGTCTCGCGACGCCAACCGCGCTGCTGGTCGGCACCGGCCGCGGTGCGCAGTTGGGGTTGTTGATCAAGGGACCCGAGGTCCTCGAGTCCACGCGCACGGTCGACACCATCATCTTGGACAAGACCGGGACGGTCACGACGGGCCGGATGGCCGTCGCCGACGTGGTGGTCGCCGACGGCGAGGACCGCGAGACGGTGCTGCGGTTGGCCGGCGCGCTGGAGGATGCGTCCGAGCATCCGATCGCGCAGGCGATCGCCGGCGCGGCGCGCGACGAGGCGGCGGCGCTCCCCGCCGTCGGGTCCTTCGTCAACCGCGAGGGACTCGGCGTCGAGGGTGTCGTCGACGGCCACGGCGTCCAGGTCGGACGGCCCGCGCTGATGGCCGAGTGGAGCTTGCACGTCCCGCCCGCGCTCGACGCCGCGCGTCGCGACGCCGAGGGCGCCGGGCGCACCGCGGTCCTGGTCGCCTGGGACGGCGCGGTGCGCGGCATGGTCGCGGTCGCCGACACCGTCAAGCCGACGAGCGCGGCGGCGATCGCGCGGCTGCGCGCGCTCGGTCTCACCCCCGTGCTGCTGACCGGCGACAACGCGGCGACCGCGCGTGCCGTAGCGGCCGAGGTCGGCATCGACGAGGTCATCGCGGAGGTATTGCCCGCCGACAAGGCCGCGACCGTCGCCCGGCTGCAGGAGCAAGGCAAGGTGGTTGCCATGGTCGGTGACGGCGTCAACGACGCGCCCGCGCTGGCCCAGGCCGACCTCGGCCTGGCGATCGGGACGGGCACCGACGTCGCGATCGAAGCCTCGGACCTCACGCTCGTCTCGGGCGACCTGAACGGCGCCGCAGACGCGATCCGCCTCTCGCGCGCGACGCTGCGCACGATCCGTCAGAACCTCGCCTGGGCGTTCGGCTACAACGTCGCAGCGATCCCCCTCGCCGTCGCCGGCCTCCTCAACCCCGTGATCGCCGGCGCCGCGATGGCGCTCTCCAGCGTGTCGGTCGTCGCCAACGCGCTGCGGCTGCGGCGGTTCTCGTGACGCGTCCTTAGGGCTGCGAAGTCGCCAGCGCCCGGCGGCGCTCGCGCGCCTGGCCGGCGCGCAGCACGGTCCGCACGACCTTGAGCGCGGGTCGGGCGCGGCCGCGCGCGTCGATCAGCCCCGAGTCCCAGTTGTCACCGCGGACGGCGTTCCAGTGGTACAGGTAGACCCGCGTGATGCGCCGGCTGAGCGGCACGAGCTCGTCGAAGACCCAGCGTGTCGCGAGCGCCGCGTGCGCCGCCGACTCCGGGAAGCCGACCTTGGCCTTGTTGTTGCGCCGGCCGACGATCCCGCCGGTCTCGGTGAACCAGATCTGGCCCTTGGCGTGCTTGATCATCGTCTGCGTTCCGCTCGTACGCATCCGGTTGGCGTCGATGTAGTTGTGCAGCCCCCAGTAGCGCGGCACGTCGCGCGGACCGAGGTGCTTCTGGAAGGCGTCGATCCAGCTGGCCATGTTGGGCATGTCCAGCGTCTCGGCGGCCAAGATGGTGCACTTGGGACACTCACGCCGGATCGCGCGATAGTAGGCCGCCACGAGCTGCGGGCGATGGCAGGTCGGCTGGCCGCAGTGGTTGGCCTCGTTCCAGGTGGCGAACGTCGTCACCCACGGATAGCGCGCGCGGAACTGGCGGAAGTTGTACTTGAAGCGCTCGGGCGTCGGCAGCTGGCGCCGGTTCACGCGCGAGTGGCCGAAGCCGACCAGCGGCGCGACCCCCGTGGCCTGTGCCTCGTCGAGCCACGCGTCGACCTCCTCGCGCTCCCACACATGCTCCATCGCGTCCCACGACACCGCCAGCCGCGCGCGCGACACGCCGAGCTTCGTGAAGACGGGATCGCTGAACATGTCGGGCTTCTGGTCGGCGATGCCGACGACCAGCGCGCTCGCCGAGACGGGGAGCATCAGCCCCGCCGCGATCAGCGCGACGAGCAAGAGGACGGGACCCGGACGGCTCACGATGCCGGGCGCGGCTCCTCGGTCAGCACCGTGTCCTCGTGGGCGTACGGCGGCGAGCAGCAGCAGAGCAGGACCAGCGGCTCGGCGCCGGGGTTCTCGAGCTTGTGCTCGACGCCGGGCGGCAGCACCGCGCAGTCGCCCGGGCCGACGTCGCGCCACTCGCCGGCGACGCGCAGGCGCCCGTGGCCGGCGGTGAAGAAGTAGAGCTCCTCGGACTGCGGGTGGTAATGGGCCGTCGTCGCGCCGCCCGGCGGCACGGTCGCCTCGGCCAGGCTCTGGTTGCACGACGGCAGCGTCGTACGCCCGGCGATCTCACGGATGGTCGAGCCGTCCAGCGTCGTGAACGCCTCGCGCTCGTCGATGTTCCCCACGTCCATCGTTCTCAGCACGGTACCCACCCGAGGGGCGAAACGATCCCGAAAGGCCGCTCGCCC
>JBEVLC010000052.1:0-3970 GCA_040509415.1 Baekduia sp. | reverse complement strand
CTCGTGCAGGCGACCAAGGAGCATCTGGTCACCCTCGAGGACGCCGTGATCGTCGAGCACCAGCACGACGGCAAGATCAAGCTGCACCAGGCGATGAGCACCACCGGCGCGGGCGCGGCGGGCGGCGCGCTGTGGGGCGGGCTCATCGGCCTGCTGTTCCTGGCGCCGCTGGTCGGCATGGCGATCGGCGCCGCGACGGGCGCGGCCGCGGGCGCGATGAGCGACGCGGGCGTCGACGACAACTTCATGAAGGAGCTTGGCGCGCAGCTGCAGCCCGGCAACGTCGCGCTCGTCGCGCTGGTGCGCAACGCCAACATGGAGAAGTTGCTCGCGGACGTGAAGATCCCCGGCACGATCATCCACTCCTCGCTGGATGAGGAGACCGAGAAGCGGCTGGGCGACGCGCTCGCGAAGGCGGGTTCGCCGGCGTCTGCGGCGGCGTCCTGATCGGGCAGCTCCTAGCCGCTGCGCGGCGCATCGTCGAGCGCCTGCTGGCGATCGAGATCGTCGACAAGTCGCTGGTCGTCGGCGCCCAGGCGTTCAGCGCGCTGATTCCGCTGCTGATCGTCCTGGCGTCGCTCGGCTCGCACGACGGCAGCTCGTTCGCCGACGCGATGATCAAGCGCTTCGGGCTCTCGGGCGACAGCGCGGACGCCGTGCACGCGGCGTTCGCCGCGCCCGCGTCGGGCACCTCGGTCACGATCGCCGGCATCCTGCTGGTCGTCTTCTCGGCGCTGAGCTTCAGCCGGACGCTGCAGCGGGTCTTCGAGCTCACGTGGAACCTGCCCCGCCGAGGGATGCGGGGGACGATGGCGGGGCTGCGCTGGCTCGGCGTGGTCGTCATCTACTTCGCGTTGCATCCGCTCCTGGGCGGCGCGCTGCATGGCCTGGTCGGCTTGGTGGCCTCGCTCAGCGGGACGTTCGTGCTCTGGCTGTTGACCCCTTACTTGCTGCTCGACGGCCGCGTGCCGTGGCGCCGGCTCGTGCCCCAAGCCGGGCTCTGCGCGGTCGGGGTGACCGTTCTCGGCCTGGGCTGCGCGATCTACGTCCCGCACGCGATGAGCACCTCGGCCGAGGAGTTCGGTGCCATCGGCGTGGCCTTCACGCTGCTGAGCGTGCTCTGGGCCGGCGGCTTCGTCGTCGTCGGCGCAGCGGCGATCGGCTCGCTGGACTGGCGCCCTTCATCCTCGCCGGGTGATGCGCCGACGCTCACCGGCGCGCCAAGCTCCGCTCCATGAGCGATGCACCGCCGCCCCCGCCTGACCCGCGCGACGAGCCGTACTACGACCCGCGCCGGCGCGACGAGCGCGATGGCGGTCATGGCTGGCAGCTGGTGGCCGTCGGGCTGATCGCGCTGATCATCGGCGCAGGCGCCGCTTACCTGATCAAGGACGCGAGCGACGGCGACACCGAGACCGAGGTCCGCACCGTGCAGCGCGAGAGTCCGACGGTGACCGTGCAGGCCGCACCGTCTGACGCCGTCACGGTCACCCAGCCGCCGGCAGAGACCGTCACCAAGACGACGACGTTGACCGTCACCGTCCCGACGGCACCCGAGACCGCTACGGAACCGTAAGCGCTCCGCTCGGGGCCAGACCCCAAAACGACTCTGCAACGACCCGCAACGACTCTGCAACGGAGTGGCTATTTCGTCGCGGGGTCTGGCCCCATGTGGGAGAGCGGGGTCGCGCCGTCGTCAGCCGCGCGCAGCGCCGCCATCCGGGCCCGCCGCGGCGCGCCTGCCTCGCGGATGATGATCTTGATGGTGGCCGCGAACGGCATGGCGAGGATCGCGCCGACGATGCCCAGCAGCGAGCTCGCGATCAGCACGGCGGCGATCGTCGTGAAGGCCGTCAGCTCGACCGCGCGGCGGTAGACCACCGGGTAGACCACGTAGTTCTCGAGCTGCTGGTAGACGAGCTGGACGATGAGCATCACGATCGCGGCCGGCGTCGAGACCGTCAGCGCGACCGCCACGAGGATGACGGCGGCGATCGTCGCGCCGACCTGCGGGATGAGGTCCAAGAACCCCGTGATGACCGCCAGCACGATCGGGAACGGCAGGCCCAGCGCCCACGCCGACAAGCCGGCGACGGTCGCTGCGACGCAGGAGATCGCGACGTTGCCGATCAGCGAGTGCGAGACCGCCTCGATGCACTCCTCCAGGACCGGGTGCCAGCGCCGCTCGACCTCGGGCGGCGTGAAGCCAAACAGCCAGTCGGTGATCGTCGGGCGCTCCATCAACAAGAACAACGCCAGGAAGGTCAACGTGACGAGCGAGAGGATCGAGCCGAACGCTCCGCCGGCGATGCCGAGGATCGCCGTCGCTGCCTCCGGTAGGCCGGCGGCGAGGTCCTTGAGCGCGTTACGGATCGTGTCGTCGACCCCGGCGGTCGAGACGATCTGCTGGAAGCCGTCGGACTGGCTGAGCTCGTCCCAGTAGGCGGGCAGCTCGTTGACGAAGTCGACGATCTGGTCCCACAGCGGTCCGGCGGTGACCACGACGATGGCGACGACCGCGAGAAAGAGCGCCGCGAAGGTCGCCAGCGCGGCGCGGCCGCGCCGCCAGCCGCGGGCGACCAGCGCGCCCACGGGCGGGTCGAGGCCCAGCGCCAGCACGGCCGCGACGAAGATCGACAGCAACGTGCCGGCCGAGAGGACCGCCAGCGCCACCAAGGCGGCGAACACGGCAACGGTCACCAGCGTGCGCAGCGGGATGACGATCGCGACAGGCTTGGGTCCGGGCCGCAAAGCCCTGCCATCCTGCGCGTCGCCGGGGTGACGGCCGCTCACCCGAACCGGGTGGTCCCGCTGCCAAGCTCCAGCACGCCGCCAGGCGCCATCGCGGCGATGCGGGCATCGGCGGTGCGCGTCCGGTCCAGGAACTCGTCGATGGGGTCGACGAGCGTTGCGCGGTTGCGCGTGCCGATCGGCAGGAAGGTGCCCCAGTGGATGGGGACGACGATCCGCGGCGCCAGCAACGCGACCGCGCGCGCGGCGCCCTCCGGGTCGAGGTGGCCGGCGCCGAGCTTCGGGCCCCAGCCCCAGATCGGCAGCAGCGCGACGTCGAGCGGCGGGTCGGCGAGCTCGGCCATCCCGGCGAACAGGTCGGTGTCGCCGGCGAAGTAGATCCGCTGGGGTCCCTCGATGAGGTAGCCGAGGGCCGCGATCGGGCGGCCGAGCGGGTGGCGCCGGCCGTCGTGGTGGGCGGCGATCGCGCGCACGGTGACCTGCGGGCTCAACGCGACGGTCTCGCCCGCGGCCAGCTGATGGGCGGGGCGGACGCCGAGGCGGCGCAGCGCGGGCGCGGTCCCCGCCGGCGCGACAACTCGCGTGTCGCGGCCCAGCGCGCGCAGCGAGGCGCCGTCGGCGTGGTCGCGATGCAAGTGCGACAACAACACGAAGTCCACGCCGGTGGGCACCGCGGGCGCGGCGACGTGGCGGCGCAGGTGCGCCACGCGCATCCCGAAGACCGGGTCGGTCAGGAGGCGGAGGCCGGCGAGGTCGAGGAGGACGGTCGCGTGGCCGAGCCAGGTGAGGCGATCGGGGCGGATGCGGGCTCCTGCGCGTCGAAGGCGGTGTGGCCGAGCGTCGCCAGCCAGCCGCGCAGCACGCGGTGCAGGTGCGCGGCGCCGACGATCTCCTGCGCCGGCGCGGCGAGCCCGGCGGGGGCCAGGACGAAGGGGAACGACTGCGGTCCGCCGAGCCCGCCGTGGGACCCGACCAGCTCCTCGAAGGCCGCGACCTCCTCGGTCTGCGGCCAGTAGGTGCTGTTGACCATGATGTCGGGGCAGTGGGGGAAGCGGGCCGTGCGGGCGACGTGCTCGGCGGCGCGCGGGCCGAACGGCGCCAGCGGATCGGCCCCCGTGACGGCGCCGGCGGCCAGCGGGGTCGCGCCGCCGGCGGCGGGGGCGTGGTCGCCGCGGGGGGCGGGGCGGACGAGCCCGTAGGCGGTGGCCGGGGGGGTGTG
>JBEVLC010000051.1:0-14422 GCA_040509415.1 Baekduia sp. | reverse complement strand
GGCCTAAACCCGTGGTGCTGCGGGCCGCGCAGGATGAATATCCACCCTCGCCCACGGACCGTCGGCAGTCGAGAATCGCCTGCTAACCGCGATCGCGCTCGAACCGAAGACCCCACGATTGGCTGTCGGCGTGTCGCTCGGCTAAGAATCGGGACTCGCCCGATACTCGCGCGCCGGCAGGTCGAACTACCGACCTGCGCCGATCAGCGCTTCCTGTAGACAAACACATCAGTGAGACACGTAGATCGCACCGATACGTTGCTGCATGCTAAGCATCCAGAGGAATGACCATCGAGGTCGATGTTCTCCTGGTATGCTGTTACAGCGTTACAGATCCGGGAAGCCTCGCCGACAGAGAAGAAGCAAGGCAGCAACCGAAAGGCCGCCGTCATGAGCACCAGCGTCATCCGAGTCCCGAGCGAAGTCCATGACCAGGTCTCGCGGGTCTCCGACCTCGTCAAGCAGACCCCAGGGGAGCTGCTCGCCGCTGCGTGGGCCGAATACGTCGAGCGCCATCAAGCCGACTTCGCCGCCGACCTGCAACGCGCGGCCGAGCTCCTGCGCAAGGGCACGCTGCAGGATCTCGTCGAATTCGCGCAAGACGCCCATCACTCGGTCGTCCAGGTCGACGTCGATGACGTGATCGCCGCCTGGGAGGACCCCGAGGTCCAAAACGTGCTGCGATCGGCCCGCGAGTCGGTGCGCGCCTCTCGCGCGGCGGGTCGCCGCGTCGAGCTCTAAGGCTGCCGCAACGGCACGAACAGGCGCTTCAGCGGCCCGTTGGTGCCGTTGACCCGGAGCGTGGTCCTCGACGGGCGCATCCCGAAGCGAGTGCGCCACATCCGGTCGGTCTCGTCGTCGTAGGGATCGAGCGCAAGCAACGTGGCGCTGGCTCCCTCGGCGAGTTCTTGAGCGACGCCGACAGCGTCGGTGACGAGAATCGCTCCATCGAAGTCGTGCTGCGCGGACTTCGCTATCCAGGTCAAGAGATAGGCACCTTGGGTGGAGCGTGCCAAGCCGAGCTTGTTCCGCGCGCCAGACGCCAGCTCAACCTGTCCGGCCGTCAGGGCGTAGAACCCAACGAGTTGCTGCGCGAAGAGAGCCAGATACGGCTGCGACTCACCACCGAGTCCGTGCTCCCGTAGCCATGCCGCTGCTGCCTGTCCCGACTCTCGCGGGCCCGGATCGAACCTCGCAATGGCCTCGGCGATCTCGGGATGGCGCTGGTGCGCGGCCTCGTTCCAGCGCACCCACAAAAGATCCTCCTCACCTATCCGCCCGCCGGAGCCCATCGGCCAGCCACCCTAGAAGGTGCGGCTCCCCCGAGCGTAAGCCACAACTACGGTGTGTCGATCATGAGCGAGCCCGACCAAGGCGAGGACGAGCGCGACAGCGACAGCGACAGCGACAGCGAACGATTGCGCGGCATCATCGAGGAGAGCAGCGAGCTCACCGGTATGACCGCGGGCGCGATGGTCGGGCTCATCGGCGGCCCGCCCGGCGCCGCGGCCGGGGCGATCGCGGGCTTCGCGATCTCGAAGGCGCTACGTCGGATCGGGCTGGAGGTCCACGACCGCCTGCTCGTCGCTCGCCAGCAGGAACGCGTCGGAGCGGCCCTCGGTGTCATGTACGACGACACCACGGAGGCCCTGACCAACGGCCGCCAACCTCGGATCGACGGGTTCTTCGACACACCACCGGGGCGCGGACAACGGTCGGACGCAGATGAAGTGCTCGAAGGCACACTGAGAGCTGCCGCCGACGCCAACGAGGAGCGCAAGCTACGCCACATCGCGGGGATCTTTCCATCGGTTGCGCTGCGCGAAGATGTCAACACCGCCGACGCACACTGGCTGGTGAAGACCGCGGAGCAGCTCAGCTGGCGCCAGATGGTGGCGTTGTCGATCGTGGCCGACCCGCCGTCACAGCGCCTGCGGGAGCAGGCACTCGAGAAAGATGGCGACGAGTCCGGCGAGGCGCAGGGCCGACGGTGCGCATCGCCGACCCTCGCAGAAGAGGTCGAAGACCTCGGTCGACTGGGACTCCTGGGGCAGACAATGACCGGCGGCGAAATCGTCCGCGCCGGCGCAACCATCGGCTCACTCGGCAACTACTGGAGTGTGCCGATCGTCGACTGGCGAGTGACCGCAGCAGGGGCACTGCTCATCAATGCCGCGCGATTGAACGAGATCGACTCCCACGAACGCGACCTGGTCGTCGACCTGTTGCTGGATCAGGACCTAGCGGAGCCGCCGCGCGACGGCGACGATTAGCGTCGTGGCGGCAGAGCGCACGGATGCGCCAGGGCTGCCGACGCGGCGTGGTGGGCGTACGTCAACAGCATCAGCCCGAGCCCACTGTCGTGTCCGAGCGAACTGCTCGACTGCGAGGTCGTGCAGACGATCTTCGGAGTGGACTGGGCCGACCTGACGTTAAAAGAAGTCAGTGCCTACCTGCAGACTGCGGACGCCGAACCGCTGACGTGGGAAGCCAAGGGCACGAGGCTCGATCCCGGCGAGGTGCGCCGGCAGGTCTGCGCCTTTGCCAACGGCCATGAGGTGGGATACCTCATCCTTGGCGCACGCCAGATAGATGGGGAATCAAAGACCACATGGAGTCTCGACGGTCTGCCGTTCCCGGACGAGCCTGCCACCTGGACCAGCAATGTGATCGGCGACCTCACCGCTGGCGTACGACCTCGTCCGGAGTTTGATGTCGTCGCCTGGGAAGCCGAAGCCGGACATGTAGCCGTTGTGCGGGTTCAACCGACCGCGACGCCGCCGTGCATCGCCAACGGCACGGTCTACGAGAGGCTCCCCGGCAAGTCGCAGCAGGTGCGCGATCCGCTCGTGCTCGCCGATCTCTACCGGCGAGGTGACGCCGCGCGGCGTGAGGCTCAGGCGCGAGCCGATCGCGCGGCTGAAGCGGTGCTGGAGGATTGGCTCGGCGGCGAAGCCGGCGTCTTCCGCACTCAAGACATACAACTTTCCTCGGTCTCAAGCGCCGAGGACGAGGACGAGCGAGGCACCGAGGAAGCTGGCTTTGTCCGGTACGCGGTCGGCGTCGCGGCGACAGGCAACCCTCCGAACATCGCCGCACGTCTCTTCCGCGCGAGTTTGGTGGCAGACGTATGGACCGTATTACGGGATCGGCCTGGCTCCGGCCTTCCTCCGGGCTGGGGCAACGCACCCGATCCCGTGGCGTGGTCACAGGAAGCGCTCACCTGGCGACACCAGACGCAAGGCAATGTTCGCGGCGTCACGATCGTGCGTGCCGCGTGGGACGGCTCCGTCGCGATGGGCCAAAAGCTAGTTACAGGCGCCCTCCTTCCCGATTCACTCGTCAAGGGTCGGATCGGACCCGACTGGCAATTCGCCGACAAGTTCATCGTCGAGCGCCTCCGTGGGTTCGGCGACGTCTACGTCACGATCCTCGTCAGGGGCACCAATGTGCCGAACCGCCGCAATCCGGGGCGGGTCGTGATGCGTCGCGGACCAGTTCTTCCTGGCGTAGACGATGAACTTGTCGCCAGCCTGAGTCGCGAACTGATGCGCGCGATGGGCAACCCTGATCCCGAGCCAGAGGTGAGCGGCACGGCCTGAGTGGCGAGGGTCCGTTGCTCAGAAGACAGATCAGCCCAAGTCGCAGAAGGCGCGACCTGTACGCCAACTTCAGTTAGACCCACGAACGACAACGCCGGTTAGGTATTCGCCGGGCATCAAGACGACACATCACCATCGCGTCATCCGACGCGGATTGTTCACGTCGGGAGCTGGAAATGACCGAGGGCGCCGCCAGCGGGCAGCGCTGTCGGACGGTGGCCGCTGGCGCGCCGAGGCATGCCACCAGAGCCTCGCTGAGCATTAGGGTCGCGCCGCGGCCTCGCCAAATGCGACAACGGCAACGCCTGAGCCCGTCGAGCACCGGTAACCCCATGAGGGCGCTTGCGGCGCAGGACCTGGTCGCGCGTGCGAGGCGCGATGTAGGACTCCCCACGCGAGGTCGATGCTCTTTGGGCATGCCCGACCGACGTAGGAAGTCATGCCCGATTGGGCACGCGATGTGGATCGACTAGCAATGAGAATAAGCGCAGCGTAGGGTCGCCAGGCGATGAGAACGCGCCGAAGACTCTTTGAGGGTTGGTACCGAGTGCGCAAATCGCAGGAGGCGGTCACCTTGCGCAACCCTCCTGCCCCCGATTACAACGAAGAAGCGGTCGAAGAACTCTTAGACCAAGTCAAGGACCTTGCTGGCGAGGAGCGCAAGGACGCCGAAACATACGGACAGCGCGCTGGCGTGCTCCTGGGCTTCAGCGGAGTTGTGATCGGGCTTGTCACGACGCAGGCGCGCGAACTCCTCAACAATGTCGACGAACTATCAGATGCTGAGCGCTGGGTTGCGATCCTGGCGCTTGGGACCGGCGTCCTGTTCGTTGTCGCTGCCGCGATGTGTTCGCTACTGGTTCTGGCGCCCAAAAGAGCCGTTCAGGTCCATGACGACGAGATCGAAAACTTCAGCAGTATGGAGGCGCTGGCGAGGCCGAAGTCATGGCATCAAGGACGTTTGCTTCGCACCCTCTCCGCGACGATAAGCACGGAACGCCGATCAAATGCAACGCGACGCAGGTGGGTCACGTCCGCGTTTCGGTTCTTGCTCGCTGGCATCGTGTGTTTGGCGATACACGTCGGAGTGTTCTTGGTTGACGCATCGGACGGCTCTGAGTGTCCCATTCAGAGTGCCTCTGCCACGCAGCTGACCGCGTCGGCCAAGGGCTCCGGAGTCACGTCGTTCAGCTTCGCGACAACGTCGCCAAGGCCAGTCGCACTCACAACGTCGACAACGACGTCGGCATCACCGTTTCCATGCCTGAAGACCACCACGACGGTTCAGCCCTAACTTGAAAAGAGGCTCCCGAGTCGGGCCGACGACACGTCTCCCGGAGCGTCCGAGTCGGGTAACTTGAGCGTTTCATGTTCCTACCCCGAGCCTGGCGTGACAGCCCACCCTGCGCTAGATCGCCGGCGCGTTCCAGCCACGTTAGGAGACGATTCGCGACATCACGTCAGCACCGTCAAGACCAGCGCGGAGGTCTTCGAGTGTGTCGCGGATCTCGCTCGCTGTCAGGGGAACCTGTAGGCGGGGTTGCGTCGGTGCCTCGAACGGGCGGTAGACGTCGGTCCGCCCGCGTTCGGCCGGGCCGCTGAGCATGAGGCTGATCGTGCCGGGCCGTGCCTCGATCTTATGCAGTTGATCGGCGGTGACGACGTACGACGAACCGGGTCTGAACTCCGCGAGTTGGGTCACGGCCAGCGCAGCCGACCCCGACGGCGTGAGAGTGTGTCTCTCTCCAGCCGCCGCAGGCTCGAAGGCGTAGCGCTGCAGCTCCTCGCCGTCGTCCGCCACCGTCAGCCACGACGACCGCAGTGCGCCGACGATGATCGCCGAGGCGAAGGACCAACGATGATTGTGGACGTTCGAGGTCCGGGGCGTGCCAGTCGCCAGCCAGTGGTGGACGCGGAGCTTCGTCCCATCCTGCCCTTCCTCGAGCACGAGCTTGCGGAAACCGTTCGGATGCGAATACGACGCGGCTGTGATCGCCTCAAGCGCGGACGCCGGACGTAGCCAATCGTCGACGCGCGCTCGGACGTCCCCCGACCTCAGGTGGTTCAGCAGCCGCGTGTGAAGGGCGCTCAAGTCGTGATGCATCGATCGCTCAGTGGGCCACCAGCGAGAAGGCCAGCACGATGAGCGTGAGCGCGACGTACGGACTGGCGACACGCGGGGCAAGGAACGTGCGCCTGACGTAGCCGATCTGGTCGACCAGCCCTCGCGGCGACAAGGAGTCGCTAATGAGCGGCCCATCGTAAGGCCGCCCCTCCCGCAAGACCTGCTCCAAGTCGCGCGAGCGACGAATTGCCCGATCTTCCACATGTTGATAGACGGTCTCCATCAACCAGAAGATCATGATGCTGGACAGCGCCAAAGCGAGATACTCACCGCGTCCGAGCCCGACGTTGTCGGAGACGAACGCCAGACTAAGACCCGACACCGTCGTGATCACCCAGTTGCGCTGACGCAGACGCACCTGCTCTTTGCGCTCGATGATCCCCGCAAGGATCTGCAACTCGTCCCTGGCGAGCGAGGGAACCCTACGGCCGCCCACGCAGTCAACGTCTTCAAGAGGCGATGAGATACCGCCGAGTCCCTGTTCGGAGTCAGTCACGTTCGGTGCGAGGTACGAGGGCGCTGAAGCCTATGCGATGCGTGTGACTCCACGCTAGACCTACCTTCGTTGAAGACGCGCTCACGGCGACTCCCTGGTGAACCCCGAGTCGGTGACTTACTCCCATGGCGCGAAACGACGACCGGTTCGACGAGCGCGACGCCTGGCACCATAGGCCAGCCTGTTCCCACTCATAACGAGTGTGCATAAGGCAGAGTTGGTTCGCAAGAATGCTGAGCGATGACAAAAGGTCGCAACAGGTCCAATCGCATCGGCGCTTCTGGGGAAGCTGCATTCGCCTCGTTTGCGACCGATCGTGGCCTACTGCCGACAAAGGCCCAGGAGGATGTCGGGATCGACTTCGTCTGCCAGGTCGACACCGACCCCGCGTCCTTCGCGACCAGCCGGGTCGCTGGCGGCTTCGTCGGATTCGCGGTCAGGGCCACCGAGGCAAGCGATCATCGCGCTCAACTCTCCCGTGACGACGCCGAGCTGCTGCTGCGCATGGACGCTCCGGTAGGCGTCGTGCTCGTCGATGGCGCACGAAACGCGCGGACGTTCTATCACCGCATGGTCGACGAGGAGTTTGCCCAAGAGCTCGCGACGTTCCTCGACAGCAACCGACAGTCGCTCTCACTCTCGCCGACACGGTGCCACGGCGAAGCGACGTTCCACGTCGATGTGCTCGATGCGCTGCGACCTGGCGAAGTCGAGCGCCGGCGGTTGGCCGTGGCCGAGGCTCGGCTCACAGACAAGTTAGGACACGTAAAGATCGATATCACCCGTAACGCCGCGGGCGCGCTCACCCTCGTGTCCAAGTTCCAGTTCTGGGACATGTTCCGCGACCTCGACGACGAGCAGCGCGAACTGTTGCGCCTGGCCACGTTCGGGGCACCTGAGCTGCTTCCCGATCGCCTAGAGGCTCTGGCTATTCCCGCTGACTTGATCTACGAGCTTGACGGGCTTCCTGCGCCGTATGTGCTCGGTGGCGAGGTGCGGTTCCGCAAATCGGAGCTGCTCGCGGAAGGACCGAACGGCAGGGCCACCTGCACCTTTCGCGCAACCGGCAACAACACGCACTACGGGCACATCCACGACGCCGGCTTCGCATTGACCGTGTCCGAGCGCCAGCAGCACGAGGGCCGATGGGTGCACTGGCTCAGCGCCCTCGTCGACCCCGACGTCGCGCTCGATCTCGCAGAACATCCCGACCTCTGGGACTTCCTCGCCGCCGCCGTCTCGGGTGCCACGATCGCCGACATCGACCGCCCAACGTGGCGCTTTGAGGTCGGCGCGTTCGGCGACTTGTGGCGGATCGGCCGCCTGGCCGCGTGCATGCGAGACGCGGCTGGACTCCCCGGCTGGTCGTCGGAAATCGCACAACTACGAGACGCCGACGACGACGAGACAGGGCAGGCACTGAATTGGCTATCAGCAGTCGGGAGGGACGTCACCATGGTGCCGCCCGTCTCCTTCGAGACCCAGTTCAATCAACGCTCGGGCTTCGACCGGCACCCGGGATTCTGGCGCGTGCCAGTGATCGCCAATACCCGACGCGCAGGTGTGCTGACGTGGCTCACGTGCGCGGGCGACGTCCTGACGCGCGACGATCGCATCGTAGGCGTCGACACCAACGAGTACCTGGACGCCCGGATCGAGGTCAGGGAACAACGCTTTCCGAAGTCCACGATCCTCCCGGAATTCGTCTTCCAACCTGAGCTGCACACGATCGCCATCGGCGGCACTCCCGTTCTCAAGGCCGTCGCGCCGATCAGCGACCGCGGTCCCGAAGGGTTTGTTGCGTTAAGCGACCCAGAGGACGAAGCGGGATCATGAAGTCACCCGCCCGTCGGTGGTCATGTCGCCCTGGGGACGCAGGAGCCCCGTGAACACGACGCCCGCCTCTCGTACTTAGCCGGTCAAGCTGGCCGACGTCGCCGGTCAGCATTGACCCTAACCGGCCACGTCGACGACAGCCGGAGCAAAGGCTAGACCGCTATTAGCCCGGCCAGCAGCACCCGGAACACCGCGCGCAGCTCCGCGCCCGCCAGCGGCGTGTGGGCTGGAGGTCATCAGGCGCAGGCCCTCGACCGCGCAGACCGGCAGGATCCCGGCCGTCTCCACGTAGCTGGCGCCGAGCGAGCGCATCTCGATCTCCGCGAGGTCGTCGTGCTCTCCATGCGCGTGAGCCCAACCCGCCCAGGAGCGCCGGGCCAACGCCGCAGTCGGGACAGACCACGCCGCCGAAAACAAGCCGCGCGAGAGCAGCAAGTTATACGCCAATTGGCGTTTAGGCCACGAGGGAGCGTCTCGTGGCCTAAACCCGCAGGAATCCGCCCGAAACCACGGGCATCGGATCGGCAACGCGCTTTGCGAAGCCGCCGCAAATCGCAGACGCCAGCAACACCTACAAGTACCTCTGAAAATCGTGGTGTCCCCGGTTCGAATCCGGGACTGGCCATGTGGGAAAGGCGCCGCAAAAACCGGCGCCTTTTCTTGCCCGCGTGTGACCGATTCGAGCGCCGACGCGGTTTGGTGCCAGCGGCCCTTTGATGGTCTGGCGGATCCCCATCCCGAAGATCAGCGTCTTTGGGATCGACCGTCGGCGGCAGCGCGCGCGGGCACGGCGTTGCAGCGATTGCCGCTCGCGCGCGATCGAGCTACAAAGACGAAACCCAAAAGCGATACTGGTCTTGCACCCAAGACCAGGCACCCCAAGGAAGATTTCCGATATCACAGATATCGGACGTACCCTTGCCGATACCCGGGCGATCCGGCATCATCATCGCCCCATGCCCTCACCGCGGGACTTTCGTGGTTCGCGCCGGGGGCTTGCTCTCGTCTTCCGAGACGGTCCAAAAACCGCAAGCGAAGCGGGTCAAGCGCTCGGCAAGCCGACAGGCGCGATCTTCGGCGTCCTGAAGCGCATGGCCGCGGAGGGCCTTCTGGTCGCCGACACCGACGAGCCAGGCCGCGGCACCCGCTACCGCCTCGCGCCCGAGGCCGACACCGTGCTGCGGGCGATGGAACGAGAGGCCGAAGAGCCCGTCGTCGGCGTGATGGTCGAGAACCAGCAGGTAGTGCTCGTTGAGCGGCCGAAGGTCGCCCGACGAGAGGGCGTGCGGCGTGTCCTCGCCCAGAGGTGGGTGGCCGAGGCCGTCCTGTGGGCAGCCGAGAGCGCGGCGGGGTGGGTCTTGGTGCTGACGAGCGCGCACCAGGCGGAGCGCCTCCAGCTCGCGCTCACGCGGATCAAGGTCCGCAGCTCGATGATCGACGTCGACCGGCTCATGACCGGTGCCGAGCTGAGCCAAGGCGCCGCGTGGCTGCTGGAGGATGTCGAGGCCGGGGAGCGGGCGTCGTGAGTGATGACGACGACACGCGCCGCGACATCGTCCCGCGGCGGCGGCAAACGCCTAGCGATCTTGAGCGATCAGCGTTCGAGCGTGAGATCGAGGTCTACGACCAGGACGCCCGCGACCTGATCGACGGCAAGCGCCTGCTGACGCACAACGAGCTCGACCGCGCCCACCGCCAACTCGATCTCGGGCTCCGGTCTAAGGCGGCTCGGCGGTCGCTCGCCCATCGCGACTCCCACCACCGGGTGAGTATCGCGCGCAAGTGGGCTGCGCTCGGTGTCTTCCTCGCCTTCGCCGTGGTCGCGATCGTGCTCGCCCTGACGCACGGAATCACGTTCGCCGACGTCCTGCGCGCCTTTCCGCGGTAGGTGCCACCGCCTCGCGTTCGATCAGCGAGATGGGGTAGCGCGACACCTCACTCGCGCACGCTTCGGCCCATCACCGCCCGAGCAGCCGCCGCCGCGCACTAAACGGCGCACGGAGATCAACCTCCGCGAAGCCGCCACGCGCCGTGCCATCCGTGCCGTAGCGGTACAGCGCAACCGCAAACACCTGACGGGCGGCCGTGGCCAACGCCATGGCGACGCACATGACCACGACGCCAATCGTGAGCACGATCACGCGCGCCTCCCCGTCCGCTCCGGCGCCGAGGCCAATCAGCGCTCCGGCCACCGCGAACAGCGGCACCACCCAGGCGCCGATGAGCACGGTGCCGCCGACGCCCTCGCCCCAGCGCTCGCGGATCAGCCGCGATGAGCGCCGCACCGTGGCGGTCGGCGAGCAGCCCTCGAGCGCCAGCAGCGGGATCGCGAAGAACGTGACGAGGCCCCACGCGACGCCGAGCAGCCAGCTGGCGATCCGCCCGCCGACGGGGATGCGCTCGGCGAGTTGCTGCAGCAGGATCCCGACGCCGGTGGCCAGCAGCGACCAGCCCGCGATCGGGCCGATGCGCGTGACCGCGACGCCGAGCGCCTCGCGCAGCGTGAGATGGTGGCCGTCGAGGCGGGCGTTGGCCGCGGCCGCCAGCGCGACATTGAGGAAGGTCGCGACGAACGTCATCGGCCAGCTGAAGATCGCGTAGAGCAGGAGCAGGCGACCCGTGCGGCCCGGGTCGTGCAACCAGCCGGCGAGGACGAAGATTGCCACTGTCGTGGCGATCGTGAAGGCCGCGCCGAGCAGCGCGACGATTGCCATCGTCCGGTCGTGGCGCAGGAGCACGAACGCGGTCCGGGTCAGCCGCCAGCTGCGCGCCGTCCGACCCTCGCCCGCAGGCGCCAGGTACTGGCGCGTGCTCGCGTCGCCGGGACGCTCAGGCGCCATCTCGCCCGGCAGCCCGGTCGGCTCGGGCGCGATGCGCAGCACGACCGCCCGCCCGCGCATCGCCAGCCACGCCATCAGCACCCAGACGATCCCAGCGATCGCGGCCGTGTTGGCGGCGTCCAGGCCGATGACCGGCGTCAGCGCGGCGATCACGGCGAACGCCGCGAAGACGACCGGGTAGGCGATCGCACCGGCGCGGTCCAAGAGCGCGAGCGGCCGCGGAGCAGCGGCTTCGCGCCGATCTCGCCACGCGCGAAACGCCGCCCATCCGGCGGCGACGATCAGCGCGCAGATGCCGGCCCCAAGCAGGCCACCGGACCCCTGCGCCCGATCCGCACCGCCACCGAGCGCCATCCACAGCGCCCCGGCCACCACGGCGACCAAGCCGACGGCCACCGTCGCGATCACCCCGACCTTGCGAACACCACGCATGCCGCGAACCTACCCAAAGCTAGGGCATGACGATCGCGGTGTTGACTGGTTCGCAGTTCGCAACGATTCAGCGGAGCGCGCACCGATTATTGTGTTGTATACCCCCATGGGGTACGCTACCTTTCGCCTCCGAAAGGAACCCAATGACCATCGCCACCGCTGCCCTCGCCCTCTACCTCATCTACCTCGCACTGGCCTTCGGGCTGCGCACGGTCATCCAGCTGCGCTCGACCGGGTCATCCGGCTTTCACGGCATCGACGGCGCGATCGGCTCGGCGACGTGGCTGGCAGGCGTCGGGTTCGTGGTGGCGCTCGTGCTCGGCCTCGCGGCGCCGGTGCTCGCACTGCTCGACGTGGTCGGTCCGATCGAGGCGCTCGACGGGCGCGGCCTGCACGCAGCCGGCATCGTGCTCGCGATCACCGGGACCATCGCGACGCTGCTCGCGCAGTTCGCGATGGGCGACTCATGGCGCATCGGCGTCGACCCGCAGGAACGGACCGCGCTCGTGACCGCCGGGCCGTTCGCGCTCGTCCGCAACCCGATCTTCGCGGCGATGCTGCCGACGGCCCTCGGCCTGGTCCTCATGGTGCCAAGCGCGATCGCGATCGTCGGCCTCGTCGTGCTCATCGCGTCACTCGAGCTGCAAGTTCGGGTGGTGGAAGAACCGTACCTGCGCTCGGTCCATGGCGACACCTATGCCAACTACGCCGGTCGTGTCGGCCGGTTCGTCCCCGGGCTCGGCAAGCTCGCCTGACGCACAGCGGGACCTCGGCGCGAGCCGCGCGTCACGAATCGGCGCGTGCGCGCAGCGTCGCCTCGCGCTCCAGGACCTCCGCGCTCGGCCGGTCGCGCACCGGCCGCGCCGGCTGACCGACGTTGATCGTCCACGGCTCGAGGCTCTTGGTCACCACCGCGCCCGCGCCCACGATCGCCCCCTCGCCGATCGTGACATCGGGCAGGACCACGGAGTTGGCGCCGATCACGGCGTGACGGCCGATGTGGATGGACCCACGGCGCACGGACCGCAAGTCGCTGGGGATGGTCGGCCCGGTGAGGCCAGAGCCGTCCATGACATCGGTCCCGGTCACGATCCGCGTGCCGGTCGCGATCCCGGCGAAGTCCTCGACCACGAGCTCTCCTCCACCGGAGATGCTCACGAAGCTCGCGATGTGCACCCACGAGCCGATCGTTGTGCCAAGCCCGCCGGCGAGGAACACGAAGTCGTCGACGATGACGTGGCTCCCCACGACGATCGCCTCCGGGTCGAGCACCCGCACGAGCTCGTAGATGGTGACGTCGTCGCCACACGCCCGAAACGGGAAGCGGCGACCGTCGAACGAACCGCTCACGCCGCCTCCGCGGCGGCCGCCGCCGCGAGCGCCGTGACGATCCGCTGCCGGTCGTCTGCACTCTGGTCGTTGGCCATCGGCAGGGACAGTATCCGGCCGGCGAGACGCTCCGTGGTCGCCAGCGAGCCGGCCACCGGCAGGCCGCCGAACGCCGGCATCCGGTGCAGCGGCACCGAGAAGTACGAGCGCAGCTCGATCCCATCGGACGCCGCGATCTCGATCGCCGCATCCCGCACCGCCCGCGATGGCGCGAGCACGGCGACGAACTGCCAGGCCGGCTCACCATCGGTGGCCTGGGGCCGGTAGCCGTATGGCGACACGCCGGCCAGCAGCTCGGCGGCGGCGGCGCGCCGGGCGGCCAGCACCTCGTCGAAGCCGTCCAGCACCGCGAGCGCCGTGGCGGCCGGCCACTCGGCCAGCTTCGCGTTGAGCCCCACCTCCGCGCTCACCGACCCGGCCTCAAAGCCGAAGTTGGCCAGGCGGGCGACGCGAGCGACCACGTCGGCGTCAGCAGACACCAGCAGGCCGCCCTCGCCGATGGCGAACGGCTTCGTCGCGTGGAAGGAGAACACCTCCGCATTGCCTTGGCCCCCGAGCCGCTCGCCCGCGCCCGTGAGCGCCCCGAAGCCTGCCGCGGAGTCGACGAGCAAAGGCACCCCGGCCCCCGCCGCAGCCGCCTGCCAGCGCGCGTGGATGGTGTCGGGCGGCGGAGTTCCGAACGTCGACGCCGCCAGCACAGCGGCGACTGTGTCGCGCTCCAGCGCCAGCTCGAGGGCGTCGGGGCACAGGTGCCACGACTGCTCCTCAACGTCGACGAACACCGGCTCCAGCCCGGCCCAGAGCACTGCGCTGACCGCCGCCGCGAACGTGAACGACGGGAGCACGACCTCCCGTCGGCGCTCGTCGGGCTGCCCGACCAGCGCGCGGAGCCCGAGCGCAAGCGCAGACGTCGCGTTGGCCAGCGGGACGCAGCGCAGCCCCGAGCCGAGGTACGCCTCCAGCCGCTCGGTGAGCAGCTTCAGGCATGGACCTTGATTCGAAAACCACCGCGCGCGCTCTGCGGCAGCGAAGTACGTGGCGACCTCGGCCACCGGCGGCAGGACCGGTGCCTGGAAGCGGATCAGCGGTCGGTCGTCCACAGTCGGCTGGGGTAGTAGTCGACGAGGATCTCGTCAACGAACGCGAACCGCACCCCGGTGCGCAGCATGCGCCGCGTCCGGTTCCAGTCGCCCGGCTCGTCTAGCGCCGCGGCCGACAGCTCGAACTCGAACATCCGCATCGCGCGATGCTGGAGGGCAGGCTGCCAGCCGAAGGGGAACACAGGCGGGAACGACCCGAGCACCTGGTCCTCCTTGTCGGGCGCGAGGCACACGAGCTTGCCGTAGGCAACCTCGGCCCGCTCGGCGCGCGCGGTGGCCAGCAGCGTGCTCACATGATGGGACCGGAAGGCGTCATCATCATTAAGGATCGCAATCCATTCCCCGCGGGCCAGGTGCAGCGCATGGTTCATGGGCGGGGTCCCCGCGACGTACCAGCGCTTCGTCTCGTCCTCGGGATAGAAGCCGCGCATCGGGAGGTTGACGTAGCGCACGCGGTCGTCGCCGAGCTCGGCGATCGCCTTCGCGGTTTCAGGTGGCGCGCCGTCGCCGACGACGACGACCTCGATCGAGAGATGGTCCTGGGCCAAAGCGGACGGGATGGCCCGCTCGACCAGGCCCCGCCAGTTGCGATAGGTCGGGAT
>JBEVLC010000050.1:0-20625 GCA_040509415.1 Baekduia sp. | reverse complement strand
CCTCGAGCCGCCTCGCGCGGTTCGCGGGCCCGCTCGGCCTCGTCGCGCTCGGCGACCAGATCCTGCTCAGCGGCGGGCCGGTGCTCGTCATGCTCCATGGCGGAGAGGGCGCGAGCAAGGCGGCGGGCGTCGTCTTCGCCGCCACGATGCTCGTTCGCGCCCCCGCGTACCTCTTTCAGGGCGTGTCGGCCGCGCTGCTGCCGAACCTGACCACGATGCTCGCGCGCCGCGACGTCGCCGGGTTCCGCCGCGCGGTCGGTCGCACGCTGGGCGTCCTGGCCGGGTTCTCCGGCCTGGCCGCGGTCGGCGCGTTCGCCATCGGGCCCGCGGTCATGCACGCGCTCTACGGCGCGGGCTTCGACACGACGCGCACCGACCTCGCCCTGCTGGCGCTTGGCGCCGGCGGCTACCTCGTCGCGGGCACGCTGTCGCAGGCGGCCCTGGCCCGTTCGGAGACCGTCAGCACCGCCGCGATCTGGACGGCATCGGCCGCGGCGTTCATCGCCGTCGAGCTCACGCTGAGCGGCGCCCCGCTGCATCGCGTCTCGATCGCCTTCGCGGTCGCCGCGCTGGGCAACGCCGTCGTGTTCGGCGCACTGGCGTTGCGCGGGCGCCAGGAGGGTGGCGAGGCGCGCGTGCGACTGGCACCCGCGGAGGCATGAGCGTGCCCCGCGTCTCGGTCGTCGTTCCGACCAAGAACGGCGCACAGCGCCTCCCGGACCTCTTCCGTGGCCTGCGCGAGCAGACGGTCAAGGACTTCGAGCTCGTCGTCATCGACGACGGCTCCAGCGACGACACCGCCGCGGTCGTCGAGGCCAGCGGCCTCGGGCGCGTCGTGCGCTCACCACGCTCGCTCGGGCCCGGCGCGGCCTCCAACCTCGGCGTCGAGCACGCTGCCGCGGACGTGATCGCGTTCACCGACGACGACACGATCCCCGCCCCTGACTGGATCGAGCGCGGTCTGGCCGCAATCGAGTCGTCCGGTTCGGGCCTGGTCGCCGGGCACATCGAGTTGCTGCTCCCCGAGCAGCCGACGGTGTCGGCGATGATGGACTACGGCCGCGGCTACCTCGACCAGGAGCAGTACGTGGTCGAGGGCTTTGGTGCGACCGCCAACCTGTGGGCCCGGCGCGCGGTCCTCGAGCAGCTCGGCGGCTTCGACGGCGATGCCGCCTGGCAGACGCACGACCGTGACTTCGGCGAGCGCGCCCGGATGGCCGGCATCACGATGGTCTACGCGGCCGACGCGATCGTCGCGCACCCGACGCGCAATCGCGCGCGCGAGCTGGCCCGCGTCGCGTTCCGCCTCGGCCGCGGGGGTTCATGGCTGGGTCGCCATGGCGTTGGCGCCGCGCGCGACCACGCGCCCGAATGGCGCCGCCTGCGCTATTGGATCCCGTGGCGATCGATCTGGGGCATCGAGCGCCTTCAGCGCCGCGGGCTTTGCACCACGCGCGCCGACCGCCTCCGGCTGCGCGTCGTCCAGTACTGCTGCCTGCAGCTGCCGCTGGTCGCCGGAAGCTTGCGGGGCACGCTGTCTGACGCTCGTCGCGAGCGCTGAGCGATGGGTCGTCTTCAGCGCGGGATGCTGATGCTCGCGACGGTGATCGCGCTGCTGGCTGCGGGCGGTGCGGCGGTGCTGCTGCTGCACCACGCCGGGCGTCCCTCGGCGCCGGTCGCACCGGCCGCCGATCCGACGATCGCCGCGACGACCGCGCCGACGGCCAATGCCGGCACGGCGGTCAGCACGGCGCGGTTGCCGGACGCGTCGCGCTTCATCGCGCCCACCGGCGACGACACGGGTGACTGCACCCGTGCAGATCCCTGCGCGACGCTCGACCGTGCCTACCACGCTGCCCGCCCGGGTCAGCTGGTGGAGATTGCGGCCGGCCATTACCCCGAGCAGGTGATCACGCCCGACGATGCCAAGAGCGGCAGCGGCTGCGTGAGCCGGGCACGTGCCGCGGCGTGCGTCACGTTCGTGCCCGCGCGCGGCGCATCGGCGTCGTTCGTCGGCGTCACGTTCGGTCCCAGCTACGGCAAGCCCGGGCCACGTGGCATCGCGCTGGTGGGTGGCGGCGACCGGCGCCTGGCGGTCGGCACCTCGGTGTTCAACCAGGCTGTCGAGGTCGGGTTGCGCAACGTCCGCCAGCGGTTGCTCTACATCACCGGTGGTCGAGACCTCGCGATCCGCGGCGGCAGCATCGGCGGCACGAGCGCGCCGGACGGCACCCATCCTGAGATCCAGCGCGTCTATGGGTCCGATCCGCTGATCGTGCCGACTCGGCTGACGATCGAGGGCGTCCTGTTTCACGACATCAACACGACGAGCAAGACCGCGCACGTCGACTGCCTGCAGATCGAGAACGGCCGCGGCCTCGTCATCCGCGGCAACCGCTTCGAGCGCTGCGGCAGCGTCGGCCTACGGATGTCCTACGGCGCCGACGGCAACGAGTCGCCGCCCGAGCACGTGCTGATCGAGGACAACATCTTCGGCCGCTGCGCCAACACGCCGGTGTCGGAGTGCTACTACTCGGCGCAGCTCGGCGTGGGCCGCCACGTCGTGGTCCGGCACAACACGTCTGACCAGGCCTTCCAGCCCGCGGGCGGCGCGGAGTTCGCCACGCACGTCCGCTACGAGCACAACCTCGCGCCCGGCGTGTCGTGTGAGGCCGGGGTGACCTACGTCCGCAACGTCTGGACCGAGGAGCAATGCGGGACGACCGACCGCGTCGTCGATTCGCTCGGCCTGTCCGCGGACCTGCGGTCCCCGTCGACCGTCGTCCCGCACGTCGGCGCCCGCGGCCTGCGCGAATAAGCTGCCGTCCCGATGAGCTCCGGAGTCGCCGACGCCGGCGTCGATGTCGTCGTCGTCGCCCATGCCAGCCGCGACACGCTGCGCGCCTGCGTGGCCCCGCTGGCCGGGGCGCCGGGCGTCCAGGTGATCGTGGTCGACACCGCGTCGACCGATCCCGCGTTCGACACTGTCGAGGACCTGCCGGGCACCGACCTGGTCGCTGCGCCGCGCAACGGCGGTTTCGCCTACGGCTGCAACATCGGCATCGGTCGCGGCCAGGCGCCCTACGTCTTGCTGCTGAACCCCGATGCGGCGATGCAGGCCGACCAGCTGGCGCGGCTGGCGGCCGTGCTCGAGGCCGATGCCGGCATCGGCCTGGCCGCGCCGCGGATCGTCGACGAGGACGGCGTGCTGCAGCGCAGCGTGCGCCGCTTCCCGCGGCTGCGCTCGGCGCTGTCGAAGGCCCTGCTGCTGCACCGGCTGTGGCCGAACGCGGCGTGGAGCGACGACCTCGTCCACGATGAGGCCGCCTACGACCGCGCGTGGGACCCCGAATGGGTGTCGGGCGCGTGCATGCTCGTGCGCCGCGACGCGCTGGTCGCGCTCGGCGGGCTCGACGAGGGCTTCTTCATGTACGCCGAGGACACCGATCTCTGCGCGCGCCTGTGGGCCGCGGGCCTCCGCGTGCGCTACGTCCCGGACGCGGTCGTGGTCCACGGCGGCGGGCACTCGGCGCCGCGCAGCCAGCTGCGCACGGCCGACGTCCGCAGCCACGTGCGCTACGTGCTCGTCCACGAGGGCGTGCGGGCCGCACGGCTGGTGGCGCTGGCCACCGCGCTCGACGAGCTCACGCACCTCGTGTTGCGCAGCCGACGGCCCGGCTACGCTCGCGGCCATTGGGCGGGGCTGAAGGCCGCGCTCGCGGGTGCCTGGTCACCGCGCCGTGCGGCCGACCTCGCCGGCCGCTCGCCGTTTGGCTGAGCGTCAGGCCGTGGCGGTCGCCGCTGGCGCGGTAACGCCGATGGCGGCGTCGATCGTCTCGGCCAGGCGGCGGGTCAGCTCGCGGCGCTCGTAGGGCGCGATCGCGGCGGCGTCGGCCACCGGCGGCGCGACGCCCGCGCTGCGGGCCTCGATCGCGGCGCGCAACAGGCCGGCCATCGTCGCGACGTCCGCCGGGCGGCAGAAGCTCGCGGTCCCGACGGCGCCGAGGATGTCGCGCACGTCGCCGTCGGGCACCGCGGCCAGGATCGGCCGGCCCGAGGCGATGTACTCATAGGCCTTGCCGGGGACCAGGCCGGCGCGGTGGCCCGGCGCGAGGTCGTGCATGGGGAGGAAGAGCACGTCTGCGGTGCGCAGCAGCGCGAGCGTGTCCTCGTGGGAGCAGTAGCCGAGCAGGCGGCAGGCCGGCGACCGCTGCGCGATCTCGCGATCGGCCTCGGTCAGCACGCCGGCGAGGTGGACCTCGACGTTCTCGACCAGCGCCGGGTCCTCGGCGCGCAGCTGCTCGATCGCCTCGAGCAGGTAGACGTGCGAGCGCGGCAGGAAGTCGACGTTGCGCGTGACCCCGCCGAGCATCTTGCGCAGGCGCTTGCGGCGGCGGAGGCGCAGGCCCGTCGTCGTGTGCATCGTGCCCGTGTGGACGATGCGAAACGCGTCGTCGGTGCGCGGCGCGACCGGCCGCTCGAAGTCGGCGGCGTCGAAGCCGTTGGTGATCGATACGACGATGCGCGAGGCGAGCTCGGGGAACTCGCGCGTGAGGCGCGCGGCGGCCTCCGGCGTGTTCATGACGATCGCCGCCGCGTGGCCGAGCTGGCGGCGCATCCGGCGCTTGTCGATCGCGTGATGCAGGCCCGTCGGGTAGAGCCACATCTCGTCGAGCGCCCACGGGTCCTGGAGGTCGGCGATCCAGGGGATCCCGAGCTCGTCGGAGAGCTTGATCGCGGTCTGGGCGGTCTCGTAGGGGACCAGCGACGCGAAGATCGCCTCGCAGCCGGCGCCGGCCTCGCGGCCCACCTTCAGCGCGCCGTCCAGCCACCAGCGCAGCAGCGCGTCCTGGCGATCCAGCAGCCCGTTGATCAGCCGGGCGTGCCCGCTGCCGGGCGCCGGCTCGGGGCCGGGCACGCGATGGGTCTCCAGATCGGCGAGCGTCGGGTCGGCGAGCGTCGCGTCCAGCGGGCTCCAGCGCGAGTCCTTGGACCCGGTTCCGGTGACGACCACGGGGTCGTAGCCGAACGTGCGCAGGTGCTCGGCGAAGCGCCGGTTGCGCTGCACGCCGCCGCCGCCGACCGGCGGGTAGTGGTAGGCGAGGAAGAGCAGCCGGCGCATCATGCGACCCCCGTGAGGCGCTGGAGTGTGGCGCGCAGCTCGGTGACCAGCGGGCCGTTGACCGGGCCGGCGTCCTCGGCGCGCGCGAGGTTTCCGTCGGCGTGGACGACCGCGCGTGCGAGCGCCGCGTCATCCTCGGCGAGCGTGACCTCGCCACGCTCATGCAGACGGCGGCCGAGCTCGAGCTGATGGTCGTCGACGGCCTCGCCGAGGTCGACGCGCCGCGCCATCACCACGGGGCGCTTGCCACAGCGGTGGGCCAGGAGGATCGAGCCGACACCGGCGTGCGCGACGACGATGCGCGCCTCGCGCATGCCGCGCTCCATCTCCTCCCAGGGCATGAAGGCCTCCCAGCGGCCGCGGCCGTGAGGTTCATGCGAAGAGCCGTACTGGACGACGAGCTCCTCGTCGCCGGGCAGCTCGCGCGCGGCGCGCACGAGGCGGTCGAAGCCCTGCTCGTTGGTGCCGGTGGTGACGAAGATCATGCGGCGACCGCGAGGTTGCTGCCCTCGTAGCGGGCGCCCGGGGTCGCTGCCGCGAGCTCGGGCCACTGGACGAACAGGTCGCTGGCGACCGGCTTGATCATCCGGCCCGACAGCGACAGCGAGGAGATCCGCGTGACGCTCTCGATGTAGACCACCGGGATGCCCATCGCCCGGCCCAGCCAGGCGAACGGGACCGCGACGCCGGCGCCGGTCGAGACGATCGCGCATGGCCGCTCGCGCGCCAGCAGGCGTCGGGCCAGGCGCAGGTTGCGAAGCAGGTTGGGCACGTTGCGGTTCGTGGGGCCAAAGGCGTGCACGGTGCGCTCGCCGGTCAGCAGCGCGCGCGCGTCCGGCTTGTCGAAGGTCACCCACACGCGTTCGAAGGCGTCGAAGGCGTCACGGAGGCCGACGAGTTGGAGGAGGTGCCCGCCGGAGGAGCACACGAGGAGCAACGGCCCCGCCGAAGCGCCCCGGCGTGGCTGACGACTGCTGGACATATGCCTGATGTTCCTCCTTCCGCGCGTGCGCTTCACGGCCATCCGGCCAGTTCTAGACGGTGGCGACGGCGCCGCGCTGCCGGCGGCGGTCGCGGAGCTCTTTGACGTCGTCGATCAGCAGCGGGGAGCGCCAGGCGATCAGGGGCACGTAGACCGCGGCGCCCAGCAGCGCGCTGCCGAGCAGGCGCAGGGCGGTGGGGACGTCGGCCTCGACCATCCAGTAGTGCCCGCCGAGCACGATCAGCCCCATCAGTGCGCCGGCCTCGAACACACCCGCGATGGTCTCCAGGAACGTCCACGGCGAGATGCCGACCGCGCGGGCGGTCAGCCACAGGTAGGACGGCTCGATGATCGTCGTCGAGATCGTGTAGCCGACCGCCACGCCGATGATCCCCCAGTGCACGCCGACCGCGAAGGCGATCAGGTGGGCTACGAAGAACACCACCGTGTAGCGGAAGATCGTGCGCGCGCGGCCGAGCGCTTCGAGGATCCCCGTGTTGAGGCTCTGGAGCGATTGCAGGATGCCGACCCAGGCGAGGATCTGGATGACGAGCGCCGCGTCGTGCCATTTGGGCCCAAGGACGACGTCGACGAAGTCGCCCGCGACGATCGCGATGCCGATGAGCATCGGCACGGTGACCGAGGCGACCGCGCGCGTGACGCGCAGCCAGCCGCCGGCGATGCGCTCGGGCTCGTCCTGGATCCGCGAGAACGCCGGGAACAGGACGTCCTGGATCGGTGAGGCGATCCGGCTGAACGGCACGAGGATCACGTTGTAGGCGATGGCGTAAGCGCCCAGCGACGCCGCGCCGACCACGCGCCCGATCAGCAGGTTGTCGCTGTTGCGGTGCAGGTAGTAGAGGAGACGGTGGCCGAAGATGTAGCCGCTGAACGACGCCGCGTTGCGCAGCGCCCGCGGCGAGAAGCGCAGCCGCGGCCGCCACGGCGACATGAACCACAACAGGATCGTCGAGAGCACGCTGAGGCTCAGCGACTGCAGGATGATCGCCCAGGCGCCTGCGCCCGCCGCCGCCGCGCCGATGCCGACCGCCGCGCCGCCGACGGTGATGATCATCTGCCGCGTCTCGAGCAGCTTGAAGCGCAGCTCGCGCGTGAGCAGCGACTCCTGGACGGTGCCCAGCGAGGTCACCACGAACTGCAGCGACAGCACGGTCAGCAGCGGCTTGACGTCGGGCTCGCGGTAGAAGTCGGCGACCGGACCGGCCAGCGCGATGCCGATGCCGGTGAACAGCAGGCCGCTGATCACACAGGACCAGAACGCGGTGCTGCGGTCGTCCTCGTCGATCTCCGCGCGCTGGATCAGCGCTGCGCCGAACGCGAGGTCGGAGAAGACCGTCACCAGCGAGGAGATCACCAGCACCTCGGCGGCGACGCCGAACTGCTCAGGCGTCAGCAGCCGCGCGAGGATCAGCGCGACGATCAGCCGCGAACCCTGGCGGAAGCCTTGGGACAGGAACTTCCACATGACACCCGCCACGACCTGGGTGCGCAGGCGCGACCCGGCGACCGGCGGCGGCGATGGCACGTCGGTCAGCTCGGGCAGCTCGGGCGCGGGCGGTGCGGTCGCCAACGTGGTCACGCTCGCGCCTTCTCGGCCTCGGCGGCCGCCTTCTGGGTGTCCTCGTGGGCGCGCAGCATCACGACGCCGAACGCGACGAGCAGGAACATCAGCATCGTCACCTGGACGAAGTTGAAGGCGTCGAACGTGAGCATCCCGAACGCGTAGGAGGCGATCGACGCCGTGAGCGCCGTCAGCAGCCAGCCGTCATCGGAGTCGTCACGGCGCGCGAGGCGCCCCAGTTTTCGGATCGCGAGCGTGAAGAACCACAGCAGCGCGACGAGGCCGAAGGCGCCGATGTCGAGGATCGAGCCGAGCCACTGGTCGTCGAGGATCGGCGCGTTGAACTTCGGATCTTTGAGGTCGTTGACGCGGGTGCCGACGCCCTGGCCGAACAGTGGCGTGTGCGCCCACTCCTTCAGCGCAGGATCCCACTCGCCGATGCGGCCGCGGCCGTAGTTCACGCGCCAGGTCGCGTCGGTCTGCGTCTCGCTGGCCACGATCCCGCCCGTCGGGAAGAACGTGTTCTTGAACGTGCTGATCGTGCCCGGCAGCGCGACGTGGACCACGATCAGCAGCGGCAGGAGCTTCGGGATCATCCGCCGCGTCGCCGCCGGCTTGAGGATCCAGATCACGATGATCAGGATGACCATCATGATGATCCCGGTCCGCGACTTGGTGGCCAGCGCGCCCAGGAGGAGCAGCAGCGTCGCGAGCCACCAGCGCTTCTGGCCGGTCTTGCGAACGAGGTAGATGCCCAGCGGGACCAGCATCATCAACGCGGCGCCCATCGCGATGGGGTGCTGCGCCGAGCCATAGGCCCGGGCCCCGCCGCCGCGGTCGGTGACGTACGGGATCCCGTTGAAGCGCAGGATCGGGATCCACTGCTGGAGGTGGTCGAAGATGTTGTAGCCCGTCCGGCTCTGGTAGATCGTCGCCACGGCGACGACCGCCGCGCCCGCCACGAGCAACCGCACCAGCGCCTCGACGTCGCTGCGCTTGGTCAGCGCCAGCGTCATCAGGTAGAAGACGACGATGTAGCTGGCGAAGAACAGGCAATAGCGCGCGACGTACTCGTTCATGCCGTGCCCGAGGATGTGGTCCGAGCGCGTCATCACCGACAGCGCGATCGCCACGACGAGCATCGCGATCGGTGCGTCGACCGGGGTCTTGCGCCACTTCAGCCGCTCGTCGATGAGCAGCGAGCCGATCAGCCCTGCGCCGGTGGCCAGCACGAGGATGCGATAGGGCTCGAGCTGCAGCGGCAGGTGGACCGGCAGCTCGTAGCGCTTGATCGGGATGAAGAGGATCACCAGGATGATCGACCCGAGCATCGTGCGCCATGCCAGCAGCCAGCGGTGGGCGGCGGCGAAGACGATGCAGGTGACGATCGCGATGACGACCGGCAGCGGATAGACGTCGGCGGCGACCGCCCCGAACGCGCCGAGCACCGCCGCGGCGAGGCCGAAGCGCGCCAGTCGGTCGGCCTTGCGCAGCGGTGGCTTGGCGGCAGGGGGCACCGCGCCGGCGGCATCTACGCCGCCGGCTGTGACGAGCTGTGATCCGCGCACGGCGACGAAGGGCTAGCGGACGGAGCGCTGCGGGGCGTCGTGCAGCGGACTGGAGGGGGCGCCGTTGCTCCAGCTGACCGGCTCGAGCACCTCGCCGTTGAACGGGTCGTCGTCGGCGGCGGCCTGGCGTTGGCGGCTGAGCCGCAGGCTCTCCAGCAGGTAGCAGGTGCTCACGCCGGCGGCCAGCGCGAGGAACAGCATGGCGACGCCGAGCATCTCGCCGTGGCCGGAGACCTTGGTGGCGAAGGGCTTGTTGAGCACGCTGAGCTTCACGCGCTGGCCGGCCGGGACCTTGTAGGCGTCCTGCTGCTGGGTCAGGTAGCTCATCAGCGCCTGTGCGCGCTCGGTGTTGACCGCGTTGGCCGTTGCCTCGGTCTCAGCGGTGGCGTTGAGCTGGAACATCGGCAGCGCGCCCTGGTTCTGATCGGAGATCTCGACGGCGGTGACCTCGCTGCCCTTGGGCAGCGGCTTGGCGTTGATCGTCGAGACCGTGTTGCTCTGGCTGATGAACGCGTAGATGATGGCCAGCAGCGACAGACGGCCAGGGTCGGCGAAGGCGGGGCTGTCGGGGTCGTTGGCCGCGTCCGCCGCGGCCTGCTTCTCGGCCAGCGTCATCTTCAGCTTCGGGTCCTCGCGGCCGTCGGGCAGCGTGGTGCGCCCCCACGGGAAGCCGGTTTGCGTGACGAAGATGCGCGACGTGCTCTCCCACTTCGCGGCATGGCGCCAGCTGGCGCTCGGGCCGCCCGAGAACGAGATCTTCAGCGTGAACAGCGCGGCGAGGGCCAGGCCCAGGATGGCGCTCGCGATGAGCACCTTGCGCCAGCGGCTGATGACTCGAAGGTGTTGGGTGATGTCCACAGTTCGTCCTTGTCTGGGCGGCTCCGGACGGCCCCGCGCCGTCCGTCGTGTCGCTGCTTGACTCACTGTAAGCCCAGGTCTGTCTGAGGCCTGGCGGATCGGCGCAGATCCCCGACCATCGGCTAGGTGACCCTGACCGGCCTGCGGGTGTCGGGCCGGGCATCGCGCGAGAGGATGCATGGCGATGAGCGATCTCCGCATGAATCCCGTCCGTGTCGCCGCCCTCGGCCTCGGCTACTGGGGCCCGAACCTGGCGCGTGCCTGGAGCGGCCTGGAAGAGACCCAGCTGGCATGGCTGTGCGACCTCGACCAAAGCCGCCTCGACCGCCTCGGCCGGCAGTTCCAGGAGGCGCGCACGACGCTCGACCTCGACGAGGTCCTGGCCGACGAGACCGTCGAGGCCGTCGCGATCGCCACCAGCGCGCCCTCGCACGCCGCGCTCGCGCTGCGTGCGATCGAGGCGGGCAAGCACGTCTTCGTGGAGAAGCCGCTGGCGCTGACCAGCGCCGACGCTCGCGCGATGGCCGCCGCGGCAGAGGAGGCCGGCGTCCTGATGATGGTCGGTCACCTGCTCGTGCACCATCCGGGCGTCGCCAAGCTCAAGGAGCTGGTCGACAGCGGTGAGCTGGGGCGAACCCACTACCTGTACTCCAACCGCCAGAACCTCGGCCAGGTGCGCAGCGACGAGAATGCGCTGTGGTCGCTTGGCGCGCACGACATCTCGGTGATGCTGCACCTCGTCGGCGAGCTGCCGGTCGCGGTCGCCGCCCAAGGCCAGAGCTTCATCCACGAGGGCATCGAGGATGTCGTCTTCGGCACGTTGCGCTTCCCCAGCGGCGTGATCGCGCACATGCACCTGTCCTGGATGGATCCCTTCAAGATGCGCCGGATGACGATCGTCGGGTCGGAGAAGATGGCCGTGTTCGACGACATGAACCCCGACGAGAAGGTCAAGATCTTCAACAAGGGCGTCACGCACTCCGGCTCGGGCGACGGCTCCGGCCGCGACTGGCAGCCGGCGTCCTACGGCGAGTACGTGCAGTTGCGCCACGGCGATACCTACATCCCGCGGATCTCCAGCGAGGAGCCGCTGCGGATTCAGTGCCGGCACTTCGCGCGTTGCGTGCGCGGGATCGAGGAGCCGCGCTCCGGCGCGGCCCAGGGCTTGGCCGTCGTCGAGGTCCTCGAGGCGCTGCAGCGCTCGCTGGACAACGGCGGCGCCGTCCAGCCGTTCGACGGGTCGCTGGTCGAGGCTTAAGCCGCGGCCAGCGCGCGCATCGGCGCGACCGTCAGGCCGTCGGTGCGCGCGAGCTCCAGCAGGCGCTCGGTGACGTCGAGGACGTAGTCGAGGCGTTCTGCCGGGCGCTGGGCGGAGTGGTCGTGCAGCAGCACGACCCCACCGCCATCGGCACGGACCTGGTCGGCCACCGACGCGGGCTCCGGGAGCTCGGCGAACGTGTCGCCGGAGTCGACCGTCCACCACGCGACCGGTGCGCCGCGACGACGCAGCGCGCGGCGGGTGAGGAGCGTCTGCTTGCCGTGCGGCGGCCGGAAGCGGCCGTCGGCTGCGACCCAGGGCGCGAGCGTCGTGTACCCCTGCGCGATGTCGGTCAGCGCCGTGGCGGGCCCGACCTTCCAGGCGTTGTGGTGGACCTGTGTGTGGCAGGCCACCTCGTGGCCGGCCGCGGCGACCGCGTCGAGCACCTCGGGGGCGGCCTCGGCGCGCATGCCCAGCGCGAAGAACGTCGCGTGGGCCTCGTGGCGGGCCAGCAGTTGCAGGATCCGCGGCGTCAGCTCCGGGCCGGGGCCGTCGTCGTAGGTGAGCGCGAGCACGCGGTCGCGGCGGCAGCGGGCGCGCAGCGCGGCGATCTCACGCCGTTTGGCGGCATAGGTCGCGGCCTCGGCGGCGAGGGCGAGCCCGCCGATCGCGGCCGTCGTCCCGGCGGCGCCGGCGACCAGGCCCGTGGCGCTCACGTGCGGGCGGGGAAGCCGTCGCGCAGCAGCGTCTGCAGCGCCTGGCGTTCCCGGATGACGGCTACGACTTCCGCGTCGGCGCAGCGCGGCGTGCGCTTGACGGCTTCGGAGAAATAGCCCCAGATGATGGCCAGCGCGGCCGGCTCGCGGCGGGCGCGGTAGAACGCGCGCAGGATGACGAAGCTCGGGCGGTAGCCCATGAACCACGAGGCGCGGCCGGTGACCGCGCGGGCGCGCAGCAGGTGGCGCTCGCGGCCGCCCTCGGGGCGGTAGTGGCGGAAGACCAGCTCCGGGAACTGCTGGGTGCGAAAACCGCGCAGGTGGGCCTTGATCTCGTCCAGCCCGTCCCAGCCCATGCGCGGCTCCAGCGCGCGGATGTCCTGCACCAGCGCCCAGCGGTAGGCACGCGATGCGCCGCGCGGGTGCGAGAGGGCGGTGGGGCGCAGGATCCACTCGCCGTCCTCACGTTCGTAGCAGCCGCCGCCGGCGATGCCGAGGTCGGGCTGCTGGGCGAACTTCGCCATCAGCTGCTCGAAGTAGTCGGGGTCAAAGGCGGTGTCGGCGTCGACCTTGACGACGACGTCGACCGGTGCCGGGAGCGCGTCGATCCCGGCACGGAAGGCGTGCAGGTCGCGCGCCTCGCGGCGGCCCTCTGAGACCCCGCCGACGTTTGGGCCCGCCCACGCGACGGCGTGCACGAACGGGTGCTGTGCGGCCAGCTCGGTGGTCCAGTCGAAGGAGCCGTCGTCGGAGTGGTCATCGACGATGATCCAGGCGGCCGGCGCGATGGTCTGGGCGATGACCGACTCGGCCAGCCGCGGCAGGTTCTCGGCCTCGTTGCGCGCTGGCGTCACCAACGCGTAGCTGAGCGGGGCGTTCGTGCTCACGATGGGTGCAAGATAGACGCCGGGAACCTGGGCGGAGCTAGCCGTTCGGCCTGGTCTGGGCCGCGATCGCGCCGGTACCTTTGGCCGCACATGAGCGTCGCCACGGTCGATCCTCCGGACTCCCTCCTCCCGGCACTCCCGCAGGTCGTGACGACCGACCAGGGCACAGTCTCCGTCGCTCGCACGGCGGCTGAGGTCGAGGCGCTGCGTGACGCGTGGGCGACGCTGGCATGGGCCGACCTCGAGGCCGACATCGACTTCTTCCTCACCGTCGAGCGGTTTCGCGACGACATCGTCGCGCCGCACGTGCTCGTGCTCGAGCGTGACGGCGAGGTCCGCGCGATGGCGATGGGGCGGCTCGAGCTCCGCGATGCCGGCGCGCGCGTCGGCACCCGCCGCGTGCCCGCGCCGCGCCTGCGCTGCGTGACGATCGTCCACGGTGGCGTCGCCGCGGTCGACGACGCAGCGCTGGAGGCGCTGGTCGCCGCGCTGTGGCAGACCGTGCGTGCTGGCGATGCCGACGCCGTCCACCTCCACAAGGCCGCGGTCGACGGCCCGCTCACCCGCGCCTGCGCGCGCTGGCCGCGCCTGCTTGGCCCGGCAACCGCGCCGGCCGCCGGGCACTGGCATCTGCGCCTGCCCGCTACCTTCGACGAGTACGTCGCAGGGCTGTCGTCTCGCACCCGGCGCAGCGTGCGCAAGCTGGCGCGGGTGCTGGAGGGCGAGTACGGAGACCGGCTGCAGGTGCGGCGCTACCAGCGGCCTGAGGACCGCGCGGCGCTCGTCGCCGACCTCGAGTCCATCGCCGCGCGCAGCTACCAGCGTGGGCTCGGTGCGGGCTTCCAGGCCGGGCCCGAGCAGCTCGCGCTGCTCGATCTCGGCCTCGCGAACGGGCGCGTGCGCGCGTGGGTGCTTGCCGTCGACGGCGAAGCCGTCGCCTACGAGATCGGCCACGGCTTCGGCACCACCTTCTTCGGCGTGGCCACCGGCTTTGACCCCGAGTGGGCCAAGCTGCGCGTTGGCACCTACGTGCAGATGCGCATGGTCGAGGACCTCTGCGCCGTCGATGGGATCGCGACGATCGACTACGGCTACGGCGATGCCGAGTACAAGTCGAGCTTCGCGCACGACCGCACCGAGGACGCCGACGTCACGCTGCTCGGCCCGCGGCCGCGGAGCCTGGTCGCCGGCGCGGTGCTGGCGCTGGCCGGCACGGCCGACGGCACCGCCCGCCGCGTCCTGGGCGACGGGCGCGCGATGGGGTGGCTGCGCCGGCGCCGGCGCGCGCGTGCCGCGCGGCGATCCGCCGCGGCGTCATCGAGCTAGGCTCGCGGCGAGCATGCCGACGGTCCAGCGCATCCTGTACTCGTTCCCGACGCGCTTGGGCGGGCCTGGCATCGGGACGACCGCGTGGCACCAAGTCGCCGGCCTGGCCGAGCGCGGCCGCGACGTGACCGTCATCTGTGGCAGCCTCGAACGTCCGCTGCCCGCTGGCGTGGCGGTGCACGAGACGATGCGGCTGCCGCGCGGGCCCAAGGTTCCCTATCGCGTCGTCGGCAAGGACCGCGCGCTGACCTGGCACGATCGCCGCGCCACGAAGTTGCTCAACGATGCGGGCAGCGAAGCGTTCGACGTCGTCCACACCTGGCCCTTGGGCGCGGCCCGGACGCTGGAGGCCGCGCGGGCGATCGGCACGCCGTCGGCGCTGGAGCGGCCCAACGCGCACACCGCGTTCGCGTTCGCCGCCGTTGCCGAGGTCGTCGCGCAACTGGGCATCGGGCATGATGCGAGCAGCCCGCACGCCTACGACGCCGCGCGCCTGGCGCGCGAGGAGCGCGAGTACGCCCTGGCCGACGGGCTGCTGTGCCCGTCGGAGTTCGTGGCGGGGACGTTCGCTGAGCGCGGCTTCGCGCCTGAGGTCCTGCTGCGTCACCGCTACGGCTACGACCCCGAGCGGTTCTCGGCTGCCGGGCGCGACGACGCTGGCGGCCGGCCATTCACTGTCTTGTTCGCCGGGCGTGGTGAGCCGCGCAAGGGGTTGCACGTCGCGCTGGAGGCATGGCATGGGGCGGGCGCTGGCTCCGCGGGTGGTCGCTTCGTCATCGCCGGCCCGATCGACGCGCCCTATCTCGAGGTGCTCGCGCCGCTGCTCGACGACCCGTCGGTCGAGCACCTCGGCCCGACCGGCGCGATGGCCGACGTCATGCGCGCGGCCGACGTCCTTGTCCTGCCGTCGGTCGAGGAGGGCAGTGCGCTCGTGACCTACGAGGCGCGCGCCACCGGCTGCGTGCTGGCGGTCTCTGACCACGCGGGCGCCGTCGCCGAGCACGAGGTCGACGCGCTGATCCATCCGGCCGGGTCGGTCACGACGCTCACCGAGCACCTCCGCGCCCTGCAGAGTGATCCCGCGCTGCTGGCGCGCCTGCGCACGGCGAGCCTCGCCGGCGCCGAAGCGTTGACCTGGGCCGGGGCTGCCGAGGCGCTCGAAGGGTGCTACGGGGCGCTGAGCGACGCCCAGCTGGCCTGCACCGCGTAGTTGGCGAGCAGGGTGTCGGCGATGCGGTCGGCGGCATGGCCGTCCCAGAGTGGGATCGCGCAGGTGAGACGCTCGTTGCTCGTCGGGCGAACCTCGGCGATCGCGGCGTCGTCGTCGCCAAGCAGCACGTTGGTGCCGTGCGTCAGCGTGATCGGCCGCTCGCTCAGCGCACCGAGCGAGTAGCAGGGGACGCCGAGGCCGGCAGCCTCGTCCTGCACGGTCGCGGCGTCGGTGACGAGCGCGCCGGCACCGAGCTGGAGCGAGATGAAGTCGGCGTAGCCCAACGGCGGCACGGTGTGGATGTTCGGGTGCGCCATCTGCGCGATCGCGTCGTCGAGCCCGGCGGCGCGGGCGGCGAGCCCGGCGCAGTAGGCGACAGGCGCCGTCGCGGCGATCGTGCCGAGCGCCTCGGCAAGGACGTCGCACTGGGCGGGATCCTGGAGGCGTTCGCCGCCGCCGGTGATCACGACGAGGACGTACTCATGGCGGCCGAGGTGGTGGTGCTCCCAGACGTTGCGCTTGCGCGCGCGAGGCTCGATTCGGCTCAGCGCGTCGAGGACGGTCGAGCCGACCGCCTCGATACGGCCCGGTGGGACGCCTTCGGCGGTGAGGTTCTCCGCGGCGTTGTGGCTGTGGGTGAAGAGCGTGTCGGAGAGCCGGTCGATGACCACGCGGTTGATCTCGGCGGGCGTGCTCCAGTCCCAGGAGCGCAGCCCGGAGTCCACGTGGGCGACCGCGACCTTCTGCTTGGCGGCTGCTAGCGCACATGCCAGCGTCGTGTCGGAGTCGCCGGTCAGCACGATCACCTCGGGCGTGATCTGGCCCAGCAGGCGGTCGAAGGACGTCAGCGTCTGCGCGGTCACCTCGGCATCGGAGAGCCCGTCGATCGTGAGGGCGTGCGCCGCGGTCCCCAGCCCGAGCTCCTCGCCGAGATCGCAGACGACGCGCTGGTCCTGCGAGCGGCCCGTCAGCACGACCACCGGGATGAAGGCGCCGAGTCGCTGCGTCGCCCCGAACACCGGGCCGAGCCGGATCGCGTCCGCTCGGTCGCCGATCGCGAACACCGCGGTCGGCGTCGTGACGCGCGGGCCCTCGGACTCCGGCGTCTCGACGAGGCGCAGAGGGACCGGGATGGACGATGAGCGAGAGGAAGGCATAGAACTCAGATCGAGCCTAGGTCCGGGGTCAGGAGTGGGCACTGGTCTACCGGCCAGTTCTCTGCGCGCGGCCACCGTACGGGCGTCGCGTCCTGATGGGCTGTCGCAGCGCGTTGCGCTTCGTTAAGGCCACAGCGAAAACGGCCGCCCACGGGCATACCCTGCTCAGCGCCGTGCTGGTCGAGGAACGCTCCGCTGCCATCGAGGTCCCGCAGGCGCCGTCCGCTACGGCGCTGGCTGGTGCGCGGGCGCACGGGGGGCTGCTGCTGGTGGCCGTCTGCGTCGCGCTCGCCGCGCTGACGCTGCTGTTGCCCAGCGCCCCGACCTATGACCCTTGGTCGTGGATCATCTGGGGTCGCGAGATCGCCCACTTCGATCTCGTCACCACCGGGGGACCGTCGTGGAAACCGCTGCCGGTCCTGTTCACCACCGTCTTCTCGCTGTTCGGCTCGTGGGCGCCGGACCTCTGGCTCGTCGTCGCCCGTGCCGGCGCGATCGCCGCGATCGTGCTTGCCTTCCGCGTCTCGCGGCGGCTCGGCGGCGGGATCGTCGGCGGGGTTGCCGCGGCGGCCGCCCTGGCGATCGCGCCGTGGTGGATCCGCAACGCGGCGCTCGGCAATTCCGAGGGGCTGATCGTCGCGTTCCTGCTGGCGACGATCGACCGCCATCTGGCCGGCGATCGCCGGGCGGCGTTCCTGCTCGCGGTCTGCGCGGGGCTGCTGCGCCCCGAGGCGTGGCCGTTTTTGGGCCTCTACGGGCTGTGGCTGCTGTGGAAGCGTGAGCTGCCGGCGCGCCTGATCATCGGCGCCGGCGCCGGCGTCGTCGCGTTGTGGCTGCTGCCGGAGTGGTGGGGCTCGGGCGATCTGCTGCGCGCCGCCCACCGCGCCAAGGACGTCAACCCGGGCGCGCCGACCTACGCCGACAGCCCGGTCCGCGCCGTGCTCGAAGACGCGAGCGAGATGCTGACCGCCCCGCTCGTGACCGGCCTCGTCGCGGCTGTGGCCATGGTGATCGCGCGCCGCGATCGCGCGGTCGCGTTCCTCGCCGGGCTGGCGATCTGCTGGCTGGGGCTCGTCGCCTACATGACCTCAGACGGCTTCTCGGGCAACCAGCGCTACCTGATTGCGCCGGTCGCGCTGCTGATCGTCCTCGGCGGCGCGGGCGCGGGGTGGGGGCTGGGGCGCGTCATCGACCTCGCGGGCCGGGCCGTCCCCGCGCTGGCGGGCAAGCATCAGGCGCGTGCGCTCGTGGTCGTCGTGGCCGCGCTGATCGGGCTCGGCTTCGCGTTCCCGAGCTTTCAGAACTTCGCGCCGATGATGCGCGGCTTGCAGTACCAGGCCGAGCTGGCCGACGAGCTGCCCGGTCTCGTGCGCGAGGCGGGCGGCGAGGACCGGCTGAAGGCCTGCGGCAAGCCGTTCACCGGTCCCTTCCTCGTGCCGGTCGTGGCCTGGAACCTGCACTTGCACACCCAGGACGTTTCGCTGACGCCGACACGGCCGGCCGTGGTCTTCCGCGTCAAGACGACGGGCCACAGCCGGCCCGTGCCGTCGCTGCGCGGGATCGGCGCCGAGCGGACGGTCGCGACCGGGCCGAAGTGGCGGATCGTGACCGCATGCGGGAGCCCGGCGGCGTGAGCGCGACGGTCGAGGAACGCGCCGGCGCTCGCGCGTCCGGCGTCGCGCTGTGGCGCCATCCTACGGTGTTGCGCGTCGCCGGCGTCCTGGCGATCATGGCGCTGTCGGTCTCGCTGCGCACGCACGCGATCACCGCGAAGTTCTGGATCGACGAGGGGCTGTCGGTCGGCATCGCGCATCACCCGCTCCTCGACATCCCGGGCGTGCTGCGCAAGGACGGCTCACCGCCGTTGTACTACATGCTGCTCCACGTCTGGATGAGCGTGGTCGGCGGCGACGGCGAGTCGCGCACGCACGCGCTGTCGGTGCTCTGCGCGACGCTGACGATCCCGGCCGGGTGGGTTGCGGCTCGCCGGCTGTTCGGCGAGCGCGCCGCGTGGGCGACCGCGGCGCTCTGCGCGACGCTGCCGTTTCTGACCTACTACGCGCAAGAGACCAGGATGTACGCCTTGGTCGCGCTCCTGGGGCTGGTCAGCAGCGCGGCGTTCGCGATGGCCTACGCGGTGCGCGACCGGCGCTGGCTGGTGCCGTTCAGCCTCCTGACGGCGCTGACCGTCTACGCGCACAACTGGGGGCTGTTCCTCGGTGTGGGCATGGGCGTGGCGTTCTTGGTGCTGTGGCAGACAGCGCCGGAAGGGGAGCGCGCGCCGCTGTTCCGTGACGGGCTCATCGGCTTCGGGTTGTTGGTGGTCTTGTACCTGCCGTGGGTTCCGACGCTGCTCTTCCAAGCGCAGCACACCGGCGCGCCGTGGTCGGCCAAGCCGCCGCTGGACGGGCTGATCAGCGGCATGCAGAACCTCGTCGGCGGGGTGGAGACGGCCCTGCTGCTCACTGTCGTGGCGGCCGCCGGGCTGACCACGCTGCGCGGTGGGAGCGAAGGGCGGGAGCGCTCGCGCAGCGTCGTCGCGCTGGCCGTGATGTTGGGCGTCGCGATGGCGCTGGCGTGGCTGGCCTCGCAGGCCTCGCCGGCCTGGGCCACGCGCTACTTCTCGGTCTTCGTCGGGCCGGCGCTGCTGCTGGCCGGGGCGGGCGTCGTGCGCTTCGGCAAGGTCGGCCTGGTCGCGCTGGCGATCGTGCTGGTGCTGTGGTTCGACTCCCACGAGCGGTCGATACGCGGCAAGAGCGACGCCTACCGCGTCGCGCGCACGCTGCAAGAGAACGGGCTGATCGCGCCGCGCGACCTCGTGGTTGCGATCCACCCCGAGTACGGCCCGGCGATGCGCTACTACCTCGGCGACGGCTACCGCTGGGCCGATGCGATGGGGCCGGTCAGTGACAACCGGGTCTTCGACTGGCGCGACGCGCTGGACCGGCTGAAGGCCGCGGGCCCCAAGCGCACGCTGGACAAGCTGGCGCCCGAGGTCGAGGTCGGCCAGCACCTGATCCTGATCCAGCCGATCATCCGCACCGGCCGCTGGGGCGCGCCATGGACCGCGGAGATCCGCCACCGCGCGCCGCAATGGGAGCGCGCGCTGGACCACGATCCGCGCTTCCAGCGGGTCGTGCAGGTGCCGAAGTTCGGCCGCAAGGGCCTGCCCAAGGGCGTGCGGGCCGTGGTCTACCTGCGCCGGTAGCGCTCAGCGAACGCCCAGGCTGGGTTCAGGACGACTTCAGGTCCCGCGCGGATCCTGACGTCATGCCTGAAGATCCCACCGCCCCGCCGCGTCCGTCCCGCCGTCGCGTGCCGAGCGCCCGCCGCTTCGCTGCCGGCGCGGTGGCGAGCTTCGTCGCCATCTTCGGGGTGCTGGCGCTGCGAGTTCATGATGGTGATGACCCGGCGCTGGCAAACGTGAAGAAGGCGACGACGGGGTCGACGACCACGAGCTCGACGTCGCAGTCGACGCAGAGCACGGAGAGCGATCCCTACGACACGTCGTCGGACGGGTGGGACGACGGCTCGTCGAGCGACGACTCCAGCTCGGTGGACGGCTCCTCCTCCAGGGACTCCTCGGGCTCGGTCTCCTCGACGCCCGGCGCGAGCACGAGCGCGTCATGAGCCTGCTCGTCCAGGACTTCCCGGTGATGGGCTCCCGTGGCCAACTGGTCCTCGTCGACCGCGTGGCCGGCCCCGGGCCCTCGCCGCGCCTGGTCCATGCTGCCGCCGATGCGCGGGCGCTGCTGGCCGAGCTCGAGCGCCGCTGGACGCGCTTTAACGCCGCCTCCGACCTCAACGCGCTGACCGACGACCCGCGGTGCGAGCTGCCCGCCCACGAGCACGTGCGCGCCCTGATCCGCGCCGGCGCTTGGGCGGGCCGGCGCTCCGGCGGGTTGGTGGACATGACCTTGGGCGCCCAGATCGCCCAGGCGGGATACGACCGGCACTGG
>JBEVLC010000049.1:0-9492 GCA_040509415.1 Baekduia sp. | reverse complement strand
ATATTTGGGGTCAGCACGACACAGATCTGCGATTCGGTCCCGAACGCTCGGTCCGGGTCGCGCAATGACGAATAGTTCGTCATACGGCGCCCCGCACCCGCCCGTAGCCTGAAGTTCGGTGCCGATGCGCCGGCCCAGGCGCTAGCGGACGACCCCTGGCGCGCCGGACCCCCGACCCCGCTCACTCCTCTCGGTGCCGGCAGACCACGCCCCGCACCCGAACCAACGCCTGCGCTGAACGCCAACCACGCCTCAGCCTCAGCGCCGAGCGAGCAGCACGTAGTCCCCAAACCGCCCGACCCGCGCATAACGCGCCGCGATGTAGTCATCGAGCAGCGTCACGCCCGACGACTTCCCCGAACCGTTGTCCTCGACCTCCCGGGCCGCCGGCGCCATCCAGCGGACGATCAGTTTCGTCTGTGTCCGCGCCAACGCGCTCCGCATCTCGCGCTGGACCTTGGCCGTCGTCACGACGCCCGGCTGCACGACGTCATAGCGCGTGGGGTTGGTGCGATTCAGCAACGTGTACAACAAGGTGTCGCCTACACGGACACGGTCATAGCGGGGCGGCGCCGAGAGCAACGGGTCGCCGGGCTTCGAGCGGGCCCGGACCGCGGCGGCGAGCTCCTCCAGCGCGTGCGCGTCGCCGGGCGCCGTGCGCACGCCGCCGACCGTCGAGAGATCGACGCCCGCCAGATGCGTGGCGTCGGTCAGCTTGCCGAGCTGGCGATCGATGCCGTGGGCGACGATCAGCGCCAGGCCCGCCGCCAGCGCGACCTTGAGCACCATCCGCCCCTCGCGCGCCGCCGCGGCCGCCAGCGCGATCGCCAGGACGGCCGCCAGCGGCACGAGGTGGAACTCGTCGGTGCGCGCCAGCAGGTACACGAGCCCGACCACGATCAGCGGCACCAGCGCGCCACCGCGACGGCGCGGCAGGACGGTGGCGGCCCACAGGACGGTGAAGGCCACCAACAACGCCGGGAACGTCCGCTCCAGCACCTTGTTGGGGTCGATGGTGTGCGGCGCGAGCGGGAACGGGAGATGTTGCAGGTGCTGCTTGGACGCGAAGCCGAAGGTCTGCGAGAGCAGCTCGCCGGGCGACACCACCAAGAACGGCAAGAGCCCCAACAACGCCACGAACGCCGCCGACAGCACCGGCGTCCAACTCCGCCGCCCATCCAGGATCCAAGCGCCGAGCGCCGCGGCCACCCCGATCTCCGGCCGAAACAGGAACGCCAGCCCCGCCAGGATCCCCGCCCACCCGCGGCGCCGCCGCGCGGCCAGCAGGCTGCCGAGCGCCAGCGCCAGCGCCGGTGCGTTGGGCCCCGGCGTCAGCGGCCACGCCATCGCCGCCGTGACGCCCGCCCACGCGGCCAGCGCCCAGCGGTCGTTGACGGTCTCGCGCCGCACCAGCAGGTAGGCCAGTACCGCGCAGACCCCCGCCAGCGCCGCGCGCACCACGCGCCAGACGACCAGCGAATCGCCCATCACCGCCTGCAGCAGCGGCGCGCCCGGCAGGTAGTTGCACCAGAAGTCCCGGTAGGGCCACTCGCCGCCCGCGATCCTGTGACCCCACTGCAGCATCAGCCCCTCGTCGTGCGGACCGAGGCCGGCGCGGTAGTCGATCGCCGCGGACGCCGTGCTCAGCAGCGCGAGAACAACGAGCCGCAGCGGCGACACATGCACGTAGACCCGGAAGAAGCCGGCCGACGGCTCCCGCTGCGGCGAGGTCGCGGCCACCGTCACTCCGCCGCTCCGGGATGGCCGCCGGCCGCCGGCCCGCGCCACGGCCGCACGGGCACCGCGCGCTCCATCGCCGCCCGCTGCGTCCCGCCCGGGCCTTGGCGCGCCCGCCACGCGCCTGGCAGCCGCGGCACCGCGGCGGCCAGCCCACGCAGGTGGGCGCCCAGCGCACCCGGCCCGCGGCGCGCGGCATCGACCAGCCACGACGCCTGCCGGTAGGCCACGAACGGCGCCCAGCGCAGCGGGAACCAGCGGACCACGAGCAACACGGTGTTGCGCGCAACGAAGAAGCCGACCGGCGCGCCCGAGCCAGCGCCGGCATGACGCGCGACCACCGGCTCGTAGCGGCACGTCCACCCCGCCAGCCGCAGGCGCAGCGCGAGGTCGACGTCTTCCAAGTACATGCCATAGGACTCATCGAAGCCCCCGACGCCGACCACCGCGCCATGCCGGTACAGCGCAGCGCCCGCACACGCGCCCCAGACCTCGTCGGGCGCATCAAAGCGCCCGTCGTCGCGGCGCCCGCGCCCCCGCTGCTCGCAGACGCCGTCGCGCCGCAACGTGTCCCCCGCGTCGTCGATGAGCCCCGGACCATCCATCGCCACCATCTTGCACGCCACGGCACCCGCTTCGGGTACGGCCTCCAACACCTCGACGGTCCGCGCCAGCCACTCCGGCTCCAGGACGACATCGGTGTTGATCAGCGCGACCGCGTCACATTCGCCGGCCACGGCCGCGAAGCCCGCGTTGGCCGCGGCCGCGAAGCCGCCCGACATCTCACGCTCCACCACCTCCACGCCCTCGCCGCGCAGCCATGCCACGGAACCGTCGCGCGAGCCGTCGTCGACCACGACGATGCGGTCCGCCGGCCGGCTCTGCGCGCGCAGCGACGCGAGCAGTCCCGGCAGCCAGTCGCGTCCGTCCCGGTTGGGGACGACGACCGCGACCCGAACCCGAGGCAGCTCAGCGCTCACGCGGCGCGGCGGCCGGCGAGCGCCAGCCCGCGCGCCGAGCGGCGCCGGTCGCTCCGAGGACTCGATCCGGCCGCCAGCGCCTCCTCGACGTTCGCACGGATCCCCCGCGCGAAGGCCTCCTGGCCAAAGCGCTGCGCGTTGGCGACGCAGTCGGCCGGATCGACCGAGAGCGGGTCGAACGCGGCGACCGCCGCGGCCAGCGCTTCGGGCGTCGCCTGCTCGTAGAAGACGCCCGTCCGCCCCTCCTGCACCGACTCGGTCACGCCGCCCTCGGCAAGCGCGATGACCGGGCGCCCCGCGGCCTGCGCCTCGACCGCGGCGATGCCGAACTCCTCAGTCGCGGTGACGACCAGCGCGCGCGAGGTCGACAACAGCCGCGCGACCTCCGCGTCGGAGACGCGGCCAGTGAAGCGGATCGTCGAGCCGGCGAGGCGCCGCAGACGGCGCGCGTCGGGCCCGTCGCCGATGATCACCAGCGGCCGGCGCAGCTCGTTGAACGCGCGCACGGCCAGCTCGATGCGCTTGTGCGGCATGAGCTCGGAGAGGACGACGTAGTGGTCGCCGACGACGCCGGGCTTGAAGCGCTCGATCTCGACCGGCGGGTAGACGACCTCGGCGTCACGCGTGAAGTACCGCGCGACGCGGCGGCGCGTCGTCTCGGAGTTCGCGATGTAGCGGTCGACGCGCTGGGCAGCGATCCAGTCCCACTGGCGCCAGCGCTGCAGCACGACGCCGAGCGCGGCGCGCATGACCGGCCCGCGGGCGCACAGCGTCGCCTCACGAGCGTTCCAGGCATAGCGGAACGGGTTGTGGCAATAGCAGACGTGCACCGCGTTCTCGGAGGGCAGCACGCCGTGCGCCCATGCCGAGGAGCTGCTCAGCACGAGGTCGTAGCCGGCGAGGTCCAGCGCCTCCATGGCATAGGGGTACAGCGGCAGCAGGCGCCGGAACGACGTGGCGTCGGGGTGCAGCCGCTGCAGGAACGACGTGTGGATGCGACGATCGGCGAAGCGTCCCTCGGTCCCCGCCTCGTCATAGACGGCCGTGAAGATGTCGGCGTCGGGGAACAGGTCGCAGAGCGCGAGGAAGACCCGCTCGGCTCCGCGCAGGTCGAGCAGGAAGTCGTGGACGAGCGCGACCCTAGGCTCCGGCTTGTTCATCCACGGTCGAGTGTAAATGTGAGCCGGGCGTCAGCGTGCGCCGACATGCGCGGCGCTGCCATCCAGCAGCACCGTGGCCACCGCTTCCGGGTCATCCCAGGTCGGGATGTGTCCGCAGTCGGTCAATGTGACGTTGCGGATATGGGGCGGCAGCGTCCTCGGACGACCAACCAGCCGGTCGAGCTGTGGCCACGCCAGCGTGACCGGAACGTCGATGTCGGCCAGTGCCGTGAAGTGCCCATTGCGCATCGCCGCGTTGACCGCCGGGAAGTCGGGACCGTGGGCGTAAGCGCGGACCAGGCGGGCGGCCGCGGCGGGCGGGACGCGCTCGGGATGGCCGACGGCGCCGGCAAGGATCAGGCCCCGAAGGCGCTCGCTGTGGCTTGCCAGCCCGACGACGGGCGCCGCGATACGCGCGGCACGACGCGCGACGCTTGGCTTGGGCCCCAGCGGCCGCGCCCACAGGCCGGCGGGCGCGATCGCGGTGACCGAGGCGACCGCACCGTCGAGCGCGAGCGCCAGCGCGACCCAACCGCCGAGCGAGTTGCCGGCGACATGCCACGGCGTGCCGGCGAGGTCGAGCTCGGTCTCGACGAACCGGCGCACCGCCACCGCGAGCCGCTCCGGGGTAGGGGTCTGGCCATCGGCGAGGGCCAGCGACGGCGACCCACCAAACCCGGGTAGGTCTGGTGCGATCACGTCGCGCTCGTGCGCCAGCCGGTCCAGGACCGGATCCCAGACGTGGCGGTCGGCCCCGAGCGGGTGCAACAGCACCAGCGGCGGTCCCGACCCACGGCGCGCGTAGGCCAGCGACGGCGTGGGCACGCCTCAGGCGTCCACCGCGACGGCGACGACCGCACTCAGCGCTGCCGAGGCGCCAGCGACGACGGCCGTCGCGACCGGCGCCTCACCAGGCAGGCCAGCGCGTCCGATGACGGTCGAGGCGATGTCGGACAGGTCGCCGGCGATCGAGGCCGCCAGCCACGGCCGGACCGGACGGCCACCCAGCGCCGCGGCGATCGCGCCGCCGTGGAGGATCGCCTCGCGGACGCCGAGCGCCCGCAGCGGAACCTGCGTCGGCGGCGTCGCGGCGCTCGGCCCCAGCCAGCGACGCGCGAGCCGCTCGGGCGCCGCGACCAGCGCGACGCCGTAGACAACGCGCAGGCCCAGGACAGCGACCGCGGCGGACCGGGCGCGGGTCATGAGCCCACCGCCGCGAGCGCGCCCAGCGCGCCGGCCGGCTCGGTGGCCTCCGGCCGCCAATGCGGCTTGGCCAGCACGGTCTGGATCAGCCCGATGCGCCGCTCGGCGAAGCCCGCCTCGCAGTAGGCCAAGTACAACCGCCAGAGGCGGCGGAAGCGCTCGTCGTAGCCCAAGTCCTCCAACTCGCTCTCCGACGCGTCGAAGTTGGACCGCCAGCGCTTGAGCGTCTCGGCGTAGTGCGGGGTCAGGTCCTCGAGGTGGACGGCGTGCAGGTCGGTGTCACGTGCGACGCAGCGTGCGATCACCTCCCGCGAGGGCAGGCAGCCGTTGGGGAAGATCAGGGTCCGGATGAAGGACTTCGACGCGCGCTCGACGTGGTAGGCGCGGTCGTCCATGACGATCGCTTGCAGCAGCATCGAGCCATCCGGAGCGAGCCGGTCGCTGCAGACCCGGAAGAACGTGCCGAAGTCCTGCCACCCCACCGCTTCGATCATCTCGATCGACACGAGCTTGTCGTACTGGCCGTCGAGGTCGCGGTAGTCGTCCAGCAGGACCGTGACGCGATCCTCCAACCCCGCCGCCCGCACCCGCGCCACCGCGTGGGCGTGCTGCTCGCGCGAGATCGTCGTCGTGGTCACGCGACAGCCACGCGTCGCCGCGGCATGCATGGCGAAGCCACCCCAGCCCGTCCCGATCTCCAGCACGTGGTCGGCAGGCCCGAGGTCGAGCTTGTCGCAGATCCGGTCCAGCTTGGCGACCGACGCCTCACGCAGCGTCATCTGCGGGTGCTCGAAGACCGCGCTGGAGTACATCATGGTGTCGTCGAGCATCAACCCGAACAACTCGTTACCGAGGTCGTAGTGCGCCGCGATGTCCTTGCGCGCGCGGCGCGGCGTGGTGCGCCGGAACGCGGCACGCGCGCGCTGCAACGGCTCGCGCAGCGGGCTCAGCCGCCGGCGGATCGCGTCGATGCCCGCGACGTTGCGGGCGCCCACGCAAATGACCGCGGTCAGATCCGGCGAGTCCCACAGCCCGTCGCGATAGGCCTCGGCCATCCCGCGGCTGCCGTGCAACAGCGCCCGCCATGCCGCCGGGTCCTGGATACAGACGGTCGCTTCGGGGGCGCCGCGGCCGAAGCTCAGGCGCTCGCCGCCCTCGACGATGGTCAGGCGCCCCACCTCGATGTGGGCCAGGACGGACAGGACGATCTTGCGGGCGAGACGCTCGGTCACGAAACCTCCGGGTGCGACGAGGGGCGTGCGTGGACGGGGACGCGCTTGAGCGCGAGGACGAAGGCGTGGGCATAGATCAGCGCCAGGACGCGGATCGTGGCGGCGGGATGACGGCCGACCGTGCGGCGTGTGAGCGGCTTGCGCGTGAGCGCCAGCGTGGCGTCGAAGGCGCGCTCGCCGCCCGCGCGACTCTCGATGTGGACCGACAGCATGGGGTTGGTCGCGTCCGGCCGTGTTGAGGACCAGGTGTAGTGCTGATCCATGGGCATGAACGGCGAGACGTGCAGCCGCTTGTCGAAGGCGCCGTGGACGACGCGTGCATCGTCTGCGAGCAACACATAGGCATGGCGTTGCGCCCACGGCGTGCTCGTCACCTCGGCGACGACGCTGTGCAGCGTTCCATCGGCGCGATGGCAGTAGTAGAAGCTCACGGGGTTGAAGCAGTGGCCGAGCGTGCGCAGCTGGGTCAGCACGCCGATGGGACCATCCGGCGCGGAGCCGCGCGTGCGCTCGGCGACCAGCGCCCGGATCGCGCCGTCCAGCGGGACCGCCGGATCGCCGAAGTAGTCCTCCCGGCGGAAGCGCACCAGCCCGAAGCCGCGCTTGGTGAGCCGGCCGTCGAGCAGCCGCGGCAGCTCGTCGAGGTCGATGTAGGCCATCGAGATCTTGTGGCGGAACGCGTGCTCGCGCACGGCGAAGCGGCGGTGTCGGACGGTGCCCTCGTAGAACGCGCTGCGCGCCGTCACGATGTCGCCGCTCCGAGGTCGCGGGCGACCCGCAGGCCACTGACGACGCCGTCCTCGTGAAAGCCCCAGCCCCAGTAGGCGCCGCAGAAGTGCGTGCGCCCGCGCCCGCCGCTGATCTCGCCTACGCGCTCCTGCGCCCGCATCCCGGCGACGGTGAAGACGGGGTGCGCGTACTGGATCGTGCGCACGATCTTGGCCGGGTCGATCGCCTCGGTGCGGTTGAGCGTCACACACCATTGACGATCGGACCGCAACGACTGCAGGCGGTTCATGTGGTAGGTGACGGCCGGCCGGCCAGTGGGCGTGGAGAGCAAGTGGTAGTTCCAGCTTGCCCAGGCGCGGCGCCGGCGGGGAAGCAGCCGCTCGTCGTGGTGCAGCACAGCCTCGTTGGGCGCGAAGGGGAACGCGCCGAGCAAGTCGCGCTCGCGCGCCGTGGCGTCAGCACCGAGGATCGCCAGCGCCTGATCGGCGTGGACCGCCAAGACGACGTGGTCGTAGCTCTCCGGTTCGCCGCCGCGCGGGGTGATCGTGACGTCACCGTCGGTCCTGACGACGCTTTCAACGGGCGTGCGCAGGCGGATCGCGTCGCCGAACGGCGCCGTCAACGCCTCCACATAGCGCTTGGAGCCACCCTGGATCACCCGCCACTTCGGGCGCTCCTTGAGGTCGAGCATCCCGTGGTTGTCGAAGAACTGGACCAGGAAGCGCGCGGGGAACGACCACATCTGTTCAGGGTCGGCCGACCAGACCGCGGCCGCCTGCGGGACGATCAGCTTGTCGACGAACGCGTCGCTGAAGCGCGTGTCGCGCAGCCACTCGGCCAGCGACGGGTCCTCATCGGAGCTCAGCAGCGCGCAGGCTTCGCGCTGGAAGCGACGGACGTCGAAGACCATCTTGTGGAAGGCAGGCGACGCCAGATGCGCGCGCTTGGCGAACAGGCCGTTGGCCGACGTGCTGGCGTACTCGAAGTCGCCGTCCTCGTCGCCGACGCCGAAGCTCATGTCCGAGGGCTGGGAGGCGACGCCGAGGCGATCGAGTAGCCGCTCGAAGTTGGGGTAGTTGCGATCGTTGAACACGATGAAGCCCGTGTCGACGTCGAGCGCGGCGTCCGGCTCGTCGATGCGGACGGTGTTCGTGTGGCCACCGGCATACGCCGCCGCCTCGAAGACCGACAGCTCGTGTCCTGCGCGATGCAGCTGATGGGCAGCGACGAGGCCCGAGACCCCAGCTCCGATGACGGCGATCCTCACGATGATGCGTTCGTGCCACGTGCCGTGATCGGATCACGACCGAGGCCCGAACACCTCACATGGACGGCCTAGTTGCCACGTTAGCGCTCTCCGCGGGCGCCGTACTCACCCTGCTGATCGCGACGTGGCTCGTGAGCCTGGCACTCCGCGACGTCTCGATCGTGGACATCGCGTGGGGCCTGGGCTTCGTGGTGATCGCGTGGGTCGCGTTCATCAGCGGCGACGGGGATGCGGGCCGCCGCACGCTGCTGGCGATCCTCGTGACGATCTGGGGCCTGCGGCTGGCCGGCTACATCGGCGCCCGCAAGCTGCGCCATCCGGGCGAGGACCCGCGCTATGGCGCCTGGCGCGAGAAGTGGGGCGACCGCTTCTGGATCGTCTCGCTGGTCAACGTCTTCCTGCTCCAGGCGGTACTCGTGTGGGTCGTCTCGCTGCCGGTGCAAGGCGCGTCGGCGCGGGACGCGGGACTCGGGTGGCTGGATTGGGTCGGTGTCGCGCTCTGGGCGGTGGGACTGTTCTTCGAGGGCGTCGGCGATGCGCAGATGGCGCGCTTCAAGGCCGATCCCTCGAACCGCGGCATGGTCATGGACCGCGGCCTCTGGCGTCTCACCCGCCATCCCAACTACTTCGGCGACTTCTGCGTCTGGTGGGGCATCGGGCTCATCGCGCTGTCCTCCGGCGCATGGTGGTCGCTGATTGGGCCAGCGGTCGTCACCCTCCTGCTCACGCGCGTGTCGGGCAAAGACCACCTGGAGCGCTCGATGGCACAGCGCCCGGGCTATGCGGAGTACATCGCGCGCACCTCGGGCTTCTTCCCGCGGCGGCCGAAGGATGGGGCGCGGGCGTCACGATGAGAGCGGGATGGTGCACCGCGAGGCGTGGCTGGATGGTCGGCGCTCCGTGACGATCGCCACCACGCTCCTGCGATCTGAGGCGTGTGGTGCGTAGGCGAGCTGTAGTTCGGCGCGCATTTGTGTGGGCATCGAACAGAGTCCGCGCGGATGGCGACATCACGGATCACCGCCCTCCCCACGCGCTCGCGCCGCCAACGCGCGCTGCGCGGTCCGGGTCGTCTACCCCTCGCATATGAGGGGCCAGACGCCCCGGACCGCTTGCTCGACGGTCCGGGTCGTTTTCGACGTCCAGGTGACGTTCAAACCGACCCGCATCTCGCCCGCGGAGAT
>JBEVLC010000048.1:0-7627 GCA_040509415.1 Baekduia sp. | reverse complement strand
CGATCTCTGCGTCATCGTGGCTCGCGGGCGGCCGCGACCGGCTGCTGCTCACGGCGACCAAGGCATTCAACTTGCCTTCGAAGGCGACCATCGACCGCTCAACCTCCTGGCAGATCTCCAGCAGCGACTCGCGGATGAGCAGGCCCTCGACCAGCAGTTGCTCGACGTCGTCGCTGATGCTGTCGCGGTCGGGCTCGGCCGCCGCGAGCGAGCGGGCGCGGCCGATGAGCCGGCTGACATCCGCGCGCTGGTGCTGAGCGGCCTTCAGCCTGGCGTTCTCCTCGCGCAGCAGGAGCAGCTCGGCCCGCACGGCGGCGAAGGCCTCCGCGTCGCCCGCCATGGTCGGGTCGCGGTCGGTCCGGCGGCGGAAGCGCCGGCGCGGCTCGATGGGCGCATCGTCGTGCGCAGGGCCAATGGCTTCGCCGCTCATCGCCCGCGCTCCGCGGCCGTCGTCGTCAGTGTCCGTCCTTGTCGTGTGGTCATTCCCATCCCTGTCCATTTGCGGCGTGCATCCGTCACGTTCTGGTGGTCTCGTCCCGTCGCCGGTCAGCCCTTCACCACCCGGAAGCCGACCCGCTTGGGGGCCGACTTCTCCCGGCCGGCGGTCGCGGTAACCGTCAGGCGATAGGTGCGCGGGGCCATCGGCTTGGCGCCGAACCGGCCGGTGAACCGCACCACGCCCGTGCCCTTGGGCGCCGAGCGCCGGATCGTGCCGACGGTGATCCAGCGGCGGTGCTTCTTGGAGCCGACCTGCCGTTGGAAGGTGAGCCGCACCGTGGCGCGCTTGGTGAGCTTCCACGTGATGCGCGACCCGTCCAGGCGCGTCCCCCGCGGCTGGCGGCGATGAGCAACCGCGAAGCGCTTCGGGCTCATGGTCAGCTTGGTGAGCTTCAGCCCGGAGCCCGCGGCGCCCTGCTTGCCCTTGCCCGAAACGCCCTCGCCCGGCCGGTTGCCCCCGGCTCCCGGCCGCCCACGACCGCGATCGCCGTCGCCCGGCGCCACCGGTGCCTTGGCCACCGTGGCGGTCGCGGCCGAGGGCGTCTGGCTGACCGAGGCGATCCAGTTGCCGGCGGCCACCACGACGCGCAGCGTCGCGCCGACGTCGTCGGCGGTCGCCACGTAGGTCGCGGCGGTCGCGCCGGCGATGCTCTTGCAGCTCTTGCCCTGGCCGTCGCAGCGCTGCCACTGGTGGCCGTAGCCGATCGTCGGCGTGCCCGTCCAGGTGCCGTCGTGCGCGGTCAGCGTCTCCCCCGCACGCGGCGTGCCGCTGACCGTCGGCGCCTTGCTGTTGACCGGCTCGTCGGGCGTCAGGACCTCCTCGGCACCCGCGGCGATCGACTTCCACCCCGAGCGGTGCCCGGCATACGGCTCGCCGACGGTGGTGCCCGTCAGCGGCACGTCGACAGCGCCCGCGCTCGTGTTCTTGACGTGCAGCTTGCCGTCCTGCAGCCACGCCGTGACATCGCCGGCGGCCAGATGCGCCGCCCACGCGCGCTGCCGGTCCAGCGTCGCCGCGACCTGCGCGCTGGTCAGCTGCACCAGCGGCGCCTTGGCGCGGTCGATGGCTGCGTCGTAGCGCCCCAGCAGCCCGTCGATGACCGGGTACAAGATCCCGCCCTGGTTGGGGTCGGTCGCGGGCAGCGCCGGGTTGTAGTCGGCCAGGTTGCTCTGGTGCATGAAGTGCGGCCGCGGGTCGTTGCCCATCAGGTGGCGGAACATGACGTTGTTCTCGCTGGCCACGTACTCGCTCCAGGTCGCCGGCGTCGTGCGGCAGGTCGTCACCTGAGGGATCGGCACGCAGCCCCCGCCGTTGGCCGGCGCGACGTAGATCCAGTTGTACTCGTCGAGCTGCTGGCCCTGACGTGAGACGTTGTAGTACACGTTGCTCGGGTAGCGCGGAACGGCCTGGAAGCTCGCCGGCGGCGTGCCTTCGGTGAAGGTCGCGCCCACCGGCCATTGGGCGCCGGTGACAGTGGCCGGGTCGACCGGGTAGGTCTTGGAGGCATCGGTGGCGACGTAGCCCACGCCCGCAGCCAGCAGCCCCGACAGGTAGTTGGGGTTCTGTGCGTAGGGCGCGAGCGCGGCGCCGTTGGCTGCTGGCGGCGCGCCGGCGGTCCCGGTGGCTTGGTCGTCGGTGATCGTCAACGTCAGCGGCGCCGTGCCATTGTCGGTCGGATCGTTCTCGGGCCGGGTGAGCGTGCCCACGACGCTCCATGCCCCGGAGGTCGCCGTGCGCCGGTACAACGTGTAGCTGGCCGCGTGGCAGACCGCGTTGAAGGAGACGACGACGCTGACGCCGGCCGTGGCGACGGCGACGCCGGGCACGATCGAGGCGGTCGACTCTCCCGCCGCGGAGTGGGCCGTCAGCGCGTAGTCATAGGTCCCCGCCGGCACGCCTCCGGTCGCCGCCGGCGTGTCGCCTGGATCGGCCTCGTCGATCGACGGCGGGTCGATCGTGCCCGGGTTGCCCGGCCGGGAGTTGGCCAGGCCGGAGTGCTCGCCGGTGACGACCTCAGACGCGTCGATCGGGATCCCGTGGGCGTTGGCCCACGCGACGTTGTCGTTGACCTGCTTGGTGATGAACGGTGCCGTCGAGCAGTCCAGGTTGGGGTGCTCGAAGGTGTGGTTGACGAAGCCGAACGAGGCCTTGTTGCCCTGGATCGCGCCGACCAGCGGATCGCTCGTCGCACCCGTCTGCTCCTGCCACAGGGCGCTGCCGCCACCGTTGTAGGCGAAGTCGAGGCGCACGTTGCGGGACGCCGACCAGCTCACCGCTTGCGCGACGTCACCGGCGGTCATCCGGCTGGCGGCGGCCGGGTCGTAGTTGGTGGTGTGGGTCGCCGGATCCCAGGCGTCGTCGCCGAGGAACAGGTCGTCGATCTGCAGCTCCAGGTAGTTGCGCTGGTAGCCGAGGAAGACGCCGCGCGTGACCCAGTTGAGCATCCCGTGGCGCAGGAGCTGGGCGTGGCTCTGGTTCTCGTTGGCGGCCACCGTCATGACCATCTCCTCGCGCCCGTCGTCGGGGTGCGTGTAGATGCCGAGGTAGGCGCCTCCGCCGGGGGCGCTGACGAGCGTCTCCCAGCTCTGCGGGTCGACGGGCGAGCCCGCGTAGCCGAAGGCCTCGCTGGAGGCCGGGTCGGGGTCGTCGTTAGGGATCGGGATCGACCCCTTGAGGTAGGGGAACGCCGCCTTGCCCGCGGCGGTGAGCGTGCCGGCCTTGCCGTCCTGGCTCGCGCCGCCCACGGCGACGAGGCCGTGCGCGGGGCTGGGCGCGGTGTAGTCGCTGAGCCGGCGGATCCCGAACGTCTTCTCGAACTTGGCCAGCGCCGCCCACTCAGCGTCGGTGAGCGCAGAGAGGTACGACGTCGTGCCGTTTCCGTTGTCTACCTGGTGGCCGAGGTCACCGGTGGCCAGGATCACCGCGTCGTACTTCGCGTGCTGGTCGCCGTCGTAGTCGGCCAGGCGCGCGTCGGTCAGCGTGCTCGTCTTGGCGGCGCCCGTGTAGGAGACGACGGCGTCGAACGGCACGCCCTCGCGGGTCAGCTCGTACTTCCAGGCGGCAAAGCCGGGCTCGGTGCCGTCGGCCGAGAGCAGCAGCACCTTGGCGTCCAGCCGCTGGGCGGGCAGGACGTGGCCCGGGGTGGCGGCGAGCACCACCGGGACGGTCACGCCGATCAGGGCCAGCGCGACGAGCACGACCATGCGCCACCTCATGCCGACAGCTCCAGCAGCGCGCCGTCACGGCGGCCTCTGCACGGTCGGCGCCTGACGGCGGGCGCCGCGGCGAGCTCGGTCAGCGTCACCCGCGCCGTGCCACGGCCGCGGTAGTGCAGCCCGTGGACCGCCCGCACGGTGCAGCCGAGCACGGTCGCGATCTCGCGCGGCGACAGGCCGACGAGATGCGTGAGCAGCAGCACGTCGCGCTGGCCGCGCGGGAGCTGGGCCAGCGCCTCGCGCAGCGAGGTCCGCAGCTCCTCGACCTCGCGATCGTCCGGCACGCAGGGGTCGCCGATCCCGTCGACCGAGACGGCCCGCTCGTGGCGCACGTGGTCGATGGCCGCGTTGCGCGCGACCCGCAGCACCCAGACGATGAACGGCGCCTCGCCGGGCCGATAGCGGTCCAGACCGGTCAGGAGCTTGGCGAAGACCTGCTGGGTGACGTCGTCGGCGTCGTCGACGTCGTGCACGACGCGCAGCACGTGGGCATGGACGGCCGGCGCGTGCAAGACATACAGCTCGCCCATCGCCTCCCGGTCGCCGGCGCGCGCGGCACCCACCACACGCCGTGTGCGGCCTTCCTCGGTGTCGCCGGGGAACCTTCTCGCATCCCTGCAGCGGTGAACGACGGTGCGCGGCGATCGCGCGCGGCAATACGTCAACATCAGGGCATCCCCTAGGTCCGTTAGGTCCGCTCTGCGCTGCCCTTTTGCCGCGAAGCGAAGCCCGGGCCCGAGCAGTTGGTGCGACGTTAGAGGGCGTGTGCCCGCCAGAAATGCGGAGGGCGGTTAAGAAGATGTTGGGCGCCTAGCCGATTGGGGGGGACTCCGAGAATGTGGCGCTTTTGGCCGGGAATGTGGCGCTTCGTGCCAAGTCCAGCGCTGCCGGGCGCTCAGCGCGGGTAAGACATGCGCTACCAGCCGAAAACGGAGGTCGGGTGCAAAGGCAAGAACTCAGCAGCGTCAACCGCCAGGCCATCGATGCGGACCTGGCGGCGGAACTGGTCGATCAGCATCCCGCAGCATTCGTCGTCCAGGACGCCGAGGGTCGCGTCGTCGCGGCCAACCGCGCCGCCCTACGGCTGTTAGGCGATGCCGTGCCGCTGCGGATCGGCACACCGCTGGGCTGCGCCATCCTCGGGTGCCGCACGCCCGGCACGCGGTTGGAGGACGTCTGCGTCCACGAGCTCGCCCTGAGCTATGACGGGCCGCTCGGGCCGCTGCGCGTCGACCTGCCGCCCGGCGCCCAGCTCGACGCGGCGTCCGTGACGCTCGTGGCCTTGCCCCAAGACCAGCTCGTCGTCACCGAGTTGCGGCGCGAGATCGGCCATCTGGTACGCGAGCGCCCCGGCTCCCCGTCATGGTCTGCAACCCCCCAGCTGCGCCTCTTCGTGCTGGGCCGCACCTGCGTCGTCAACGGCGACGAGACCCTGGATGGGCGTTGGATTAACAACCGCTCCGGCCAGATCCTCAAGTTGCTCATCGCCGAACGGCACCGCAGCGTGTTCTCCGACGAGATCATCAGCCTCCTCTGGCCGCCGAACTCCTCGCCCGATACCCGCGGCGTGCGCTACTTCGTTCACGAGCTGCGCGACCAGCTCGAGCCTGGCGGCGCCGTGCACTCGCCGTCGTCGTTCGTCCTCGCCACCCGAGGCGGTTACGTGCTCGACCGCCGGCACGTCTGGATCGATGCCGACGCATTCGAGGCGCTGGTGACCGAGGGTTGCGCCGCTGCCGGCCACGACGATGACGCCGCCCAAAACCTGATCCGCGAAGGCGTCGAGCTGTATCGCGGCGACTTCCTTGCCGACGAGCCTTACGCCGAATGGACGCTGCATGAGCGCGACCGCCTGCGGGATCTCGTCGCCAGCGCATTGCGCACGCTCGCCGAGATCGAGACTCGGCGCGACGACCTACCCGCCGCGACCGCGACGCTGATCCGCCTCTCCGAGCTCGAGCCGTTCGACATCGACGTCCACCGCGAGCTGTTCAGCTTGCTGCTGCGACGTGGGCGACGCAGTGAGACGCTGCGGCGTTACGAGACGTTGCGCCGGCGCATGCTCAGCACGTTCGACGAGCCGCTGGACTTCTCGCTCTCGCAGCTGATCTAGGTGGCGCAGCCGAGTCGTTACTTGCAGCGCCGGGCACCGCCGCCGTGGGTGGCGGTGTAGACCACCTTGGCCACGGTGTCGCTGCGGTAGCGGACGACCATGGCCTTGCGAGCGCTCAACATCGTTCCGTAGCTGCCGGCGAGCTTGCCGGCGCGGCGGCAGTCCACAACGGTCTCGCCATCTTGGCGGGCGACGCGGCAGCCCAGCGGCTGGCCTTCGACCGCCACGCGATCGCCGACCTTCAAGACGACGGGCTGCTGCGCGCCGCTCGCCGCGTCGGCGCCATCACGCGGCGCGACCGCCAGGGTGGCGGCCGCGCTGGCGAGGACGGTGGCGGTCACCGCGAGATAGCGCCTCATGCCCGCGTGCTCCAGCGCGGGCGGACGAGGAAGAGCCACAGCGACAGGATCGCCGCGTACAGCAGGCCGACGACCATGCCGATACCGAGGAAGAACAGATCGCTACCGCTCGCGCCGCGCCCGTCCGTCGCGTCGCCGGTGGCACGCGCGATGCCGTCGCGGAAGGGCTCGACGACGTGCTCGGCCAGGTCTTGGCGGGCCTTGCCCGCGGCGCTGGACACGTGCTCGCCGAGCACGTGGAGCTCGTCGCGGGTAGCCCTCGACGCGGAGCCGGCCGCGTCGCGGACACCCGATCCGAAGCCGGCGATCGCAGTGCCGCCAGCCGTCATCGAGGTCCTGGCGAGGCAGGGGATCAGCCGAACGTTGTTGAGGATCACGCCTCCGTCACCGCCGGCCACGCAGCCCGCGGCGCGCGCGGCGACGTAGGCCGAGCCGGCCAGGGCCGTGACGCCCGTCACCGCCAGGAGCCGCGGGTCCGTGGCGACTTGGGCGAGGCTGTCGGCGGTGCTGTGCGCGGCGCCGCCGGGGGTGGGCGCGGACGCGGGCGCGGCGTGCGCGAACAGGGATGCGGTCGTGGGATCGGCTGCGGGCGGCGCGGCCAGGGCGCCCGGGCCGCCGGCGGGAGGCATGGCCACACCGGGGGCGCCGCTCGCGGCGGCCAGCGTGTCAGCGAGGCTTCCCCGCGGGCCGCTTCCTGCGTGGGTGGGCAGGACGTCGACCGCGGACGAGCCGCCGCCCGTGGCAGAGGCGACGGCCTGGCGGGTGACCTGGCCCGTCGACCCGACGATGGCGTCAGCCAGGTCCGTGGCGCGCGGCGCGCCCTGCCCGGATACGACGGGCTCGGCGGCGCGCGCGACCGTCGTCGGCGCCGCGGCGACCGTGTCAACGACCGGCCGGACCGGCGCGGTGGCCGCCGCGGTCGTCGTGGCCACGGCGTCGGCGACCGGTCGCACGGGCGCCGTGGCCTGGGCGGCGGTGGACGTGACGGTGTCGACGGTCTGCTTCACCGCCGAGCCGGCGCCACCCGTGGCCGCGCCGACGCCCGAGACGACTGGGTCGGCAGCCTGCGTCACCGTCCCGACGGTCCCCTTGACCACCGGGTCGGTTGCCTGGGTGACGGTCCCCACGGTCCCGTTAACCACCGGATCCGCCGCCTTTGCGACGCTCCCTGCCGTGCCATTGACCACCGGATCGGCCGCCTTCGCGACCGTCCCAACGGTGCCATTGACCGCCGGATCCGCCAGCTTGCTGACGGTCCCGCCCGTCCCGGAGCCCGTCGGCGCGATGGCGTCCTGAACCGCGTGCACCTTGGCCGTCGGCGCGGCGGCCGTGGTCGCGTCGGTCACGGCTGACACGGCCTCCGCGGGCTTGGGGGCCGGCGGCGGTGGCGGGACCGCCTCGGCCACGGGCGCCGGCGGTTCGGGCGCCGGGGCCGGCGCAG
>JBEVLC010000047.1:0-6338 GCA_040509415.1 Baekduia sp. | reverse complement strand
GCCAACATCGCGATGCTCCAGACGCCAGACGGCAACGGTCGCCTCGAGCTCTTCGAATACATCCACCCCGACGCGATCGAGACGGAGCCCACCCGGCCTAACGAGATCGGCATGCACCGGGTGGCTTTCTCGGTTGACGACATCGACGAGGCCCTCGCGATCGCCGCGAGGCACGGCTGCCACCCCCTGCGCGGCGTGGCGACCTACGAGGACGTGTACAAGCTCACCTATGTCCGCGGCCCCAGCGGCATCCTCGTGATGCTCGCCGAGGAGTTGAAGAAGAGCTGACAGCGCACCGGCGGCGGGATCCGCCTGCACACCTGCCTCCCGCTCGCGGGTCCCTGAGCGCAACACATCGGACCACCTGAGCTGGACTGCCGGAGGTCGGCCGCGAAGCGCTGGTGGGTTCTTCTCCGAGGGGTACTACCGCCAGCCGCTGGCGTACACGCGCGAGCGGCTCGACGACGCGGCCCGGCGCGTGGAGCGGATCCGCGACGCCGGGCGCCTGTGAGTCGCCGGAGGAGCTCGCCGGCTACCGCGACGCGTTCTTCGACGCGCTGGCGGACGACTTCAACACGCCGCGCGCGCTGGCGGCGATGGCCGACTGGATCCGCGAGGCCAACCGCGCCGGGGGGCCGGTCGGCGACTCGCACCTGCGCGAGATGCTCGGCGTGCTGGGGCTCGAGAACCTGCTCAGGGCGGGCGAGGGAGCGCCGGCCGAGGTCGTCGAGCTGGCCGAGCGCCGCGCGACCGCGCGCGCGAGCCGCGACTTCGCGGAGTCCGACCGCCTGCGCGACGAGCTGCGGGCGCGCGGCTGGGAGGTCCGCGACGGCCCCGCGGGGCAAGAGCTCGTCCCGATCGGCCCGTGAACGCCGCCGCCCGCAGCCGGGTTGTCGCCACCACGCGCGCATGATCGTCTACGGCCGCAACGCGGTGCGGCAGGCGATCCGCGGCCTGCGGCGCGTGCGGACGGTCTGGGCGACCGGCGGCGGCGGTGCGGCTCCGACGCCCACCGGGGCGTCTGCGCAGACGTCGAGGCGTACCGCTATGCCGACGCCGCGGACCTGCTCGCGGCGCCCGAGCCCGTCCTGGTCGCGCTCGACGAGGTCACCGACCCGCAGAACATCTGCGCGGTCTGCCGGACGGCGGAGTGCGTCGGCGCCACTGGCGTGATCCTGCCCGAGCGCCGCTCCGCCGAGGTCACGCCGGCCGTCTGCAAGGCGTCCGCCGACGCCGTCGAGCACCTCGCGATCGCGGGCGTGCGAAACCTCGCCGACTTCCTCGACGACGCCAAGGCCCCAGGCGCCTGGACCTACGGCGCGGCGGCCGGCGCGCGTACCCGGTATCGCGACGTCGACTGGCGCGGCGGGGTCGTGCTGGTGCTCGGCGCCGAGGGCCGCGGCCTGCGGCCACGCGTCGCCGCCGCCTGCGACGAGCTGGTCGCGCTGCGGCCGCGCGGTCGCATCGAGTCGCACGTGCTGGGGCTCTACCTCGACGGCCACTCCTACACGGGTACCGGCGAGCAGCTCGGCTGCGACTGCAAGACGGTCGACAACGCGCTCCAGCGGGTCAATCGCAAGGTGGGGGCGCACCTCCGCTCGCGCGACGTGCTGCTGTAATCTCTGCGCATGCCGACCTGGCTCGCAATCGTCTTGGGCGTCTTCGTCCTGCTCGTGATCGTCCTGTCGATCGGCGGCATGTATGCCCGCCGGCGCCAGAGTCCAGCCGCGGCCGCTTCGAGCGCCACCTCGCGCGGGTGAACCAGGACCTCGCCGTCGCGCACGCCGCCGACCGCGGGTGGGAGCGCGAGGAGCTGACGCTGATCCAGATCGTCGACCCTCCCGGCACCGAGGACGACAAGGCAATGTTCCGCGTCAGCGGGGGCGGCCGCGACGAGCGGCTGACGCTCGGCCGCCGCGGCGACGACTGGGTGCTCGAGCAGCTGGCCTGACGTGCTCTTCACCCCAGTCGACCTCGGCCCCGTTCGCTTGCGCAACCGGGTCGTGTCGACGTCGCACCAGACGGGGCTGGTGCACGACCACCTGCCGACGGACGATCTCGTCGCCTACCACGCGGCGCGCGCGGCCGGCGGGGTGGGGGCGATCTTCCTCGAGGCGACGGCGGTCGACCCGACGGGGCTGCTGACATCGCACACGTTGGGCGGGTTCCTGCCGGCGATCGTGCCCGGCTACCGGCGCCTCTCCGACGCCGTGCACGAGCACGACGGACGGCTGCTCGTGCAGCTGTTCCACGGCGGGCGCGAGCAGATCTCGGCCGCGCCGCGGGCGCCCGCGGTGGCGCCGTCGGCGGTGCCGTCGCCGCGCTTCGCGAGCGAGCCACGGGCGCTGACGGTCGCGGAGCTGCGCGGGCTGATCGACGGCTACGCGACGGCGGCGCGCCACTGCCGGGAGGGCGGCATCGACGGCATCGAGGTGTCGATGTCGCACGGGTACCTGATCGCGCAGTTCTTCTCGCCGCGCTCGAACCGCCGGGCGGACGATTACGGCGCCGATCGGCTGCGGTTCGCCCGCGACGTGCTCGAGGCGGTGCGCGCGGGCGCGGGCGGGGAGCTGGCGGTGGGCGTGCGGCTCGCGGCCGACGAGCTGGCGCCGGACGCGCTCGACGCCATCGCCTGCGCGGAGATCGCGGCCGCGCTGCGCGCGACCGGGCTGATCGACTTCGCGTCGTTCGTGCTCGGCCACTCGGCCTACGTGGCGGCGTCGAGCTGGATCGCGCCGCCGCCGCCGGTCGCGGAGGCGGCGATCGAGGGATCGCTGGCGGGCGTGCGGGCGGCCGTCGGCGGGGTGCCGGTGATCGCGACGACGCGGGTGGTCGACGTCGCGGTCGCCGAGCGCCTGGTGTCCGACGGGCTGGCCGACGCCGTCGGGATGACGCGGGCGCTGATCGCGGATCCCGAGCTGGTGCGCAAGGCGCTCGAGGGCGAGCATCCGATCGAGTGCATCGGCTGCAACCAGGCGTGCATCGGGCACTACCACGCCGGCGTGCCGATCGGGTGCGTCGTGAACCCGTGGACGGGGCGGGAGCGGACGCTGCCACGTCGGGCCGGCTCGGATTCGCCGCTGCGCGTGGCGGTTGTCGGAGCGGGGCCGGCGGGCGTGGCGGCGGCGGCTTCTGCCGCGTCGCACGGCGACAGCGTGGTGCTGTTCGAGCGGGCTGGTGAGATCGGTGGCCAGCTGCGGCTGGCGGGGCGGGCGCCGGCGCACGGGGAGATGTGGCGGCGGTGGCGGGCGAACGCGGCTCAGGCGCTGGCTGGGGTCGAACTTCAGCTGGGTAGGGAGGTCGATGGGGCCGCGGTGGCTGATTTCGACGTCGTGGTGGTCTGTACGGGGGCGCGTCCGTTCGTGCCGGACTGGGGCGCCGATCACGTCGATGCGTGGTCCGCGATCGCGAACCCCGCCGGGGTTTCCGGGCCGGTGTTGGTGGCCGATTGGGGCGGGGGTTGGGACGGGCTCGACGCGGCCGAGGTGCTCGCGCGCCACGGGCTCGCGGTGACGCTCGCGTGCGGCGCGCCCTGCCCCGGCCAGACGCTGCACCAGTATCAGCGCAATCTGTATCTGTCCCGCCTGGACGAGGCGGGCATAGAGATCCTCCACCACACCGAGGTGACGGGACGGTCGCTGCGGCACCTCTTCTCGGGCCGGGTCAGCCGGCTCCCGGACATCGCTACGATCGTCTACGCGCAGGGCCGCGAGCCCGAGGACTCGCTATGGGCCGAGCTAGAGGGACAGCCGGGCCGCGTGCGCGCCGGCGACGTGCTCAGCCCGCGCTCGGCGGAGGAGGCGACGCTCGAGGGCGTCACGGCCCTTCACGCCGCGCGCGTCGCGACGAGTGTCGTCTAATCCCCCTATAGCGGGGATTAGACGACAATCGTCGCCGTCAGACGACCGCGTCGAGACAGCCGCGTGTCGCACCGACCATCCGGTCAACAGCGACATTGTCACAACGGGATCTCGGCCGCGGCTATCCCACGCTCTCACGCGGACGCCCCATCACGCCGTAACGTAATCGCCGAGAGACCGGATCCGTCGGCCGCAAGGTCATTGAGGATGGACCGGGGTTCAGCGGCGGGTTGATGATGTGGATGCGCCAGGTCCGGCCGAGCTCGTGCCGTGCCTGACCTGTCCCTGGGTGATGTAGGACCAGCGGGCCGGCTCGGGCGGCACCGCGAAGTCGATACCGTAGCGGGTCAGCTCGGCGAAGACGTGCGGCTGGAACCAGTGGACGAACCCGCCGCCCAGCTCGACCTCGGTGCCCGCCAACCGGCTAGTGAAGGCCCGGCCGCCCAACCGGTCCCTGGCCTCAAGGAGTCGGCGTCGTCAGCCGATCCACACGCAGAGGGCTGCTGGCAGAACCTAAGCGGTCAGCACATGATGTTGTCCGCCAGTGGCGGTGGGGAAATTCTGCGGACATTGATCATGGACGTCGGACCTCTAACTCGTTCATGCCGGAGCCGGCGGTCGCCGGTTAGGGGAGGCAAGAGGCCTGACCAAGCATTGAGTGCGGCGTTGAAGCGTCTGTCGTTCGTGCCATCCGTCGTCGCTGGGGTGTTTCGTGAGTCCCTGGTGCAACGTACCGGTCGACAGATGATTCCATGCCAAACGGCGATCGTCAGGTTGACGGTCAATGGTGGAAGTTTCCCTACAGGCAAGGGAGACAATGCGTGCCGGAGTTGGTGGGGCGAGACGTGACAAGACATAAGATCATTGGGTTCCCCAACCCGGTCAATGAGAAGGCCGCGCGCACCGTCGCCGGGGTGTCCTGCTTCTCAGCTGCCTGACCCTCGTTCTCAGCCTCGAGGCTGGCGATCCCTGGCTCTGGCTCACGGTGCCGATCTCGCTCGGGTTCATCGCCCGCGTCCTCACCGGCCCCAAACTCAGCCCCCTCGGACAGCTCGCCACGAAGATTGTTGCGCCGCGCCTCGGCGCACCCAAGCTCGTAGCCGGTCCCCCGAAGCGCTTCGCGCAGGGCGTCGGAACTGCCGTGACGACTGCTGCGGTCGCCACGTTGGCTTTGGGGTACCCGGGCGCGACGCAGGTCCTGCTCGGTCTCATGATCGTGGCCGCCGGGCTCGAGTCGATCTTCGCATTCTGCATCGGCTGCAAGATCTTCGGTGGACTGATGCGGCTCGGAGTCATCCCCGCAGCGACGTGCGAGGCCTGCAACAACGTCTCCCTCACAGTGCCTGCGACGCAGCAGTCCTCGCTCGTCCGGTAGGTGGGCCTGACGGGAACCTCATTCAGCAGGTGAACAGGGCGGCTCACTCTCCTTGTCTCGGGCACCGCGTCGACTGGCCGGGCGGAACTCGGGGCGAACTTCGGTCACCACCAAGGCGTCGCCAGCTCGACATGCGGCCAGCGCCAGCCGCAGTTTTGGTGGGTCGCAGTTGGTGCGGTAAGACCGTGATCGTCATAGATGCCGTTATCGTCGATACAGAGCGCATGAGGCCGTTGCGCTGGGTAATGAGATCTGTTGGTCTGTCAATAGGCGTACATCCACCAATCGGATCGTTCATCCAACTGTGATGACGCCGACAAACAGCACCCTCAAGCTTGCTCCTGACGCCCGCAAGCGGGTCCCGCTACGGTGCCATTGTCACCGCGATAGGAGAGACGCTTGAACAAGGAGCTCCGATCACCGCTGCTCCCCACCTGCGTCTGGTGTGGCCGCAGTGGCAGGGCACCGGTATCGAGAGCGTTGGCTAGCTGGATCCTGAGTGCCCGGACCAGCGCGCTCGTGGAGCGCCTTACATCGGTGAGGAGCCGTGATGACGGGTGACCGGCCAGCGGCCAGCGATGTCAACGCCGTGATCGACGCCCACGAACGATCGGGCTATCGACTCGCCGTCGGGGGTGTCGAGACGTTCGTGCTCGACTTGGGTCACGGTCAGCCAGTGGTGTGCCTGCACGGCGTGCCGGCGTCGTCGTTTCTATATCGCAAGCTCATTGTCGAACTGGCGGCACGCGGTCTGCGTGGCATCGCCTTCGACCTGCCGGGGCTGGGACTTGCGGAGCGGCCCGCGGCGTTCGACTACACCTGGACCGGCCTTGGCCGGTTCGCCTCCGCCGCGGTCGAGGCCCTCGACCTGGATCGGTTCCATCTGGTGGTGCACGATATTGGGGCGCCGGTGGGGTTCGAGCTTGCAGCCGCGCATCCGGGCCGAGTCGCCTCACTCACGGTGCTGAACGCGCCAGTCGAGGTAGACACCTTTCATCGCCCGTGGGTGATGAAGCCGTTCGCGGTGAAAGGACTGGGCGAGGCCTACCTACGGCTGCTCAACCCGCCGACCTTCCGGCGGCTGATGCGCCACCAAGGTATTG
>JBEVLC010000046.1:0-6864 GCA_040509415.1 Baekduia sp. | reverse complement strand
GAGGAGGGTGCCGACGTCACGCATCTACGTGGTGTACTCCGCGTTGATCTTGATGTACTCGTAGCCCAGGTCGCTGAAGAAGACCTCGGTCTCGTGCCCGTCGCCCGGCAGCCCGATGGCGTACTCGACCTCGGGGCCCGACACGCGCTGGGCCAGCGCCGCGGCGTCGTGCTGGACGACCATCCCGGCGACGCAGACCTGCACGCCCTCGATGGCGATGTCCAGCGCCAGCGGCGCGGCGTCGGGGACGGCCATGCCGACGGCCTGGGCGATGCGGCCCCAGTTGGGGTCGCCGCCGTAGAGCGCGGTCTTGACCAGCGGCGAGTTGGCGATGGCGCGGGCGACGCGCTCGACGTTGGGCCCGTGACCACCGCGCACCGTCACGCGGCCGACGCGCCGGGCGCCCTCGCCATCCCGGCACATGTCGATGGCCAACTGGCGCAGCAGTGCGTCGAGCGCCTGGCCGAAGATCAACTCGCCCTCGGACTCAGCCTGCACCGCGACGCCGGAGGCGCCTCCGCAGAGCAGGATCGCGGTGTCGTTGGTCGAGAGCTGGCCGTCGACGGTGATGCGATCGAACGAGCGCTTGACGCAGACGCCGAGTAGCAGCTCGGCGGTCTCGGCGGTGACGATCGCGTCGGTCTCGACGAAGCACAGCATGGTGGCGAAGGACGGCTGGATCATGCCCGCGCCCTTGGATTGGGCCGCCAGCCGGACCGTCCCGTCCGGCAGGTCGATCTCGATCGTCCCGCGCTTCTCGAACAGGTCGGTGGTCATGATCGACTGCTGGAAGGCGTCGATGCCCTCGGGCGCCAGCGCCTTGCCCGCCTCCAACAGGCCGCGAACGACCTTGTGGCCGTCGAGCTGCACGCCGATGACGCCGGTCGAGCAGACCGCGACGCGATCCTCGGTGGTCCTGCCCATCATCGCCCCTGCCCCCTGCATGCGGGCGGCCTCGTCCATCCCGCGGCCGCCGGTGGCGGCGTTGGCGTTGCCGGAGTTGACAGCGACGGCCTTGAGCGCGTCCAGCCGCGCGCGGTCGCGCGTGACCAGCACGGGCGGCGCGGCGGTGCCCGAGCGCGTGAAGCGCGCGGCGCTGGTGGTGTCCTCGCTGTCGGAGACGAGTAGTCCTACATCAAGTCCGCCGGACGGCTTGATGCCCGCCGCCGCGCCAGCCGCGCGGAATCCTGCGGGCAGCGGCGCGCCTGGGACCTCGCGGACGCCGTCGGGAACGTCGACCCAGCGGGAGCGAAAGAACGTGGCCGGGGCCTCTGAGGCGCTCACAGCAGACCCTCCGTCTCATCGCGGCCGAACATAAGGTTCAACGACTGCACGGCTTGCGACGACGTGCCCTTCCACAGGTTGTCGATCGCGCCGAAGGCCAAGACCTTGCCGGTCCGCGGGTCGGTCTGGACGTTGATCGAGCAGATGTTGGTCTCGCGCACGTCACGGACCCCGGGCGGGCTGGTCACGACGTCGACGAACGGCTCGGCCGCGTAGGCCTCCTCGTAGAGCGCGACGACGTCGCCGGCCTCCACGTCGGTGGTCGTCACGTAGCAGGAGACCAGCTCGCCCTGGTCGAGTGGGAGCAAGTGCGGGGTGAACGTGACGGCGACGTCGGCGCCGAGCGCCGCCAGCTCCTGGTCGATCTCCGGCGCGTGGCGATGGGTGCCGACGCCGTAGGGCACGACGTTCTCGTCGACGGTCACGAAGTGCGTCTTCTGCGTCGCGGCGCGGCCCGCCCCGCTGACCCCGGACTTCGCGTCGATGATCACGTCGTCGATCAGCCCCGCGCGCGCGAGCGGCGCCAGCGTCAGGATCGCGGCGGTCGGGTAGCAGCCGGGACCGGCGACGAGGTCGGTCTCGGCGATGGCCGCGCGGTAGAGCTCCGGGAGCCCGTAGACCGCCTCGGCCAGCAGCTCGGGATGGGCGTGCGGGACGTAGTACTCCTCGTAGACCTTCAGATCGCGCAGCCGGAAGTCGGCGCTCAAGTCCACCACCTTGATGCCGCCCTCCAGCAGCTCGGCGACCAACGGCGCGGCGGCGCCATGCGGATAGGCGACGATCGCGGCGTCAACCTCGCCGTGGTGGTCGAGCTCGAGGTCGAGCTCCTCGAGCACCAGCGGCACGCGATGGTGTGGGTAGAGCGCGTTGAGCGGCGTCCCGGCATCAGACCGCGACGTGACCGCCGACAACCGGAAGTGCGGGTGGCGGTCGATCAGCCGCGCGGCGAGCGCGCCGGCGAAGCCGCTGGCGCCCGCGATCAAGACGGAGGGTCCGTCAGGGTCAGCCACGAAGCTCACCCCCGACCTGCTTGGCCAGCGCCGCGACGACCTTGTCGCGCACGGGCGCGACCTCCTCGTCAGACAGCGTGCGGTCCGGCGCCTGGAAGGTCAGCGCCAGCGCGAGCGACTTGCGCCCCTCGCCGACCTGCGCGCCGCGGTAGACGTCGAAGACGCGCACCGCATCCAACAGCTTGCCGCCGGCGCCCCGGACCGCGCTCAGCACGTCGTCGGCCGCGACCTCCTCGGCGACGATCACCGCGAGGTCCTGGCGCACGGGCGGGAAGCTCGTCAGGTCGCGGAAGTACGGAACCGCCACGGCGTGCGCGACGGTGCGGTCGAGGTCCAGCTCGAACGCGGCGACCGCGCCCTCCAGCTCCCAGGCGCGCGCGACGAGCGGGTGCAGCTCGCCGACCCAGCCGATGGGCTCCTCGCCGGCCAGCACGGTGGCGCTGCGGCCGGGATGCAGGAACGGCTGGGCCTCGGCGCGCACCGACCAGTCGACGCGCAGCGCGTCGAGCGTCGCGGCCAGCAGGCCCTTGGCGGCGAAGAAGTCGACCGGCTTCGGCGGAGCCTCGTCGCCCCACGACGGCGCGCTCAGCCGCCCGTGCAGGACGGCGCCGAGCGCTCGATGTTCATGCGGTAACTGCTCTGAATTGGCAACCACATAGACCGCGCCCTGCTCGATCAGCCGCAGGTCCGCGTTGCCACGCGCGACGTTGTGCTTGGTCGCATCCAGCAGCGACCCGAGCACCGTCGTGCGCAACACCGAGTGGTCCTCGCTCATCGGGTTCTGCAAGGCCACGAACTTGCGCCGCGGGTCGTCGGCGGGCAGCCGCAGCCGGTCGGCGACGCCCGGCTCGGTGAACGACCAGCCGACGATCTCGTAGGCGCCGCGGCCGATCAGCGCGTCGACCGCGCGGCGGCGCAACCGCTGCTCGCTCGACATCCGCCCCGCCGCGCCGCGCCGCTTGGGCAGCGTCGCCGGCAGCTTGTCGAGGTCGAAGCGCCCGACCTCCTCGACGAGGTCGGCCTCGCGCGTGACGTCGTTGCGCCGGAAGCCCGGCACGGTGACGTCCAGCCCGTCGGGCGCGTCGGCCACGCCGAAGCCCAGCGCGGTCAACGTCTGCTTCTGACGTGCCCGCGGGATGACGAGGCCCAGCAGCGCAGCGACCTTGTGCTCGCGCAGGCGGATCGTCGCGTTCGGCCATGGGTCGCTCGCGAACGGCCCGGCATCGATCGTGCCGCCAGCCACCGTGGCGCCCGTCAGCTCGATCATCAACTTGGTCGCGACGATCTGAGCATCCATCGCCTGCTCGGGCGCGAGCCCCTTCTCGAAGCGTCCTGACGCCTCGCTGCGCAACCCCAGGATGTTGGACGTGCGGTGGATGTTGGGGCCGATCCAGGAGGCGACCTCCATCAGCACGCGCGTGGTGCCGTCCTCGACTTCAGAGCGCGCGCCGCCCATGACGCCCGCGATCGACGTGGGGCCGTCGGCGTCCTCGATGACGAGCATCTCGGCGTCGAGCGTCCGCGTCTGGCCGTCGAGCGTCTCGATCTGCTCGCCGTCGACCGCCCGCCGCACCGTCAGCTCGCCGCCGGCGACCTTGTCGAGGTCGAAGGCGTGCAGCGGATGGCCCGTGAGCAGCATCACGTAGTTGGTGATGTCGACCACGTTGCTGATCGGCCGCATGCCGGCGGCGATCAGACGCGCCTTCAGCCAGCGCGGCGACGGGCCGATCGTGACGTTCTCGAAGACGCGCGCGGTGAAGCGCGGGCAGAGGTCGGGTGCCTCGATCCGGATGTGCGCGCCCGGGACGTAGCCCGACGTGCCGAGATCCTCGGCCCACGGCGCGGGCGCCAGCGGCGCCTCGGTCGCGGCGTGGACCTCGCGCGCGAGCCCGTAGACGCCAAGGCAATCAGGTCGGTTGGGCGTGATCTCGAACTCGATGACCTCGTCGAAGATCGGCAGCACGTCGACCAGCGGCGTGCCCGCGGCCAGCGCGTCGTCGAGCACCATGATCCCGCCCGCGCGGTCGCTCGCGAGGCCGACCTCGTCCTCGGACAGGATCATCCCCAGCGACTCGACGCCGCGCAGCTTCGCCTTCTTGAGCTTGGTGCCATCGGGCATCGTCGCGCCCGGGCGCGCCACCGCTACGGTCTGCCCGGCGGCCACGTTCGGCGCGCCGCAGACGATCTGCTGCGGCTCGGCCCCGTCGCCGACGTCGACCGTCGTGACGTTCAGCCGGTCGGCGTCCGGGTGCTTGCCACAGGTCAGCACCTTGCCGACGACGAAGCCCTCGGCCGCGCCGACGCCGTGATGGTGGATGGCCTCCACCTTGGTGCCCGAGAGCGTGAGCCGCTGCTCCAGCTCCTGGAGCGTGATGTCCGGCGCGCAGTACTCGCGCAGCCAGGAGTACGGGACCCTCATCCGAACTGCTCCAGGAAGCGCAGGTCGTTCTCATAGAACAACCGCAGGTCGCTCACGCCGTGCTTGAGGAAGGCGATGCGCTCGATGCCCATCCCCCACGCGAAGCCCTGGACCTTCTCGGGGTCGTAGCGGTCGTCATCGACGTAGGAGTACACGTTGGGATCCACCTCACCGGCGCCCAGAATCTCGATCCAGCCCTCGCCGCGACAGAGCGGGCAGCGCGAGCCGTCCTTCATCCAGCCGGCTTTGCAGTTGAAGCACGAGACGTCGACCTCGACCGACGGCTCCGTGAACGGGAAGAAATGGCCGCGCAACCGCACGTCACGCTCGTCGCCGAAGATCGCGCGGGAGAACTCCAGCAGCGTGCCCTTCAGGTCGGCCAAGGTGATGTCCTCGTCCACCGCAAGGCCTTCAACTTGGTGGAACTGCGGGGTGTGCGTCGCGTCGCTGTCGCGCCGGTAGACGCGCCCGGGGATGACGACGTACAGCGGCGGCGGATGCGCCTCCATCGCGCGCACCTGCATCGGCGAGGTGTGCGTGCGCAGCACGGTGTCTTCGGCCACGTAGAAGGTGTCGGTCTTCCCGCGCGCGGGATGCGTCGGGTCGTGGTTGAGCGCGTCGAAGTTGTAGCGGACGGTCTCGACCTCGTTGCCCTCCATGACCGTGAAGCCGAGGCCGACGAAGACGTCCTCGAGCTCGCGCCACGTCTGGGTGATGAGGTGCAGCCGCCCGACGGGTTGCAGAGGGTCGCCGGGCAGCGTGACGTCGACGCGATCGGTGATCAGCTTGGCGTCGAGCTCTGAGGCGTCGAGCCGGTCGACGGCTGCGGTCAGCCGCGCCTCCAGCGCCTTGCGGACCTCGTTGGCGCGCTTGCCGACCTGACCCCGTTGGGCGGGCTCCAGTTCGCCCACGCCGCGCAACAGGTTGGGGAGCTCGGCCTTGCGACCCAAAAGGCGGACGCGCAGCTCTTCGAGCTGCTCGGTCGAGGCCGCCGCGTCGATCGCGGCGAGGCCCTCGTCGTGGATCTCTTCGATGCGTGTCAGCACGGGGCCTCCGGGTCCGTGACCCTAGTCAACTCATAGACGGCCAGCGTGGCGGCCATCGCGGCGTTCAGCGACTCGTTGGCGATCGGAATATGGGCGGCACGGTCGCACGCGTCCAGGACGTCCTGCGACAGACCGGCACGCTCGGCGCCGACAACCAACGAGACGTCGCCCTCGGCCGGTCCACGCAGCGGCTCACCGCGCCGCGCGTCGAGCGCGATGCGCACGCCCGGCAGCTCCTCGATCGACGCGGCACGGACGACCGGGACGGCGAAGATCGCGCCCATCGACGCGCGCACCGCCTTGGGGCCGTACGGGTCGGCGGTGCCGGGGCCGAGGACGACCGAGTCGACGCCAAAGGCCAGCGCGGCACGCAGCACGGTGCCGACGTTGCCGGGATCCTTGACGCCCCACAGCGCGACGCACAGCGGCCCGACCGGGGCCGGCGCCCAGCGCTCCTCGAAGACCGCGAGCGCCCGCGTGCCCGAGCCCAAGGACGACACCTTGGCCAGCGCGTCCTCGCTCACCTCGACCCCGGCGCGCAGCAGGTGCACGGGCTTCCACCCAGACTCCTGAGCCGCGGCCAGCAGATCCTCGCCCTCGGCCACGAAGCGCCCGCGCTCCCGCCGCGCGACGAGCCGGCGGATGTCCTTCAAGAGCGGGTTGTGGTGGGAGGTGATCATGGTGTGGCGGAGCAATCGGGCAAAAGAAAGGGCGCCGTCCTGGAGAGGAGCGGCGCCCTGTAAGGCTTGATGTCGGCGGAGTCGCTACGCAGCGGCTGCCGACGCCTCACGGGCGGCCTCGGCAAAGCGTCGGAACGTCTCGGGATCGCGCACGGCGATGTCGGCCAGGACCTTGCGGTCCAGCTCGACGCCGGCCAGCTGCAGGCCGTGGATGAACGTGCCGTAGGACATGCCCTCGGCGCGCGCGGCGGCGTTGATGCGGGTGATCCACAGACGGCGGAAGTCACGCTTGCGGTTGCGACGATCGCGGTACGCGTACGCGTCCGCCTTGAACATCGCTTCCTTGGCGCGCTTGTAGTTCGAGTTGGCTTCGCCCCGGAAGCCCTTGGTCCGCTTGAGGACCTCACGACGCTTCTTCTTCGCGT
>JBEVLC010000045.1:0-4946 GCA_040509415.1 Baekduia sp. | reverse complement strand
GGCGTCGCCAGGCGCCCCGCCGGCGTGAGGGGAGCACTCCTAGTGAGAAGGACCCGTTCCATGATGCGTGCGTCATGCGGCCGGCGGGCGGTAGGACAGCTCGTCGGCCGGGACGCCGCCACCCAGAAGGTCTGAGGCCGTGCGTGCCAACGCGGCCAGCGCGACGCCCATCGGGCCCGGCCCGAACGACACGCGCGCGATCCCGAGCTCCTGCAGCTCGGAGACCGACGGGGCGCCCGGCCGTGCGAGCACGCTGACCGGCGCGCTGATGCCGTCGACCAGCGCCTTGATCGTCTCGCGGTCGGTGACGCCCGGGACGAAGACGCAGTCGGCGCCCGCGCGCGCGTAGGCCTGCCCGCGCAGGATCGCGGCCTCGGGGTCGTCGGCGCCGCGCAGGTAGACGTCGGTACGCGCGTTGATGACGATCGGCATACCTTCGGCGTCGGCACGCTCACGGGCGGCGGCGACACGCGCGCTCGCATCCTCGGCGTCCCGCAGCAGTTCGCCGCCACGGATGCCGTCTTCGAGGTTGCAGCCGACCGCGCCGGCGTCGATGGCGCGCGCGATCGTCTCGCCGACGTCGGCCGGCGTCTCGCCGTACCCGCCCTCGAGATCGGCCGTGACGGGGAGGTCGACGGCGCCGGCGACGCAGCCGACGGCCGCCAGCATGCCCTCGCGACCGATCACCTCGCCGTCGGCGAGGCCCTGTGCGGCTGCGATCGCCCACGAGGCCGTCGCGATCGCGCGACACCCGGGAACCGAGGCGACGGTGCGGGCGCTGGCCGCGTCCCAGACGTTGACGAGCACGAGGATCGCCGGGTCGACATGGAGCCGGCGCAGCTCCTGTGCGCGGTCGCGCAAGTCGTCAGGCGAGGGCTTGCGGGCGACGGCGGACACCGCCGCAGCGTACTAGCGCCTTGCGGGCGTCTTGCCCGCCAATGCGTCCAGCAGGAGGCTGATCGAGCGCTCGAGCTGGTCCAGCGTGGCGTCCTCGACGCGCGTGACGCCGACCTCCTGGTTGAGCCAGGCATTGATCTCACGATGCGGACGGCGATCGCGGCGCCCGAGGTCGCCGACGAGGCGATGGCGCTTGTCGCGCAGGATGTTGCGCCGCTCGAAGGCCGAGAGGCGCGAGGCGCTCATGGGCTCCTCGTCCTCGTGTGCCATCGCTGCAGCCGGGACCGCCGCCGTGAACGACGGCAGGATCGGCGACGCGGCCGCGACCACCGGAGCCCCGCCGAAGAGCGACATCTGCGAGGTCGGCGCGACATCGGCCGACAGCGCGACGAACTCCGCCACCTCGCCCTTCTCGCTCTCCGCGCGCTCGGGACGCTCGTCGAACAGCTCCTCGTCGCTCTCGCGGCGACGCAGGACGTGGCGCAGCTCGCCCTCGACGTCGGTGGCGTGGCGGCGCAAGACCGGGTCACCCGGCAGGTAGAGCCACGACATCTCAGCCGGGCGCCCCGCGATCGTCCGGACGAAGCGGCCGACGACCTGGCGGAAGATCAGCGGCGTCTTGGCGGCGCTGGCGTAGACGCCGACGCGCAGCCGCGGGATGTCGACGCCTTCGGACACCATGTTGACCGCGACGATCCACTCCTCGCGCGAGTCCGTGAACGCCGCCAGCTTCTTGTGGGCGCCGGCCTCTGCGTGCAGGACCATGGTCGGGCTCTTGCCGCTGACGTCCTTGAGCAGCTTGGCGATCTTGCGCGCGTGCTCGGAGTCGGCGGCGACGACCAGGCCGCCGGCATCCTTGTGCCCGGCGGCGCGGGCCTCGTGAAGCTTGGCGTGGGCGGCGGCGAGGATCCGTGGCAGGCCGTCGGTCAGCTCGGCGCTGATCGCGGTGCGGTAGCGGCGTGAGGCCTCGCGCGTGGTCAGGACGGTGTCGAACCCAGCCTCGATGATGTCGTCGCCCGAGCGCCATTGCAGCGTCCCGTCGTACGGGATGAACGTGACTGGCCGGCAGATGCCCTCGCGGACCGCGTCGGCGTAGGTGTAGGCGACGTCGGCGACCGCGACGCCCTCGCCGTCGTAGCGGACGCCAGGGATCGGCGTGGTGTCGGAGCGAAACGGCGTGCCGGAGAGCAGCAGCCAGCGCGCCGCGTTGCGGAAGGCCAGCGCGAAGCCCTCACCCCAGGCCAGCTCCTCCCCCAGATGGTGGGCTTCGTCGGCGATCACGAGCGTGCGGCCCGTGCACTGCGCGCCCCACTGCGTGCAAACCGAGGCGATCTTGGCGTAGGTGACGGCGACGCCGTGGAAGTCGCGCGGCGGCACGAGCTCGGCGGCGTCGGGCATCAGGTTGAGCCCGAGCTTGCCGGCGGCGACCGCCCACTGGCGCGTCAGCGGCGTCGTCGGGCAAACGACGGCGACGCGGTCGACGACCTTCGCCTTCAGCAGGCGATTGGCGATCTCGATGGATGGGCGGGTCTTCCCCGCACCCGGGGCGGCGGAGATCAGGAAGGGTCCCGACTCCCACGTGCTCATCGCCTCAAGCGCTGAGACCTGCCACGCCCGCAATCCGTGTCGGGCAGTGGTCTTCGTGGCGCTCACGCGGCGGCGAAGATTGCGCGACGCGCCGGACAGAAAGAGAAGGCCCTGCTCGGAGCGTGAATCACCCGGCGACGAACGCGTCGGCTTCGACCTCGACCAGCATGCGCGGGTCGATGAAGGCGCTCACCTCGTACATCGCGGTAACCGGCCGGATCGCGTCGAAGACGTCGCCGTGGGCGCGGCCGATCTCCTCCGAGCGCGAGATGTCGGTGGTGAACATCCGGGTGCGGACGACATCGGCCGCGGTCGCGCCGACACGCTCCAACGAGGCGACGACGGTGCGTAACGCGATCGCCATCTGTTCGCCCGGCGTCTCCCCTTCCACGACGCCGTACGCGTTGACCGAGGTGCATCCGGCAACCCAGACGTGCTGGCCGGCGCGCACGACGCGCGAGTAGCCGACGGCCTCCTCGAACGGCCCGGGCGGCTCAGAGCCGAGACGCGTGATATCGCCCACTAGTGGCGGAAGTGACGGCGCTTGGTGAAGACCATCGTGACGCCGGTCTGCTCGGCCGCCGCGACGACCTCGTCGTCGCGCACCGAGCCGCCGGGCTGGATGATCGCGGTGTCGCCAGCCTTCACCGCCAGCTCGGGGCCGTCGGCGAAGGGGAAGAACGCGTCGGAGGCCAGCGCGGAGCCCTTCAGCGAGTCCGCCTGGGACTTCTCGACCGACAGCCGGACGGAGTCGATCCGGCTCATCTGGCCGGCCCCGATGCCGAGCGTGGCGAGGCCGCGGGCGAGCACGATCGCGTTGGACTTCACGTGGCGTGAGATGCGCCAGGCGAAGAGCAGGTCGGCCCACTCCTCCTCGGAGGGGCGGCGGTCGGTGACGACTTCCATGTCCTCACGCTCGTCGCGGCTGCTGTCACGGTCCTGGATCAGCAGGCCGCCCGTGACCTGGCGGATCTCGGGCTCGCCGAGCGCAGGCAGCCGGCGCTCCTGGTCCTCGAGGATGCGGATGTTCTGCTTCTGGGTCAGGACTTCGAGCGCATCGTCGTCGTAGCCGGGCGCGATCAGCACCTCGATGAACTGCTGGTGGAGCTTCTCCGCGGTGGCCTTGTCGACCTTGCGGTTGAGCGCGATGACGCCGCCATAGGCGCTCATCGGGTCACACGCGAAGGCCTGCTCGTAGGCCTGCTGCGCGGTCGCGCCGAGCGCGGCGCCGCATGGGTTGTTGTGCTTGACGATCACGCACGCCGGGACCTCGAACTCGCGCACCATGGTGCGCGCGGAGTCGAGGTCCAGGATGTTGTTGTAGGAGATCTGCTTGCCGTGGTGCTGCTTGACCTGCGACAGCACGTTCATCCGCGTGCCGACCTGGCCGTAGAAGGCCGCGCGCTGGTGCGGGTTCTCGCCGTAGGGCAGGTCGACGACCTTCTCGAAAGCGCGGATGACCAGCGGCGCGAAGTCCTCGCTCTTCTCGGCGAACCAGCGGGCGATCGCGGTGTCGTAGCGCGCGGTGTAGGCGAAGGCCTCGGCGGCCAGCGACTCGCGCGTGGGCATCGAGAGCGTGCCGCCGGCGTCGCGCAGCTCCTCGATGATCGCGTCGTAGGACTCGGGCTTGACGACGACCGCGGCGTAGGCGTGGTTCTTGGCCGCGGCGCGGATCATCGTCGGGCCGCCGATGTCGATGTTCTCGATGACCTCGGCCTCGCCGACGCCGCGCTTGGCGGCGGTGCGCTCGAACGGGTAGAGGTTGACGCAGACCAGGTCGACGAACTCGATGTCGTTGGCCTCCGCCTGGCGCAGGTGCTCGTCGTTGTCGCGGACGGCGAGCAGGCCGGCGTAGAGCTTGGGATGCAGCGTCTTGACGCGGCCGTCCATGATCTCGGGGAAGCCGGTGAAGTCGTCGATGGCGCGAACGTCCAGCCCCGCTTCGGCGAGCGCCGCGGCGGTGCCGCCGGTGGAGACGATCTCGACCCCTAGCTCGGCGAGGCCGCGGGCGAAGTCGACGACGCCGCGCTTGTCGGAGACCGACAGCAGGGCACGTTGGATGCGCACGGTTCCGGGCGCGGTCGGCGCCTCGGGCGAGGTCTCGGAGGCCATGGCGCCGATGGTATTGGCTGGCGCGGGCGGGAGCGGTCGCGCACGCGTGTGAGATGCGCGTGTTGCGGGAAGGTCGGGGCCATGACCGAGAGCGACCCCGCGGCAAGCTTGGAGCACGACGCCGACGAGCTGGAGCACCGCCTCGACAAGCTCGACGACCACATCTCCGAGGCGGAGAAGGCCGCAGAGCAGCGCCGCGAGGATCTCGACCCCGAGGTCGCCGGCGACTGGGAGGAGACCCGAGGCACCGCGGGCCAGGGCGAGGATCCCGAGGGCGCCGTCGACGACGACAAGCCCTCCCCCACGCCCGGCGACGCCGACGGCGGAGACGACTGACCTTCACGCCCTCC
>JBEVLC010000044.1:0-6684 GCA_040509415.1 Baekduia sp. | reverse complement strand
GCCGGTGCCGGGGCGCCCGGCGCTTTCACCGGGCTGCAGGTTCTGGCGGTGGACTCCACCGGCGACGTCATCGTCGTCGCCGCCCGCGGCGGCGACCCGGCCGACGGCGCCACCAGCAGCGTGCTGCGCTACTCAGCCTCGGGCCAGTACGAGTCCACGATCGGACCGGTGCCTCAAGCGGCCACCGTCGCTGTGCGGCCCGACGACGACTCGTTCGTGGTCTCGGGCGTGCAAGACGCCGTCAACCACGATGCCGCGCCGTCGCTGACCTGGTTTGACGCGAGCGATGCGCTGCTGCAGAACGTCGACGTCAATGCTGGTGACGACGGCCGCCGGGTCATGTACGCGACCATCTCGGGTCTCGCGATCGGCGCCGGCGCCGACGGCCGTCTCTACATGGCCAGTGACGTCTCGCGCGGGAGCTATGTCAATCAGTACGGAGTCGCGTCGTTGCAGGCCTTCGAGCACAACGTCTCCACGGCACCGGTCATCCATCCCTCGAGCTTCACGGTCACTGACGTCACCGATCGGACCGCGCGCCTCGAGGCAGCGCTCAACCCCAAGGCGAGCGAGACCACCTATCACGTCGAGTACGGGCCAACCACGAGCTACGGAGCCTCGACGCCCGCCACCTCGGCTGGTGCCGGACCGAGCTACGTCTCCAAGGCCCAGAACTTGGTCGGCCTGACGCCCTCGACGACGTATCACTACAAGGTCGTGGCGCAGAACGGCATCGGAGTATCCGAATCCCCGGACAGGACGTTCACCACCGCCCACGAACGTCCGACGATCACCGTCGGGGCTGTCGCAGACGTCACGAGAAGCACGGCCAGCGTCCCTGTCACGATCAACACCCACGGGTTGACGGGCACGGTCTTTGCCACGATCGCCCAGACGAATGGGTCGTACGCCGGGCTGACGGTCCCGATCGCCCTCGCTGCGGCAGACGCTCCCCAGGAGACGGTCATCGGCATGGCCGGGCTGCCCGCCGGCGGGACGTTCATCGTGCGTGTCAAAGCGACCTCCGGCGCCGGTCTGACGACTACGCCGGAGTTCACCTTCGCGACGCAGGCGCCGCCGGGCTACGTCCCGAGGCCGGGCGGCACCCCGGACGGCGGCAACTGGTATGACGCGCTGAGGTCCGATCAGGGCGCCGTCCCTGCTCCCGGAGCGCCGTCCAATCGCTTCACCTTGAAGAGCAAGGTCGCGGGAACGTCGCTTGCCTTGACCGTCGGCGTCCCCGGCAAGGGCACGCTCACCGCGAGCGGCTCTCAGCTCGGCTCGGTCATCAAGCGGCCGGCGATCAAGGGTGACGTACGACTCACCCTGCGCCTGACGGCCGCTGGGCGCGCCGCGCTGAAGCGAGCGAAGTCCAAGCAGTTGCGAACCCGCGTCACCGTGCGATTCACCCCCAGCGGTGGAGCCGTGCACGCGGTCACCCGCACCATCACCTTCAAGCGCGGAGGCGCACGATGAGTCGATTCACACAGCGGTACCTCCGGCTGGCGAGCGTCGGCATGGCCATCGCGGTGCCCGCGCTGGTGCCAACGCCTGCCACGGCGGCCGACGCGTGTCCAAACGCCCAGGTCAGGGCACAGCAGGGGGTCAGCCTGCCGGACTGTCGCGCCTTCGAGCTGATCTCCGGCGACACCAACGGGGCGAGCGTCGAGACGGCGCTGCGGTTGTCGGCTGACACGCACGGGATCGCCTGGTTCTCGCTTGGCGCCTACGCGGACTCCAGAGGTGTCGTCGCGAACGGCAACTACGGCGCGCTGCGTGACGCTGACGGCTGGCGCGTGCGCTCGCTGACGCCTGCGGCTGCCGACGACGTCGCGGACGTCCGAAGCATCTACGCCGGATCGTTCGCGATCGGCGGCGACATGAAGAACGCGGCGTTCTGGAGCGGCGGCGGCTTCACGGCAGACGAGATGGAGACCGGGCCGCTCCAATTCCACACGTTCGATGTGTTCAAAGTGGGCCTTGGCGGGGTGACGACCAGGGTCTCGCAGGGTCCGGGCTTCGCAGGGAACAACGGGAACTACCCCGCGGTTCTGGACGGGCTCTCCGACGACCCTGGGGGCAGCACGATCCTGTTCTTGTCGTCCGAGCAACTGACCGCGGACGCTCCGCCGGATGGCACGACGAGCAATCTGTACCGGTGGAGAGCCGGTCACCTCGATCTCGTCAGCGTGGACGAAGCAGGCCAGCCGCTGGCGGATGGTGCCGCATTGGGCAATGACAGCGCCAGCCAGAACGTGAATGCCGGTGCTCACGAAGACGCTGGGCGCCTCGCCGATGCGTCGATGCTCTCCACGGACGGCACGCGCTTCGTCTACCAGAGCGGGGGAGTGGGGCCGATGCTGAAGGGCCACTCCGGGCCGGGACGGCTCTTCCTGCATGTCGACGGCCGTCCGGCGGTCGAGATCTCCAAGTCGCAGCGTACGGGCTCCGTCGGTGTCTCGGCTCTCAACGGTGCCAAGGCCACCGATGCATCGCCCGATTTCACGCGCGTCTACTTCATCAGCGAAGATCAGTTGACCGATGATGCGCCAGTCGGCGGCGGGGCGTACCTCTACGACATCGCTAGCGGTCATCTGTCGTTCATCTTCCCTGCGCCTGCCCCGTATCTGGGCGATCCCACCCAAGGCGCGGTCCAGATCTCCGACGACGGGAAGTACATCTACTTCACGTCGAGGGAGGATCTTGCTGCGGGCGCTGCGGCGGGGGCGCAGAACCTGTACGTCAAGCACGGCGCCGACATCACCTTCATGACGAAGCTCAGCGGGAGCGAGCAGCTCTCGGCGCAGCCGACGTATACGTCGAACTGGCTCCGGTATCCGTCCCTTTCGGTCCCAGCCAGCCTGGACGAGGTGGGCGACACGTTGGTCTTCGAGTCCTCGTCGTCGCTCGGCGGCGCCAACAACGCAGGTCACGTTGCCATCTATCGCTACGAGGCGCAGACCAAGGAGCTCTCCTGCCTCTCGTGTCGTCCTTCGGGGACGGCCTCTCAGGGCGACGCGACGTTGGGCCCGAATGCTCCCGACATGCGATTCGCGCCTCCGCGCTTTCGCAACATCACCAACGACGGCAGCGCCGTCGTCTTCTCCAGCGTGGACGCGATCGTGCCGCAGGACACGAACGGCAGGCGCGATGTCTACGAGTATCGCGACGGTCGCGTCCAGTTGCTGACGACGGGCCGAGGCAGGACCGACGCGTTCCTCTCCGGAATGAGTCGCGACGGGGTCGACGTCTTCATCATCACGGGCGACAGCCTGACCAAGGATGACGGCGATGGCGGCTACACCGACGTGTACGACCTGCGCGTCGGCGGCGGCCGTCTGGCCGCCGAGGATCCGCAGGAATGCGAGCCTGGCGCCTGCCAGCCGGTCGCAGGCGCGGTCGTCGACCGCTCGACGCCGGGCTCGGCGAGGTACGAGTCAGCGGGCGATCCGGCGGTGACGCGCAAGCCAAGCTGTGCCGCCGCTGCCACCCGCGTGCGCGTCGCTCGCACGCAGGTCAAGCACGCGACGTCGCGGTACGCCAAGGCCAAGGGCAAGAAGGCCAAGGCCAGGGCACGGCGCACCCGCGCAGCTGCGGTGAAGCGGCTGAAGCTCTACGACAGCCGCCTGCGCAGCTGCCAGAAGGGGGCGAAGTGATGCTTGCGTCCATCAGCCCCTACGTGCCGAACCCCAAGGAGAGAACCCGCATGAGCGCGCGTCCCATTTCGAGCCGGCGCGGCCGTGACCTGCTCGTGAGCCTGCTCCTGGCGTTGGCGGTTGCGGCGTCATCGGCTGGCACGGCGCACGCCGCGTTCGGCATCGTCGACGGCTCGTTCGCCGCGGAGGCGCGTGACGGCGCCGGCAACATCCTGACGCAGGCCGGTGCCCGCCCGGACGCCAGCACCTCCTTCGAGCTTGTTCGCAAGATCGACTGGAGGAGCGGGGACTTCATTCCCGACGAGTGGCTCAAGGATGCCGTGGTCGACCTGCCGCCGGGGGTCGTCGGCAACCCGACGACCATGCTGGAGTGCGACCCGGTTGCGTTCAGCCATGGTGACGGCGATCATCCGAACTGCCCTGCGGGGGCAGTCGTCGGCGTGACGACCTCGTCTGCGATGAGCGGTGGCGCGATCACGTCCTTCAAGTCACCGTTGTGGAACCTGACGCCTGAGGATGGGACGGTCGCGCAGTTCGGCTTCGCGATCGAGCGGACGCGGGTCATTCTCACCGCGCGGCTTCGGTCCGACAGCGACTACGGCGTCAGCGTGGTTGCCCGCAACACGCCCGCCGGCGTCGGTGTGATCAACACCAAGGTGACCGTCTGGGGCGTGCCGGCCGATCCTTCGCACAACGCTGACCGAGAGTATCTGTTCGCCAGCGAGCCGCACGGTGATCTGCCGACGACGCCGCGCCTGCCGTTCTTCACCAGCCCGACGGGATGCGACACCATCCCGGTCACCCGCATCGCGGTCAGCTCATGGCAGCACCCCGACGTCTTCACGCACGCCCTCGCGGAGTCGCCGCAGGGGACAGGGTGTGACCTTCTGGATTTCGCGCCCACGCTCAAGTCCGTGCCGACGACCGGCCGTCCCGACACGCCCAGCGGGCTCGGCGTGGACCTCGACCTCCCGCAGAACCAGAACCCCGATGGGCTGGCGACTGCTCACCTCAAGACCGCCGTCGTCAAGCTGCCGGAGGGCATGACGATCAACCCGTCGTCAGCCGACGGGCTCGACGCCTGCACCGATGCGCAGGTCGCGTTCAAGACCGACCTCCCGGTCACCTGCCCAGCAGCATCGAAGATCGGGAGCGTGACCGCGCAGACGCCGGTGCTGACCGAGCCGATCACCGGCTCGCTCTACGTGCGCTCGCAGAACTCCGACGATCCGCAGTCGGGCGAGATGTTCCGCGTGGCGCTGGTGCTCTCCAACAAGAAGCGTGGTCTGCTCGTCAAGCTTCCGGGCTCCGTGCGCGTCGATCCGCTGACGGGTCGCGTGGAGACCGAGTTCGCCGACAACCCGCAGCTGCCGGTCTCGCACATCCGCATCACCATCGGCGGTGGCGATCGCGCGCCCCTCGCCACCCCCCAGAGCTGTCAGGCGGCGAGCACGGACGCCACGTTGTCGTCGTGGGCGGGTCACGAGATCCATCGCAGCGACCCGAGTGCCTTCGACTGCTCGTTCTTGAAGGCCTTCGCGCCCGGGTTCCAGGCGGGCGCGATCGTGCCGCGAGGCGGTGCGGCCAGCCCGCTGCAGGTCCACATCGACCGGCCCGACGGCCAGCCGAGCATCGACGGCGTGACGCTGAGCATGCCGACGGGCGCGCTGGCGAAGCTGAAGGGCGTGCCGGTCTGCGATGACGCTCGTGCCAACGCCGGCACGTGTGACATCACCTCGCGGGTCGGTTCCGCGACGGTGGGCGCCGGCGCGGGCACGCCGTTCATCCTCAGGAACCAGCCGGTCTACCTCGCGGGTCCGTACAAGGGCGCGCCCTACAGCCTGTCGGTCGCGGCCCGCGCCAAGGCCGGGCCGTTCGACCTCGGCGAGGTCGTGGTGCGTCAGGCGATCTTCGTCGATCCCATCGACGCGCACGTCACCGTGGTGAGCGACCCGCTGCCGACGATCGTCAAGGGCGTGCCGCTGCGCATCCGGTCGATCGACGTCGACGTCGATCGACCAGGCGTCACCATCAACCCGACGTCGTGCGCACCGAAGGCGATCGACGGCTCGCTGCACGCGATGACCGGGGCGACCGCCGCGGTCTCGGCCCGCTACCAGGTCGGCGACTGCTCGCTGCTGGACGTCAAGCCCAAGCTCGGCTTGACGCTCAGCGGGAAGGGGCAGACGACCGACGGCAAGCACCCGGCGGTGACGGCGGTGCTGACCCAGCCTGCTGGTGGAGCGAACCTGAAGCGGGTTCGCGTGGCGTTGCCGTTGTCGCTGGCGCTCGATCCCGACAACGCGGAGTCGAGTGGCCTGTGCACGTTCGTGGAGGGCTCCAAGCCCGATCCGAAGTGCCCGGCGTCGAGCGTGGTCGGCAAGGCCACCGCGATCTCGCCGATCCTCAACCAGCCGTTGAGCGGGCCCGTGTACTTCGTCAAGAACGAGCGCAAGGATCCGAAGTCGGGTCGTTCGATCAAGACGTTGCCCAAGCTCGTCATCCCGCTCGTCGGCGAGAACGGGATCAAGCTCACGCTGACCGGGACCTCGGATGTGGTTGGCGATCAGCTGGTCACCACGTTCAACAACATCCCCGACGCACCGGTGTCGAGCTTCCGGATGGACATCACCGGTGGCAAGAAGGGCATCCTGGTGGTCTCCGACGCGGACATCTGCAAGGCCGCGCAGATCGCCGATCAGCAGGTCGACGGTCAGAACAACAAGACCGCTGATGCCGATGTCTCGATCCAGACGCCGAGCTGCCCGACCAAGATCCTCTCGACCAAGGTCGGCAAGTCCAGCGTGAGCATCAAGGTCGGCGGCCTCGGTGCCGGCAAGGTCACCGTGACCGGTAAGGGCATCAGGAAGACGACCAAGACCATCAGCAAGTCCACGGTCGCCACGATCACCGCCAAGCGCACCAAGGGCAAGCCCGGCAAGGTCAAGGTGTCCTTCCTGCCCGCCGGCACCAAGAAGGCCAAGACCGCCAGCGCCACGCCGCGGTAGCGAGATCAGTCACCGGAGGG
>JBEVLC010000043.1:0-3989 GCA_040509415.1 Baekduia sp. | reverse complement strand
GTGCGTGGTGGTCGGCCAGCAGCGGGCCGAGGCGATCCCAGGGCAGGCAGCCCGCACCGGGCGGCAGATGGAGATCGAGCTTGAGCGGGTCGACCCCGGGTGCCCCGAGGTCGTGGCGCCGGGCGCCAAGGTTGTCGTGCACGTGGAAGAGCACCACGTCGTCGAGCACGGCCCGGACCGCGCGCTCGGCGCCGTCGCCGCGCAAGCTGGCGCTGAGATGCGCGTGGCCGACGTCGAGCAGCATCCCCATCGCCGGCGAGTCCAGCCGGCGGACGAGATCGCGCACCGCCAGCGGGTCGTGGCAGATCAGCGGCGGCGCGGGCGTCGGGTAGACCGGAGCGAGGTTCTCGATGGCGATCGTCAGCCCAAGGTCCTCGGCGCGCCGTGCGTGACGCCGTAGCGCTGCTTCCTCGATAGCTGCCTGCGCTTCGCCCTCGCGGCCCACCGGGAAGTTCAAGCCGTGGTAGACGATCAGCTCCGCACCCGCCTCCACCGCGTATTCCACCAACCCGCCGAAGGCCCGATCGCGCTCGATGGACACGACGCTGAGATCGTCAGGACCGTGCAGAAGGAGCCGCAAGCCGTGTGGCGTCAGCGCGGCGCGCAGCGCACGTGCGTGGCTGCGGCAGCGCTCCCGGTCGGCAAGCATGGGGCGCGGCGGGGTGTGGACCTGCACCCACGAGAACCCCGACGACTCATAGGAGTCGAGGAGCGGGGCCGTGGGCCACTGGTCGCGATGGACGTTGAGGCCGAGGCGGGTGCCGAGCTCGATCGTCACGAGCAAGATATTGCCCTTATCTTGGCGCCCGCTTGTGACCGCTCAGTGATCCGACGGTGAACTTGCCGTGAATGCCGGATTGGCAGGACGGCCGGTGGCCGGGTCTAGGTCCCCGTCTTCTCCAAGTGGTCTTCCAGCGCCGCGTACGCGTCCTCGACCGCGCGCTTGGCGGCGGTGTGGCGCGCCGTGCTCTTGGCCGACTCGTACTGCGACGCCCACGCCTCGGGTGCGGCGAGCTCCTCCTCCAGCGCGACGAGCGCGGCCTCTGCGGCCTCGACCGCCTGCTCGAGCTTCGCGGCCTGGCGAGTGGCGTTCTTGGAGGGCTTGGACACTACCGCGGTGGTCGCGGGAGCGGCGCCGTTGCCGGCGGCTTTCGCCTTGGCCTTGGCCGCGATCGGGACCGGCGCGGGCTTGGCCTTCGCCTTGGTCGGCAGCGGACCCATCGGGTCCTCGCCCAGCGCGCGGCGCTCGTCGCGGATCCGCGCGTACTCGACCCAGCCGCCGAGGTAGGTCCGCAGCCGCTGGTGCTCCAGCGCCACGGTGCGCGAGCCAACGGCCTCCAGCAGCGCACGATCGTGGGTGACCAGCAGCAGCGCGCCCTCGAAGCCCTTCAGCGCATCCTCCAACGCCTCGCGCGACTCCAAGTCCAGGTGGTTGGTCGGCTCGTCGAGGATCAAGACGTTGGCGCCCTGGCTGAGCAGGATCGCCAGCGCCAGCCGCTTGCGCTCGCCGCCGCTCAGACCGTCCAGCGGCTTCTCGGCCTCGTCGCCGCTGAACAGGAAGCGTCCGAGTAGCGCGCGCGTCTGGCCCGGGTTCAGGCCCGTGCGCTTGCCCGCCGCCTCGGCCACGGTGCGCGCCGTCCCCAGCCCCTCCAGCTCGGAGTCGTGCTGACTCAAGTACCCCACCTTGAGGTTGTGGCCGGTGCGCAGCTTGCCACCGTCCAGCAGCCGCTTGCCGGCCAGCGCCTCGATCAGCGTCGTCTTGCCGGTGCCGTTGGGCCCAACGAGCGAGACGTGCTCGCCGCGCTCCAGCCACAGCTCGGCGTCTTCGAGCAGCAGCTTGCGCTTGGGCTCGTCGCCGACCTCGAGCTTGCCGTCCTCCAACTCGAAGATCACGCGGCCGGTGCGCTCAGGCTTGGCGAACTGGAAGCCCAGCTCGCGCGTGTCGCGCGGGTCGCGGGTGATCTTCTCGATCTTGTCCAGCGCCTTGACCCGCGACTGGGCCTGCTTGGCCTTGGACGCCTTCGCACGGAAGCGCTCGATGAAGCCCTCCATCCGCGCGATCTCAGCCTGTTGCTTCTCAATGGCCTTGCCTAGTGCCAGCTCTCGCGCCGCCTGCTCCCGACGCCAGTTGTGCCACGTGCCCTTGAAGAAGCGTGAGCGCCCGGCCTCCAGCTCCAGCACCGCCGTGCCGACGGCCTCCAGGAACCAGCGGTCGTGGGCGACCAGCACGATCGCGCAGTCCAGCGAGACGAGCGTCTGCTCCAGCCACTCCAGCGACTCGATGTCAAGGTGGTTGGTCGGCTCGTCCAAGAGCAACAGGTCGGCCTCGACGGCGAGCGCCCGCGCCAGCGAGGCGCGTGTCAGCTGGCCGCCGGAGAAGGTGTCCAACTTGCGATCGAGCGCGTCGTCGGTGAAGCCCAGGCCGTGGAGGTAGGTGTTCGCGCGCTCGCGCCAGCCGTAGCCACCGGCGGCCTCAAAGCGCGCGTAGACGTCGGCGTAGCGGTTCATCACCGACTCGTCGCCCTCGGCCATCGCGACCTCCAGGTGGCCGAGCTCCTCCTCGAGCTGCAACTGCTCCTTGCAGGCGGAGAGCACGTAGTCGCGCAGCGTGATGTCGCGATCGCGCGGCGGGCGCTGGTCGTGCAGCGCGACGCGGACGCCCTTCTGGAAGACGAGCTCGCCGCCGTCGATCCCGGTCTCGCCGGAGAGCATCCGCAGCAGCGTCGTCTTGCCGGCGCCGTTGCGCCCGGCGATGGTCAGCCGGTCGCGGCGCTCCAATTTGAACGAGACGCCCGCCATGAGCGGGACCCCGGCCATGTCCTTGGAGAGGTCGGATGCAATAGCGACGGCCACGCCCCCATGGTAGGTCTGCGGGCGTCAGCGGCGCACGCCGCCGTAGGGCAGCCCGCCGCCGGTGCGCTGGAACTCGACGATCTCACCGTTCTCGCGCGCCACGCGGGCGGCGGTGTCCTCATAGTCGCGAAAGAGCTGCTTGAGGTGGCGCAGGCCCTCGGCCGGATGGGCGGCGAGCTCGCCGGCCAGCGCGATCGCCGCCGCCTCGGCCTCGGCGGCTGGCGCGCGGCGGGCCAGTAGGCCGAGCGCGTCGGCCTCCTCGTTGCCGACGACGCGACCGGTGAAGATCAGCTCGCGCGCCTTGGAGAGCCCGACCAACGGCACCAGGCGCGCGGGGCCGACCGGCACGCCGAGCCGCGCCCCCGGGAAGACGAGCTTGAGGTTGTCGCCGCCGACGCGCAGGTCACAGCCGCAGGCCAGCTCGGCGCCCGCACCGACGACGTTGCCGACGCAGACCGCGATCGTCGGCGCCGGGAACGCCTCGATCGCGCTGTAGAGCGCGGCGAAGCGTTCCATCCGGGCCACGCCGCCGGCAGCGTCGAGCTGCTCGGCGACATCCGCGCCCGCGCACAGCGCGCGCTCGTTGGTGGTCGAGATCACCAGCACCCGCAGCGTGGCGTCGGCGGCCAGCTCGGCCAGCGCCTCCCCCAGCTCGACCAGCAGCGCGGTGTCCATCGCGTTGCGGACCTCCGGGCGGTCCAGCCGCAGGACCTCGATGCCGTCGTCAAGCCGCTCGCGCGTAAGTGCACCCATGGCGCCGCATTCAATACGATGCCCTGGCGATGCGCCGCCTGACGACCACCCTGCTGCTGAACATCACGCTGCTGGCCCTTTTCGCGCCGTCGGCGCTGGCCCAGGCCTCGGGCGAGGGCTCCTACGGCGAGGCCAACGACAAGGTGATCACGAACACCGCGTTCATCATCATCGCCTTCTTCCCGCTGTTCGTGCTCGTCGTCTCGCTGCTGCAGTGGCGGCTGGAGAAGCGCAAGGACGCCCGCAAGGCCGCAGTGAAGTCCGCCGGCGGCGACGCCCGCTGGCGCGGCGGTTGGTAGCGGCATCGCCCCGAGCGGTCAAGCGCTCGCCAGCGTCCACACCAAGCTCGCCAGCAGCAGCAGGCGAAACGCCACGGTCAGGCG
>JBEVLC010000042.1:0-9929 GCA_040509415.1 Baekduia sp. | reverse complement strand
CGTGCGCGAGCCGGTCGTAGCGGGACTGCGGGAGGACAGTTGAAGACGCGCCGCGAGCTCCTCCTCGCCGCCGGCGCCGCGACGGCCGCGGCGCTCTTGCCCGGCTGCGGCGGCGACAGCGCCGCGGCGCCCGGCTCGACACTGCGGCGCACCCTTATCGACCCCGACGGCGACGGCCTGCTCCAGACGGGCCCCGCGCTGGCACTCCACGACCGCACCGACCTCGCGCCCCGGGCCAAGGTCGGCGCGACGCTTGCCACGCTCGCCCAGCTCTCCGACCTCCACGTCCGCGACACGCAGTCGCCCGGGCGCGTTGCGTTCCTCGACCGGCTCGGCCCGCGGCTCGGCTCGGCCTTCCGCTGGCACGAGACGCTCACCGCGCAGACCGTCGCCGCAACCGTCGACGCCATCAACGCCGCGCGCCCGGACGCCGTGCTGGTCACCGGCGATCTCATCGACAGCGCACAGCGCAACGAATTGGTGTGGGCGTTGACGCTGCTCGGAGGCGGGACGGTCCGGCCCGACTCCGGCCGCCGCGGTTATCAGGGCGTCCAGGCCGCGTCGATCGCCGACCCCTTGTACTACCGCCCCGCGGTCGACGCCCCGCGCCATCCGGAGCTGCTCGCCCGCGCCGTGCAGCCGGTCCACAGCGCCGGACTGCGGGCGCCGTGGCATCCCGTCCTCGGCAACCACGACATCTTGGTCGCGGGCGAGATCGCCCCCACAGCAGCGACCCGCGCGGCGGCGACGGGCGAGCGCCTGCTCGTCACCCCTGCGCCGGAATTGTTACAGCAGTTGCAGGGCGTCCAGCCGACCCGTGCCCAGATCGACGAGCTGCTGCGCGCGGGCCTGCCGGGCGACACGATCGACGTCACACCCGACCCAGAGCGCACCCAGCTCGACGCAGCCGATGTCATCGCCCGGCTGCGGGGCGGCACCGGCGCCCAGGAGCGCCTCGACTACGGCGCCGACATCGGAGATCGCCTGCGTCTCATCGTCCTCGATCTCGTCCGCCGCGACGCGGGCTCCGGCGGCCTGGTCACCGCCACAACGCTCGCCACGCTGCAGCGTGAGCTGGCCGCCGCGGGCAACCGCTACATCTTGGTCGCCGTCCACCAGCCGCTGGACCAAACCGCCGGCGGCGACGCGATCTTCGACCTCCTCGACGCCGACCCGCGCGTGGTTGCCGTCCTCGCCGGTCACACCCACCGCAACGCGATCACACCGCGCCGTACCACCGCTGGCGGCTACTGGCTCATCACCACCGCCTCGATCATCGATTGGCCGCAGCAGTGGCGCGCGCTGCGCCTCGTGCAGACGACAGATGGCGGAGTCGCGCTCGAGACCTGGATGGTCGACCACACCGGCCGGCCCAACGACGAGGGCTCGCTCGCCGGCATCGCCCGTGACCTGGCGTTCCTCGATCCACAAGGCGGACGGCCGGCACACGCCGCGGGCCCGCCCACCGCCCGCAACGTCCGCCTCTTCCTGCCGGCGCGACCAGCCCGCGCGCCGGCAACACCTGGCACGCCGCGCGCGCTCCCATCACCCACCGCGCCCGAGCGCCTCGGCGCCGGCGACGCGATGGTGCCCTCCTAGACAGGTCCGGGTCGATGCCGCCCCGCATAGTGGTGTCAAAACGACCCGGACCAACGCCCCTAGACCGGCAGGTCCGCCGGGAGCGGGACGTCCTGCGGCGCGTGGCCGTCACCGTCCTCGTCCCAGGACTCCCACGCGCGGCCGTCGCGGCCGACGTGCTCGCCCGACCCGCCGAGGGCGACCAGGACGAGCGTGGTCGTGCCGCGGTTGATCAGCTGACGGCGGACCGACGGGCCGACGCGGACCAGGCCACCACGCGCGACCGTGTGCTCCTCGCCCTCGACGCCCAGCGTCAGCTCACCTTCCAGCACGAGGTAGACCTCTTCCTGCTGCTCATGGGCGTGGATCCGCCCGCGCTGGCGGGGCGTGAGCGTGACGAGGTTCATCCCGAAGCTCGAGACGCCCAGCTCTCGGCGCAGCGGTTGGAAGCGATCACCACCGTTGGTCTTGATCGTGGTGAACGCGATGTCGGGCTCGGCCATTGGCCGGAGCCTACGAGGAGTCCGCCCGCTCAGGCGATCTCACGGCGCCCGGCGAACGCGCGACCGAGGGTGACCTCATCTGCGTACTCCAGGTCGCCACCGACCGGCAGGCCGGAGGCCAGGCGCGTGACCGCGATGTCGGGCGTGCGCTCGTGCAGCGCCGCGGCGATGTGGTGCGCGGTCGCCTCACCGGTCGTCGTCGGGTTGGTGGCGATGACGACCTCGCGCACCTCGCCGCCTTCGACGCGGCGGTAGAGCTCGGCAACCTTGAGGTCCTCAGGGTCGACGCCGTCGATCGGCGACAGCGCGCCACCGAGCACGTGATAGCGGCCGCGGAACTCGTGGGTGCGCTCGATCGGGACGATGTCGCCCGGGCCCTCGACCACGCAGATGATCGCGGGGTCACGGCGCTCGTCCTGGCAGATCCGGCAGCGCGCCTCGTCGGCCAAGTTGAAGCAGACCTCGCACGGGCGGATCTTCTCCTTGACCTCGCGGATCGCCGCGGCCAGGGCGTTGGCGTCCTCCGGGTCCGTGCCGAGGATGTGAAAGGCCAGCCGCTGCGCCGTGCGCTGGCCGATGCCGGGCAGCTTGCCCAGCTCGGTGACCAGGCGCTGGACGGGCGGCGCGAACAACTAGCGGTTCTTCTTCGCCGCGGCGCGGCGCGCCGCGCGGTTCATGCCCGGGGCACCTCCGGGAAGGCCAGGCGCGCCACCGCCGCCGAGGCCACCGAGCGCGTCGCCCAGTCCAAGGCCCTGCAGCGCCTCCATCGGGTCGAAGCCGCCGGCACCGGTCGCCCCCTGCAGCGCCTTCTCCTGCAGCTCGACGGCCTGGCGCAGCGCCTCGTTGGTCGCGGCCAGGACGAGGTCCTGGAGCATCTCGACGTCTTCGGGGTCGACCGCGTCGGGGTCGATCGTCAGCGACTCCAGGCGCAGATCACCGGAGACGACGACCTTCACCATGCCGCCGCCGGCCGAGGCCTCGACCTTCTGCTCCTTGAGCGCCTCCTGGGCCTCCTGCTGGGCGGCCATGGCCTCTTGGGCCTGCTTGAGCATGTGCTGGATATTGGGCTGCGGCATCAGGCCTGCTCCTGGTCTTCCTGGTCTTGCTCGTCGGGCTGGTGGTCGACAGCATCGAATTCTGCCCGCAACCGGGCGATGAGGTCGTCCTCGCCGAGGACCTCGGGCTCGGCGCCCAGCTCCTCGGGCTCGCGGGTCTCCAGCAGCAGCCGCGGCGCAACGCCGGTCAGCTCCTTGAACGCGGCGGTCAGCAGCTGGCGCTCGGCCGCACCCTCGGCCTTCTTCTTCTGAAAGCCGCAGTCGGGCGTGAAGGCCAGCGTGATCTCCCGGCCCGAGACGGCGATCGGACGTGCCTCGGCCAGGCAGCCGGCAAGCAATTGCTGCTGGTTCTCGGAGAGATTCTGCAGGACCGCGGGCCAGAGCTCCTGCACCATCGCGAGGTCGAGCTCGCCGATGGGCTCGGCGACCGCGACAGCGGAGGGCTCGGGCACGAGCGCCTGTGCCTCCGCAACGGGCTCGGGTGGCGGTGGAGGCGGAGCGACCGGCGCCGGCGGTGGCGACACGGGCTCGGGTTCACGCTCGACTACGGCTGGTGGCGGAGCCGGGGCGGGCGCAGGCGCAGGCGTGGCAGGCGGTGGCGCAGGAGCGGGAGCCGCGGGAGCCACAGCCACCGACGCTCCGCCGCGCAGCGCCGCCTCCATCCGCTCCATCCGCGCCAGCAGCGCGCGCGTCGACGGGTCGACCTCCGGCGCAGCCGCCTTGACCAGCGCGACCTCCAACTGCGTCTGGGCGTCCGCCCCGTCCTTGGACAGGCGCATGGCCGCGGCGAGCAGGTCGAGCAGCCGCACCGAGTCCGCACCGGACATCCGCGCGGCCTGGTCGGCCAGCCGCGCGTCGCGCTCGGCCGTGATGGCCAGCTGCGGTGGCACCTCGCCGAGCGTCTGCGTCACGAGCACGTCGCGCGCGTGGGTCTCCAAGTCCTTTAGGAACTGCGCGGGCTCGCGGCCGGAGTCGGCCAGGCGTGCGGCCACCTGCCACGCCGCTCGCGCGTCGTGCGCGGCGATCGCGTCCAGCGCCCCGAACAGCAGGTCGTCGTCGGCAACGCCGAGCACGGCCAGCACATCCTCGGTCGCGATCGCCGCGCCCGAGTAGGTGACCAACTGCTCCAGCGTGCCGAGCGCGTCGCGATAGGAACCGGTCGCGTTGCGGGCGACCAGCGCGACCGCTTCGGGCGCGATGTCGATCGACTCCTTGCCCGCCACCCGCTGCACGACCGTCGCGAGCTGCTCGACGGTCGGCCGGCGGAAGTCGAAGCGATGACAGCGGTCGACGACCGTGTCCATGATCTTGTGCGCCTCGGTCGTCGCCAGCACGAAGATCGTCGAGGGCGGCGGCTCCTCCAAGGTCTTCAGGAACGCGTTCCACGCGGCCGAGGAGAGCATGTGCGCCTCGTCCAAGATGTACACCTTGTAACGACCGGTGACGGGCGCGTACTGGACCGAGTCGCGCAGCTCGCGGATGTCGTCGACCGAGTTGTTGGACGCGGCGTCCATCTCGATGACGTCCATCGACGTGGCACTGGCGATCGACACGCACGACTCGCAGACGCCACACGGCTCGACCGTCGGGCCGTTGACGCAGTTCAGGCACGCGGCGAGCATCTTGGCCATCGAGGTCTTGCCCGTCCCGCGTGAGCCGACGAACAGGTAGGCGTGATGCACCGAGTCCCGTTCGATGGCGTGGCGGAGCGTGCGCACGACGTGCTCCTGGCCGATGACGTCGGCGAACGTCCGCGGGCGATGGCGGCGGTAGAGCGAAGGTCCGGCAGACACGGACTCGTCAGTGTAGAGCCGAGAGAGGCGGCGGCCGCCTAGGCTGCCGAGATGGCCGATTCCCTGCTCGACGAGCTCTTGCACTGGCTGCGCATCCCCAGCATCTCCACGGGCGGCGGTGACCCCGAGGACCTGCGGCGCGCCGCCGAGTGGGCCGCCGCGAAGGTGCGTAACGCGGGCGGTGAGGCCGAGTTGGTCACGATCGACGGCGGCAACCCGCTGGTGATCGGCGAGCTGCGGGCATCCACCGGCGACGATGCGCCCACGGTCCTGATCTACGGCCACTACGACGTCCAGGGCGCCGAGCCGCTCGACCTGTGGACCAGCCCGCCGTTCGAGCCCGAGATCCGCGACGGCCGCGTCTTCGCGCGCGGCGCCGCCGACGACAAGGGCAACTTCCTGCCGCTGTTGCACGCCGCCTGCGAGCTGGCCAAGGCCGGCGAGCTGCCCGTCCACGTCCGCGTCGCGGTCGAGGGCGAGGAAGAGGCCGGCGGCGAGGCGATCTCCGCCTGGCTGGCCGCCGACGAACGCGGCGCCGACGCCGCGATCGTCTACGACAGCGGTATGGCCGGGCCGGACCTGCCCGCGATCACCGTCGGCCTGCGCGGCGTCGTCCTGCTGACCTTCGACGTCCGTGCGGCACAGCGCGACCTGCACTCCGGCATGTACGGCGGCAGCGCGCTGAACTCGCTGCACGCCCTGCACCGCGCGCTGGCCCAGATCCTCCCCGACGACGCCGGGCGCGTCCGCGACGAGTTGCGCGTGGGCATCGCACCCGTCGCCGACGCCGAGCGCGAGTCCTGGAAGGGCTTGCCGTCGGGCGACGAGGCGCTGGCCGCCGCCGGCGCGCGACCCGCCTACCCGGGCGCGGGCGCCGAGTACGTGGAGCGCAACGGGTGCGAGACCGCGGTCGACGTCGACCAGATCGTCGCGGGTGACGCCCGCACGGTGATCCCGGCGGTCGCGCGCGCGACGGTCTCGATCCGGTTGGCGCCCGGCCAGGATCCGGAGGCGATGGGCGCCGAGCTGGTCCGCCTGCTGCGCTCGGGGTTGCCGGAGGGCGCGGAGCTCGAGGTCGTCTCCTCCCACAGCGCCCAGCCGGCCCTCTTCCCAGTCGACACGCCCGCGATCGCCCTGGCGGCGGCCGCGCTGGAGCGCGCCTGCGGCGTGGCGCCCGCGTTCGCGCGCAGCGGCGGCTCGATCCCGATCGTCGCCGACTTCGGCGCCAAGGGGATCCCGACGATCGTCACCGGCTTCGTCTTGCCCGACGACCCGTTCCACGCGCCCAACGAGTCCTTCTCGCTGCGCGGCCTGGAGCTGGGGTACAAGAGCGCGCGCGAGCTGCTGATCGGCCTGGCCGACCTCGAGGCGCAGTAGCTTCCTGGGCCGCCGATGCGGCTGCGCTCCCTGTCCATCCCCGCCGCCGTCTCGGTCGCCCTCGCGGCGCTCGTCGCGCTGGTCGCCGCGCCGGCGCGCTTTCTGAACTACGACACCGCCTACACGCTGCTGTGGGGCGATGACCTCGTCCACGGCCGGACGCCGGACTACACGGTGGCCTTCGCGCCGACGCCGCATCCGCTGGCGACGCTGGTGGGCGCGATCGGCGCGATCTTCGGAACGGGCTTCGGGGAGGCGCTCTTCGAGGTCCTCGCCTTCCTCGCGCTCGGCATCTTGGGGTGGTTGGTCTACGCGCTGGGTCGGGCGTGGTTCAACGGCGCGACCGGCGTCGTCGCCGCCCTGATCGTCCTGACCCGCGAGCCAGTCTTCAGCTACGGCGTGCGCGCCTACGTCGACATCCCCTACATCTGCCTGTTGCTGGGGGCGCTGCTCGTGGAGACGCGACGCCCGCGCGCCGGGACCCCGGTCCTGATGTTGATGGCCTTGGCGGGGCTGCTGCGCCCCGAGGCGTGGCTGTTCGCGTTTGCCTACGTGATCTGGCTCTGGCGCGGCGGCGCGCTCACCCGGACCCACATCGCGCTGCTCATCGGAGCACCGTTGTTGTGGGCCTTGAGCGATCTCGCCGTCACGGGCGACCCCTTGCACTCGCTGACCGGGACGCGTTCGACGGCGGAGGACCTCGGCCGCGTCACGGGTCTCCAGCACGTCCCGGCCACGCTGCCGCGGCGCCTCGGCGAGATCCTGCGTGAGCCGGTGCTGTTCGGCGCCGCGGTCGGCGGCGTGCTGTCGCTGTGGCGGCTGCGCACCCGCGGGCCGCTGCTGGGTGCGGCGGCCGGCGTGCTCGCGATCGCGGCCTTTTGCGTCCTGGCGACCGCGGGCCTCTCGATCCTCACGCGCTACCTGCTTCTGCCGGCCACGATCCTGGCGATCTTCGCCGCTGCGGCGATCTGCGGCTGGACGCTGCTGCCGCGCGAGGACCCGTGGCGGATGCGCTGGGCCGCGCTCGGCCTGATCACGGCGCTGGGCTGCGTCGTGTTCATCCCCTCGCAACTCGACCGCCTGCGCGACACGCGCAGTGCGCTGGTGACCCAGACCCGGATCCTCGACGAGCTCCACGACCTCTCGACGATGCGCTTGCGCCCCGCGCCATGTCCCGTCTGGGTGCCCAACCGCCGCGCCGTGCCGCAGCTGGCGCTCTGGACCGACCGGCGCCCTCGGGACATCCATGCCGCCCAGGAGGATGGGCGCTACGGCGAAATCGCCTTCGTGCCCACATCCGCTGCGATAGCGCGCCAGTTCATCCTCGACGCCCGTGACAAGGACCAAGCGCTACCGCCCCCGCCCGCAGGCTTGCCCAGCGTGCGCGGCCGCTATTGGCTGCTCTATAGCCCGTGGGTCACCGGCCCGCTGAACTGCGCAGTCCGCGGTGCTTGACAACCAGGTGTGTGTGAGTGCATACTCACACCTGCATGGCACCCACCGCCTCCCCCACCAAGCGCACCCTCTCGACCGCCGACGTGCGGCGCGAGACCGTGCTCGAGGTCGGCATGTCGGCCTTCGCCGAGCGCGGCTTCCTCGGCACGCCGACCACCGAGATCGCCAAGGCGGCGGGCATCTCACAGGCCTACCTCTTCCGCCTCTTCCCCACCAAGAGCGACCTCATCCTCGCGGTGATCGAGCGCTCCAACGAGCGCATCAAGGAGGCCTTCGTCGCGGCCGCCGCCCAGGCGCGCGCCGCCGGCGAGGACCCGATGCAGGCGATGGGCGAGGCCTACGGCGAGCTGCTCGAGGACCGCTCGATGCTGATGACCCAGATCCATCAGCATGCGGCCGCCGCCTCGATGCCTGAGGTCGCTGCCGTCTCCCGCGCGTGGTTCGCCGAGCTCTACGCGCTGGTTGAGCGCGAGACCGAGATGACGCCGGAGGAGATCCACCAGTTCTTCGCCACGGGGATGCTGCTGAACGTCATGGCCGCCATCGGCGCCACCGACGAGCACGGCCCGTGGGCCGCGACCCTTCGCGTCTGCTGATCAACCATGTCCCGAACCCCCTTTTTTCCCCATGGAGTGAGTGAGTGCTCACTCTTGCACCTACGGTCCAGGAGGCCGAGATGACCCTCTCCCCCGCATCGCCGTCCCGCCGCCCACGCGCCGGCTGGACGTTCGCGATCGTCAGCGTGGCGCTGTTCATGGTCACGCTCGACAACCTCGTCGTCAGCACCGCGCTGCCGACCATCCGCGTCGACCTCGGCGCTTCGCTGGAGTCGCTGGAGTGGACGGTTAACGCCTACACCTTGGCGTTTGCCGTCCTCCTGCTCACCGGCGCCGCGCTCGGTGACCGCTTTGGCCGGCGCCGCATGTTCGGCATCGGCATCGGGCTGTTCACGCTGTCCAGCGCGGCCGCAGCCTTGGCGCCGTCGACCGACGCGCTCGTCGCTGCCCGTGCCGCCCAGGGCCTGGGCGCCGCGATCGTCTTGCCGCTCACGCTCACGCTGCTCAGCGCGGCGGTGCCCGTCGAGAAGCGCGGGCTGGCGCTCGGCGCCTGGTCGGGGATCTCCGGCCTCGGCGTCGCCCTGGGCCCAGTTGTCGGCGGCGCGGTCGTCGACGGCATCTCGTGGCACTGGATCTTCTGGATCAACGTGCCGATCGGCCTCGCGCTGGTGCCGCTGTCGCGCCGCTTCCTGAGCGAGTCGTTCGGGCCGTCGAACCGGCTCGACCTGCCGGGCATCGGCCTTGCCGGGGCCGGCCTGCTGGCCGTGGTCTACGGGATCGTGCGTGGCGAGGCGCTGGGCTGGACCTCGCCGACGATCGTTGCCTCGATCGGCGTCGGCCTCGTGCTGGTAGCGGCCTTCCTGGCCTGGGAGCACCGTGCGCCGGCGCCGATGCTGCCGCTGCGCTTCTTCCGCTCACGCGCCTTCAGCGCGACCAACGCGACGTCGCTGGCGATGTTCTTCGGCGTCTTCGGCTCGATCTTCCTGCTGTCGCAGTTCTTCCAGACGACGCAGGGCCTGTCGCCACTGCAGTCCGGGCTGCGCGTGCTGCCGTGGACGATCATGCCGATCTTCATCGCGCCGATCGCCGGCCTGCTGAGCGATCGCATCGGAGCGCGACCGCTGATGGCCAGCGGGCTCGCCTTGCAGGCGATCGCGATCGGCTGGCTGGCCGCGGTGACGACGCCGACGGTCGCCTACTCGTCGCTGCTGGTGCCGTTCGTCCTGGCGGGCGCCGGGATGGCGCTGGTCTTCGCGCCGGCCGCCAACGCGGTGCTGGCGTCGGTCAAGCCCGAGGAGGCCGGCCAGGCCTCGGGGGCGACCAACGCGATCCGCGAGCTCGGCGGGGTGCTCGGCGTCGCGGTCCTCGCGTCGGTGTTCACCGCCCACGGCGGCTACGGGTCACCGCAGGAATACGTCGATGGGATGAACGCGGCGCTGCCCATCGGCGCAGGCGTCCTGGGGGCAGGCGCGCTGCTGGCGCTGCTGATCCCGGGCAAGACGCGGAGCGCCGAGACCACGTCGGCGCCGGTCCTCGCGGAAGCGGCCTGACCCTCGGACCAGGGGCCGACCAGGGGCCAGACCCCGCAACGGAAGCGTGGAGAAGGACGAA
>JBEVLC010000041.1:0-5725 GCA_040509415.1 Baekduia sp. | reverse complement strand
CAGCGCGCTCGCGTTCGACGAGGCGGTGGCGCGATTGCGCACCGCGCTCGACCTCCGGATCGAGAACCCGCGGCAACGCGCAGAAGTCCTGATCGAACTAGCGATCGCGAACCATCGTGCCGGAAATGCACTCGACGCACTCGACGCGTTGAGAGACGCTGCGCAGATCGCCCGCGAGCTGGACGATCCCGACCTGCTCGGACGCGCCGCGATCGGCTACGAGGATGCCTGCTGGCGCCCGGGCATTGCCGACCAGGGCGCTGTCGAGCTGCTCGAGGAGGCGACGGCCGCGATCGGCGAGACGAGCTCGAAGATCCGCGTCGGCCTCCTCAGCGGTCTCGCACGCGCGTTGGACTTCCAGGGCGATCACGAGCGCGCGGAGGTCGTTCGCACCAGCGCCATCGGCATGGCGCGGCAGTCAGGCGACCGGACCGCGCTGGCGACCGTGCTGATGCGCGCCTACTGGTCGCGCGGGAAGAACTCGCTTGAGGAGATCCTCGCCATGCTGACCGAGTCCGCGGCGATCGGGGAGGAGCTCGGCAACACCGAGATCCGCGCCGAAGCGATGTCCTGGCGTGTGCCGACGCTCGTGGCCCTCGGTGACATCGACGCCGCGCGCCGGGAGGTGGACGCCCTGCAGGAGACCGCCGAGCAGACCGCGCAGCCGTTCATGCTCCACGTTGCCGCGCACTACGGCGCGGCGATGGCGCTCTGCGACGGCCGCCTCGACGACGCCGAGGTGCTCGCCGGCCGCTCACACGACTGGAGCCGACTGCTCACCGGTCGCGAGGCCTCGGGCGTGCACGGGATCCAGATGTTCGGCATCCGCCGCGAGCAGGGCCGCCTGGCCGAGCTCGCGCCGGTGATCCGCCTGCTGGCGGGCCAGCCTGGCAGCAGCGGGCCGTGGCGACCGGGGCTTGTCTCCGTGCTCGTGGAGCTCGGCATGGACGCGGCGGCGCGCCAAGAGCTCGAGCAGGTTCGCACCGACGGCCTCGGCAGTTTGCGCGAGTCGCTGTGGCTGGCCTCGCTGACCTACCTGACCGACGCCTGCGCGGCGCTGGGCGAAGAGGAGACCGCGGCGCTGGTCTACCCGGAGCTCGCGCCGCTGGCGGGCACCCACGTGATGATCGGCCACCTCGTCGCCTGTTACGGCGCGGCCGACCGCTACCTCGGCATGCTCGCGGCGACGCTCGGCGAGTGGGAACGCGCCGAAACACACTTCCAGCACGCCACCGTGCTCAACCGGGACACGGGGATGCTGACCTGGCTCAGCCACACGCTCCACCAGCACGCCCGCGCGCGGATCGCCCGCGGCGATGCCGCGGGCGCCGTCCCGCTGCTGAGCGACGCGGCCACGCTCGCCGAGGCCAACGGCCAGCGCGTCCTGCTGGCGCGCATCCGCTCGATCGGCCCCGAGCCGCCCGCCGCGCCCGAGGCGCTTCCCGACGGTCTCTCGTCGCGCGAGGTCGAGATCCTGCGCCTCGTCGCCCGCGGCCTCAGCAACCGCGAGGTGGGCGCCGCGCTGATGATCAGCGAGCACACGGCCGCCAACCACGTGCGCAGCATCCTGCGCAAGACCGGCTGCGCCAACCGCACCCAAGCGGCCACCTACGCCCACCGTCACGGCCTCGCTGAGGCCTGATCGCCCCTGTACGATCGGGAGCACGATGCCTCTCTACGTCATCGAGCGGAACTTCGCAGTTGAGTTGGACCTCACGGGCGAGGACGTCAAGCTGATCGACGAGATCAACGCCGACGAGGACGTCCGCTGGGTGTTCTCCTTCCTCAGTGCCGACCGGCGCCGGACCTATTGCCTCTACGAGGCGCCCACCCCGGACGCGATCATCGCCGCGGCGGAGCGGGCCAACGTGCCGGTCGACGAGGTCGTCGAGGTCAGCGGCGCGGCCGCGCCGGAGTTGACGGGGCGCTTGGCGGAGTGGGCTGCCGCGCAGCCATGAGCACGCCGCCGCCCAGCCCCACCACCACGATCACGATCGAGCCCTGGCTCGCCGACGTCCTCCGTCGCCAGACCCTGGTGACCCAGAAGGTCAACCACCATGCCTTCGCGCGCCTCCGCGACCTCGCGCCGGACGCGCAGTTCGCGCTGGCGGGGATCTACCGCGACGCCTTCGCCGTTATGGAGGCCATCGGCTGGGAGTCCGACCCCGATTCCGGGCCGGTCGACGTCCCGCTGACCGCCGGGCACGTCGAGCAGCTCTACCGCCGCCGCTACGACCTCGGCGCCACGAACTTCGCGCGGCTCGACGCGCTCGCCGAAGCGGCGACCCCTGAGGTCGCCGCGACGATCCGCGCCGACATCGAGGCTGACCGGCTCGCCGGACAGGCGCTCGATCGCCTCTTCGCGGAGTACGACCGCGCCACCAGCACGTAGTGCGGGTGATCGCCGGGACCGCGCGGGGCGTGCCCTTGCGATCTCCGAGCGCGGAGGGCACACGGCCGATCTCCGACCGCGGCAAGGAGGCGCTGTTCAGCATCCTGTACCCGCGACTGCCCGGATGCGCGTTCCTGGATCTGTTCGGCGGGGTGGGGGGCGCGGGCATCGAGGCGCTGAGCCGCGGCGCCGAGCACGCCACGTTCGTGGAGCTCACGGCGGCCGTCGTGGAAGACCTGCGGTTCAACCTCGACAAGACGCGTCTCGCCGACCGCGCGACGGTGATCCACGGTGACGCGTTCGCGTTCCTGCACCGGCCGCCGACGCCGTTCGACATCATCTTCGTCGCCCCGCCGCAATGGCAGGGGCTCTGGGTCAAGGCCATGACCATGCTCGACGAGCGTCCGGGATGGGTTGCCGACGACGGGCTGATCGTCGCCCAGCACGATCCCAAGGAGGACGAGGATCTGCCGCTCACGCACTTCGAGCGCGTGCGCAGCAAGGCCTACGGTGGTGTGCAGTTCGGGTTCTACAGCCCGGTCGCGCTGGACTGACCGCCGCGCTACTCGGCGCAGGGGATGAACCCCGCTGGGCGCGCCATCGAGCGCCGCAGCGACGTGAAGGCGACCGCGCCGAGGATCAGCGGGATCCAGAACAAGATGATGCGGTAGGCGAGGACGGCGGCGGTGGCCGCCGCGGCCGGCGTCCCGAAGACGATGAAGGTGCCGATCAGGCCGCCGTCGATGCCGCCGATGCCGCCCGGGATCGGCAGCAGGCCACCGAGCTGGCCGATCAGGTATGCGAGCAGGATCACGCTTGCGCCCGGTGCGTAGCCGATGGCGTGGAACGTCGCCCAGAGCGCGAGGTTGTCCCAGGCCCAGTAGCCGACGATGCCGCAGATCAGCAGCGGGTTGCGGCGGCGCAGCAGCACTCCGGCTTCCGTGACGCCGTCGACCAGCGCCGTGCGCGAATGCGCCCAGAAGCGGCGCAGCCGGCCGTCATGCGCACTTGGCGGCGGTCCTGCCGGCAGCCGCCCGATCAGCGCCACGCCGGCGATGGCCAGGACCGACAAGGCCGCGGGCAGCAGCGTCAGCCAGACCGATTGTGGTGGGCCGAGGATCCCGAGGAAGACGACGACCCCAACCACGGCCACCGCCGCGAAGTTGACCGAGCTCTTCAACAACAGGAAGGCGACCGAGCGGCGGGCGATGGTCTCCGTCTTCATCCCCGCGCGCGAGAGCACCCACGCGCCCAGCGCGATCCCGCCGGCGCCCGACGCCGGGATGATCGAGCCGGTCCCGACCTCTGAGAGGCCCACCTCGGCCGCCGAGCGCCAGCGCATGATCGAGCAGAAGACGGGCCGGAACATCAACACGTAGGACAGCGCCGAGAGCACCTCGAAGACGACGGCGAGCGCCAGCCAGCCCGGAGCCGCGTCCTTGAGCCGGTCGCGCACCTCGCCGAGCCCGGGCGCCAGCGCGGCCACGAGAACCAGGACGCCAAGCAGGACGATGACCTCCAGCGCCCGGCGCGCCAGCCTGCGCGGGTCGACGTCCTCGGGGAGATCGGCGTTGGGCCGTGTCGGGGCGGTCTCGGCGACCAGGGTCGGCCGTTGGCTCACATGACCCATGATGGCAGCGGCTCGAAATCGGGCCGCGCGACACGTCGATCTCACATTTGCCGCCGCCCTGACGTTGTGGGCGCATGCACCGATCGGAGATCACGTTCCTGTCCGGCGACGACGACTGCGCGGCGTGGCTGTATCGGCCCGTTGACGCCGACGCGGCGGCGACGCCAGCGGTCGTGATGGCCCACGGCCTCTCCGGCACGCGTCGCGACCGGCTCGGGCCGTTCGCGCAGCGCTTCGCGCAGGCGGGCTACACGGCGCTGGTGTTCGACCACCGCGGCTTCGGCGACAGCGGCGGAGAGCCGGATCTGTTCGAGCCCGCACGCCAGCTGGAGGATTGGCGCGCGGCGATCGCCTGCGCCCGCTCGCTGCCGGGCGTCGACGCGGACCGGATCGTGACCTTCGGCTCCTCGATGGGCGGTGGCAACGCGCTGGCGGCTGCCGCTGCCGACCGGCGGGTGACAGCCGCGATCAGCCAGGTGCCGTTCCTCGACATCCTGCGCCAGGCGCACCGGCCACCGCCGCGCGCCGCCGTCCGCGCGCTGCTCACCGCCATCCGCGGCGGTCACCTGCCCGCGGTCGGCCAACCCGATGAGGCGGCGTTCATCAACGCGCCCGACAGCGAGGCCGGTTGGCGGCGCGTCGTGGCGACCGGTGAGGACTCGCGCTGGCGCGATCGCGCCTCGGCGCGCTGGCTGCTCGGCCGGCCCTTCAATCCCGGGCGCCATGCGGCAAAGCTCCACTGCCCGTGGCTGGTCTGCGTCGGCGAGGCCGACCAGGTCGCCAAGCCCGGCCCGGCGATCACCGCGGCCCGCCGCGCGCCGCATGGCGAGCTGCGCATCTACCCGGGCGTCGACCACTTCGACATCTACGACGGCCCGGTGCACGAGGCTGTGGTCGCCGACCAGCTCGCCTTCCTGGAGCGCCATTGCGCCAGCCGATAGGCTCGCGCCCATGAGCCGCTCAAACAACCTGACCACGCTCGCGGCGCTGCGCCTGGCCATCGGCACGGCCTCCTGGGCGACGCCGCGCCTCGCCGGCCGGACGTTCGGCCTCGACGCCGCCGCCAACCCGCAGTCGCCGTACCTTGCGCGGCTGTTCGGCGTGCGCGACTTCGCGCTCGGCTACGGCCTGCTCACCACCACGGGTGAGACACGGCGCCAGTGGCTGGCGATCGGCGCAGCCTGTGATGTCGCAGACGCCGTGGCCGGCGTCGCCGGCGCGCGTGCGGGCTATCTGCCGAAGGTCACGAGCTTCCTGGTGACCGGCGCCGCGGTCGCCGCGGCCGGGCTCGGTGTCGCCGCGCTGCGCGACGCCGAGTAGTCGCCGCCGCCAGGGGCGCTAGACTTCTCGGACAGGTCGGGCAGACGCCCGGCGCCGCAGTGTCCCGCGTCTTCGCAGTCGTTGCCTTCGAGCTCCCTCCGCGTTTCCGCAGTACACATACCCCGGAGGGGCAACACCATGGCTACAGGAACCGTGAAGTGGTTCAACGACGACAAGGGCTTCGGCTTCATCACGCCCGATGACGCAGGCAAGGATCTGTTCGTGCATCACAACGCGATCCAGGGCAGCGGCTTCAAGTCGCTGGCCGAGGGCGCGAAGGTGAGCTACGACGCCGAGCAGGGCCCCAAGGGCCCCGCCGCGGCGAACGTCGTCACGCTCTAAGCACCACTCGCTTACACGTCGCACCCCGGGAGCCGCCAGTC
>JBEVLC010000040.1:0-12822 GCA_040509415.1 Baekduia sp. | reverse complement strand
AGATCGCCGAGCGCGCGCGGCGGCGCTGGCATGCCGACGACCTCGTGTGGCGCGTGCGCGGCGAGGTCGCGACGGTGCTCGCCCACCTCGGCAGCGGCCACGACGCGGCCGCCATGGCCCGTACGCTCGTCGACGCCGGCGCTGCGCAGGCCGCGGCATCGTCGCCGTTTGCCGATCTGGCTGCGGCGCGCGAGGCGCTCGGCGGTGCGGGCGCCACGCTGCTCGCGGTCCAGCGCATCGCGGCGCTGGGACCCGCGGCTGCCCACGACGAGCTCGGCGCGTGGCCGGCGGTCGCGCGGTTGTGGGATGCCTCTGGCCGGCCCAGCGTCCCCGCGCCGCTGCCGGCGCTGCTCGGCGCGCGCGCCGGGGTCGAGCTGGTGCAGGCGCTGGAAGCGACGCTCGATGCCGCCGGCGACGTCGCCGCGGCGGCGCGCGAGCTGCACGTCCACCGGGCGACGCTCTACCGCCGCTTGCGGCGGGTCGAGGAGCTGTCGGGGCTCGCGCTGGATCGTGGTGACGACCGTCTACACGCCCAATTGGCAGTGCGTATGTGGCGACTTGGGGGCTCGCCCGGCCTAGGATGAGCAGATGCCCGCCCTTCAGCGCGCCCGGCGATCAACGGCCTTCGAGACCGTGCTCCTGCTCGTCGTGGCGATCGGGCTGGCGATCGTCCTGCAGGCCTTCGCGGTCAAGCCCTACCGGATCCCGAGCGGGTCGATGGAGCCGACGCTGCACGTCGGCGACCGCGTGCTGGTCAACCGCTTCTCGCACCGCGTCCTGGGCAACGATCCCAAGGTCGGCGACATCGTGGTGTTCAACCCGCCGCGTGGGGCCGACGCGCGCCAGCCGGTGTGCGGTCGCGGCAGCGAGGGTGGCGGTACCCAGACGCCCTGCGGGCAGCCGACCGCGCAGAAGTCCTCGCAGACCTTCATCAAGCGCGTCGTCGCGGTCGGCGGCGATCGCGTTGCGGTCAAGGGCGGGCACGTGATCCGCAACGGCCGCCAGGTCGACGAGCCGTTCATCGCGCCGTGCGAGCCCGCGTCGGGCACGTGTGACTTCCCGCGGGAGATCACGGTTCCCAAGGGCTATGTCTTCCTCATGGGCGACAACCGCGGCAACTCCGACGACAGCCGCTACTGGGGGCCGATCCCGGTCAGCTGGGTCATCGGTGGCGCGTTTGCGACCTACTGGCCGCCATCGCGCATCGGCGGCGCCGGGTAGCGGCGCTCAGGACGTCGGGACGGTCACGGCGCCCTTGGTCAAGAGCCGGCCGTAGCGGTGCGCTGCGCGCGGGCCGTACCCCGGCCAGACGTACCAGCGGTAGCGACCGGGGGCCAGCTTGTAGGCGTGGCCGTGGTAGCGCCACGACGGCTTGAGCGTGTAGTGGGCGACCGTCGGCCAGGCGCTGAGGATCTTGCGGCCGTTGCGGAAGAGTTGCAGGTTGTAGTACTTGACGTTGGGCCGGGCGCGCCAGGTCAGGGTCGGGCGCTTGGCCTTGGCCTTGGCCTTGGTCTTCGTTGAGGCTCCCGTGCTCGCCGGCGTTGTTGGTGGCACCGCGGTTGCCGTAGCGATGACCGGAGCCGGCGCTGGGGGCGTGCCGTAGGTGAAGACGAACGGCAGCGGCGCGCTGACGTTCCCCGCCCGGTCGCGGCAGGTGCCGGCCGGCGCGACAGCCGAGCCCTCGGGGCCGGCGTAGGTCAGCTCTGTGCAGCTCGCGATGCCGGAGATCGCGTCGGTCGCCGACCAGCTGATCGGCAGCGGTGCGGTGTAGAACAGCCCCACATCGGGCGGACGGGCGGGGGTCGCGGCGACGGCGGTTGGCGGTGTCTGGTCGATGTGCACCGTGACAGTGCTCGTCACCACCTCGCCGGGAGCCGTCGCAGTGCAGCTCAGCGTGGTGCCGGGTGTATCGGTCGTCAGCTCTTGGGTGTCACAGCCGTTGGTGCTCGTCTCTCCGGAATACGTCCACTTGACGACGACCTTGCTGGTGAACCAGTTGTCCTCGCCGGCGGTACCGGTCAGCGTTGGCACGACCTGGACGGCGCCAAGCGCGGCTGTCGAGGCGCTCAGCGCCAGCACCATCGCGGCAGCGAGCGCTCCGGCAAGCTTCGAGCGCTCCGTCGCTCCTCGGAATGGTGAGTCAACTGACATTTTTCTAGCAATGCTCACCCGCATCATTGCCGCGGTACGGTACGCCGGCGGGGCCGTGCCCGTCAATGGCGCCGGACGCTGACGACGGGCCAGTTGATGATCGATGCTGAGCGTTGCGCGGTGATAACGAGCCTCGCGCCGGGCACACCTGCACCATGCTTCCCGCACCTGTCGCCCGTGCCGACGCGTTGCTTGGCGCCGCTATCGAGTCGACCGTCAAGCGCCACCATCGCCGCCGTCTGCGGCGGCTCGGCCACGGTGGCGTTCTGGATCCACCGCCTGCGCCGACGCTCTTTGCCAGCGGCGACACGCCGCCGCGGCGGGGATGCACGCTGGAGGTCTTGGTCGATGGTGCGACGGCGCTGCCCGCAATGGCCGAAGCCCTGCGCGCCGCGCGCTCGCACGTGCACATCACCGGCTGGCACCTCGCGTCGCACTTCGAGCTCGTCCGCGGCGAGCGCCCGATCGCGATCGGCCCCCTGCTGGCCGAGCTGGCCGAGCGCATCGACGTCCGCGTGATGGTGTGGGCCGGCTCGCCGGTCCCGCTCTTTCATCCTACGCGCAAGGAGGTCGAGGCCGAGGTGGAGAAGCTGACGCGCGACACCAACATCCAGGCCTACCGCGATCCTCGCGAGCATCCCGTCCACTGCCATCACGAGAAGACCATCGTCATCGACGACGAGATCGCGTTCGTCAACGGCATCGACATGACCGACCAGGCTGGGGATCGGTTCGACAGCTCCGACCACCATGCGCGCCGCAAGCTCGGCTGGCACGACGTCGGGGCGCGTCTGGAGGGTCCGGCCGTCGCCGACGTCGCCAGCCACTTCATCATGCGCTGGCGTGAGGTCAGCGGCGAGACGCTGCCACCGCCGATCGTCGCCGCGCCGGTCGACGGGGCACACGCCAGCACCGTCCAGATCGTGCGCACCGTCGCCGAGGACATGTACGACTCGGTCCCCAAGGGCGACTTCCGGATCCTCGAGTCCTACATCCGCGCGATCCGCTCGGCACAGGACTGCATCTACCTCGAGAACCAGTTTCTCTGGTCGCCGGAGATCGTCGACGAGCTGGTCGCCAAGCTGAAGGCGCCGCCGAGCCCCGACTTCCGGCTCGTCGTCCTCCTGCCCGCCCGCGCCAACAACGGCCAGGACGACACGCGCGGGCAGCTCGCGGTGCTCGCCGATGCCGACGGCACCGGCAACCCGCACTTCCTCGCCGCGACGATCCGCTCGCGCACGGACGGCCGCGACGATCCGCTCTACGTCCACGCCAAGGTCGGCATCGTCGACGACCGCTGGCTGACGATCGGCTCGGCGAACCTCAACGCCCACTCCTTGCTCAACGACACCGAGATGAACGTCGTCACCGACGACGCAGCGCTCGCGCGCGCCACGCGCGAGCGGCTGTGGGCCGAGCACCTCGAGGTCGATCAGGCGCAGATCGCCGGTGTCGCGCCCGCGCGGGTGGTCGACGAGCGTTGGCGCCCGATCGCGATGGAGCAACTGCGTCGTCGCGAGGCGGGTGAGCCGCCGACGCACCGCCTGATCGCCCTCCCGGGCGTCTCCAAGCGTGCGCGCCGGCTGCTCGGCCCGCTGCAGGGGATGGTTGACGACGGCTAGCTAGCCGCCGCGACCACCACCGGCGTGATGCCGGCCATCCCGCGGCCGTTGGGGTGGAACGGCGCCGCCGTGTTGCCCGGGATCAGCGGCTCGACCCAGCGCGTGCCCGAGGACTTGCAGGCGTCCTTGCCGATCGCCGCCGTGTAGGCGTCGACGTAGACCGCGCCGTTGGCCGCGGCCTGCTGGGCCAACATGGTGTTCAACCGCTTCTCGGTCGCGCGGAGGTAGGGGACGTCGGCCCAGGCCAGCGGGACCTGCGGCCAGCAGCCGCTGCCCGTCTCGGGCAGGATCGGCATGTAGGCGACGACCAGGACGCGCGCGCTGGGCGACCGCGCGTGGATGCCCTGGATGACGGCCGCGACCTTCGGCGCCGTCGCGTTGATGCGGGCCGCGAGCTGGTCGACCCCGCCGGAGTTGTACTGGTCCTGACAGGGATGGCCGAACGGCGTCACCGACGCGCAGTTCTCGATGATCGACGTGAAGCCGATGTCGTTGCCGCCGATCTGCAGCGACACCGTCTGCACCGAGGCGTTGAGCGCGTTGAACTGCGGCGGGTTCGGGCCGGGCGTGACGTTCTGCGCCGCGGTCATGTCATCGGTCTTGGCGCCGCTGCAGGACACGTCGGTCAGCGAGCGGCCGAGCTGTGCCGCCGCGAGGTGGGCGAAGTTGTGATCCGAGCGCAGGCAGCCCAGTGGGTTGAGCGACTGGTTGGGGATCAGTGGGCCGGCGGCATAGGAGTCACCGAGCCCGACCCATTGAGCGGCCGACGCCGTCGAGGCGACGCCGATGGTGAGCGACAGTGCCGCCGCCAACAGGGCGACGACAGCACGCATGCGAGGGACAGGACGCATGGGAAATCCTCCTCAGGATGGTGGTTTGCGGGCGAACCTAGTCGACCGCCACCACCCCCATGGGAAACACTGTCCGTTGTAGGTCTCTCAGCAACTAGGCCAGTTGGCCCAGCTGGCGCCGCCGGCGCAGCACGACGAGCCCGATCACCACGCCGGCGATCACGGCGGTCGCGAGCCCGAGGCGCTGTGGCTGCGCCTTGGCCTCGTCGACCTTGTGCGACATCTTGACCTTGGTCTCCTCGACCTTCTCGTGCGCGCGCGCCTTGACGTCGGCGCGCTGCGCCAGCTCGGCCGCCGTGTCGGCGAGCTCCTCGCGCGTGTGCTCGATGTCGGCGCGGATCTCCGCAGCGGAGCGGGTGTCGCTCATCGCCCGATCTCCGGCTGGTGACGCGCCTCGGCGACGTGCTCCTTGGTGTAGCGCACGTCCTCCTTGAGGGTCTCGACCGTCTGCTCGGGCATCGGCGGGACAGCGCGCTTGGTCCGCGCCTTGCCCATCAGGGCGAGCACGCCGGCGACCAGGAAGAGCACCGCGGCGACGATCAGCGCCGCCAGCCAGCCGTCGACGGCGGTCGCCAACCCCAGGATCGCGGTCGCGACGAGCGCGCCCACGCCGTAGAGCGCGAAGAGCCCTGCGCCGCCGAACATGCCGGCGCCGATCCCGGCCTGCTTGCCCTTCTCGGTCAGCTCGACCTTGGCCAGCTCGAGCTCCTGGCGGACCAGCGTCGACACCTGGGTCGACAGGTCCTTGACCAGCTCGCCGGCCGGCCGCTCGCGGAGGGCGGCACGGCCGTTGGGCGGTGCCACGGGTCCTGCAGAAGTGTCGGTCATCCTTCCGGCGAGCTACCCGCGCGCGCCAGCCGGCATGCGGGATGCCGAGCGCGCGCCGGCCAAGAACGCATCAAAGAGCGCGAAGGCCCGCACGCGGGCGCCGGCCGCATGGGCCTCGCCGCCGGCGCGCACCGCCTCCATATCGGTGCCGGCGCGCGCCATCGACTCCGGGTAATCCCGCGCCCAGCCCAGGGCGATCGCCGGCGTGACCTCGGGATGGAACTGCACGCCGAGGTGCGGGCCGTATCGGAAGGCCTGGACGCAGATCTCCGATCGTGCCAGCAGCTCGGCGCCGGGCGGAAGCGTGAACGCGTCGCGGTGCCACTGCAGCCAGCGGCCGGGCGGGATGACATCAGCAGCGAGCGTCTCGACCTCCAGCCATCCGACCTCCGGTCGCGCCGCCGGCCCCACCGTCGCGCCCAGCGTGCGCGCGAGGTGCTGGCCGCCGAAGCAGATGCCGAGGACCGGGACGCCGCCCACCACCGCGCGCTCCAACACGGCGCGCTCGGCCTCTAGCCACGCCACCGCGTCGTCATAGGCCGACGCCTCCGAGCCGAGCGACACCACGAACGGCCGCCCGCTGGCATCCGGACGCGGTCCCTCGGTCCCGACGACCTCCAGCGCGATCCCGCGCTGCGCCGCCCAGTCGCCCAACAGCCCCACGGGCGCATCCGCCTCGTGTTCCAGGACGAGCGCGGGGCGCTCAGCGCTCACGCCGCGGCAGGCATCTTCGCGCCGCCGGGCCCGGGCACGGGCTCGACGTCGCGCAACTCGATCGGCTTGCCGCAGGTGCGACAGATCCGCCGCTCGTCCATCTCGCCGCCGCAATCGCGGTGCAACAGCAGCATCGGGATGCCGTCCTCGCCGGCGAGGTGCTTGTCGCCGAACTGCAGCAGCGCGACGATCGACGGCCACAGGTCACGGCCCATCTCGGTCAGGCGGTACTCGTGGCGCAGCGGGCGCTCTTGGTAGGGCACCCGCTCGAGGATCCCGGCCGTGACGAGGCGCTCCAGTCGGTCCTGCAGGACGTTGCGCGCGACGCCGAGGCGGTCGGCGAAGTCGCCGAAGCGCCGGACGCCGAGGAACGCGTCGCGGATGATCAACAGCGTCCACCGCTCGCCAACCAGCTCGAGCGTTCGAGCGACGGAGCAGCGTTGCGACTCATAGGTCCGACCGAGCATCGCCACCATGCTAGCGCCACTGGATTGCTTGAAGCTACCCACATCGCGGCGAGCTACGGGCGACTCGACCGTGCGTACAGCGGCGCCCCGTCCGATTTCGACCCAGATCCATATACGCCGCCGTCGTTTGGGTAGAGCATCTGCACCCTGTCCGACGTGGTCACCGACACCGCCGCCTACCGGCCGCCCACCGGGTGCTTCGACGAGGTCTTCGGCCCCGACGGCACCCCGCGCCCCCATGCGATCTCGCTGGCGGCCGAGATCGCCCAGATGGGGCCCGAGCTGCTGACGGCGGCCGGCCATCGCCGCGACGCGATCTTCGTCCAGCAGGGCATCACCTTCGACGCCACCGGCGAGGACGGCCCGGTCAAAGATCGCCCGTTCCCGCTCGACCTCGTCCCGCGGATCCTGCCCGCGCGCGAGTGGGACCACATCGAGCGCGGGCTGATGCAGCGCATCCGCGCGCTGAACCGCTTCATCGACGACGTCTACCACGAGCGCGAGATCGTCCGGGCGGGCATCGTGCCCTGGCGGCTGATCGTCAGCCGCTCGCACTTTGCCCGCGCCGCGCACGGCGTGCGCCCGCCGGGCGGGGTCTACTGCCACGTCGCCGGCTGCGACCTCGTCCGTGACGCGGACGGCTCCTGGAAGGTCTTGGAGGACAACGTCCGCACGCCCTCGGGCATCTCCTATGTGTTGGAGAACCGCGTGGCGATGACGCGCCTGGTGCCGCAGTTCTTCCAGCACCACCGCGTGCGGCCGGTCGACCACTACCCGCAACTGCTGCTGGCCGGCCTGCGCAGCGTCGCGCCGAGCGCCGAGGACGAGGCGACCGTCGTCGTCTGGACGCCCGGCCCGATGAACTCGGCCTACTTCGAGCACGCGTTCCTCGCGCGTCAGATGGGCGTCGAGCTGGTCGAGGCCTCCGACCTCGTCGTGCGCGACGACGTCCTCTACATGCGCACGACCGCCGGGCTGCGGCGCGTGCATGCCGTCTACCGGCGCCTCGACGACGACTTCGTCGACCCGCTGGAGTTCCGCCCCGACTCGCTGCTCGGCGTCCCTGGCCTCGTGCGCGCTTATCGCGCGGGCACGGTCGCGATCGCCAACGCGCTGGGCACCGGCGTCGCCGACGACAAGGCCATCTACCACTACGTGCCGGAGATGATCCGGTTCTACCTCGGCGAGGAGCCGATCCTCGACAACGTTCGCACCTACCTGATGGCCGACGAAGCCCAGCGCGAGCGCGCGCTGGCCCGCCGCCACGAGCTGGTGTTCAAGCCGACCAGCGAGTCTGGTGGCAAGGGCGTCTTCATCGGCCCGAGCACCCCGCAGGACGCGCTCGACGGCCTCGCCGACGTGATCCGCGCCCAGCCCGAGCGCTGGATCGCCCAGGAGGTCGTCAACCTCAGCACGGTGCCGACCGTGATGCCCGACGGCTCGCTCGCCCCGCGCCACGTCGACCTGCGGCCCTTCGCCGTCTTCGGCGAGACGATCAGGATCGTCCCCGGCGGGCTGACGCGCGTCGCGCTGACGGAGGGCTCGATGATCGTCAACTCCTCGCGCGGCGGCGGCTCCAAGGACACGTGGGTGCTCGAGGAGGACCCCGGCGGCGGGCGCGACGGCTTCCGCGAGGGCGACACCGCCTTGCACGACATCGTCCCCACGACGATGCCGGGCCTGCGCTACGGCAGCGAGTGGACCGGCCAGCAACAGCAGCAGCAACAACGCCAAGCTGGCGTCGGGCGCCAGGATCGCCGCGGGATCGGTCGGCGCTGAGTGCTCTCGCGCATCGCCCAGGAGCTCTTCTGGCTCGGCCGCAACGTCGCGCGCGCCGAGCACACCGCCCGGATGCTCGACGGCGTCTTTCAGGCCAGCCTGCAAGGCCGTCCCGACGATCCCTCCGGCGTGCGCCTCGGCTGGGGCTCGATCCTCGCGATCATGGGCGCCAAGGCCGACGGCCGGCCGGTCCGCCGCGACGAGGTCCTCAACCGGATGACGCTCACGCGCGAGGAGCCCGCCTCGGTCATCTCGTGCGTCTCGCGGGCGCGCGAGGGCGCGCGTACCGTCCGCGACGTCATCTCCGCCGAGATGTGGGAGGCGGTCAACACCACGCACCTGGCGCTGAGCGCCGGCGATCTTGAGGGCCGCATGCAGATGGGGCCCTACAGCGTCTTTCAGTACGTCAAGGAGCGCAGCGCGCTCTTCTGGGGACTCAACAGCCGGACGATGCTGCGTGACGAGGCGCGGGCGTTCCTGGTCGCCGGCGGGCGGATCGAGTCCGCCGACATGGTCCTGCGGATGCTGCGCGTCGCGATGCCGGCGATGGGCGACGCCGACGGTGAGGGCATCGATGGCGTCCGTGACGGCCAGGCGCTGGCGCTGCTGCAGGCCGTCGGCGGCTTCCAGGCCTTCCGCCGCGCGGTGCCCGCGCCACCCAACGCTGGCCCGGTCGCGCGCTTCTTGCTCTACGAGCGCGCCTATCCGGACTCCGTCGCAGCGTCGGTCGACGCGGTTCACGGCGCCCTGGTCGACGCCGACGAGGCCCCGCGCAGCTCCGAGCCGGTGCTGCGGCTCAGCCGCCTGGCTGCCGACCTGGAGTTCCGTGGCCGCGCCGCCGCCGAGGATGGCAACCTGGCCGAGGCCAGTTCCCTGGTCCAGAGCGAGCTGGCGCTGATCGACGCCGACATCGCCGAGCGCTATTTCGCCGGCGCCGGCGCGGCAACGGGAACCGTGCTCGCGTGAACTACGACATCCACTACCTCACGTCCTACCGGTACGAGACGCCGGTCACCGACAACCTCAACGCGCTGCGCGTGCGGCCGGCAACGACCTCCTCGCAGCGCTGTGATGAGTTCCACGTGCGGCTGGATCCCGAGGCGCGCATCCATCGCCACGTCGACTACTTCGGCACCGAGGTCCTGGAGTTCGGCGTCGCGCGGCCCCACGATCACATGACGATCGACGTGCGCGCTCGGGTCGTGACCTCCGAGCCGTCCGAGGCGCCCGAGGCGCCGTGGGAGCACCTGGAAGGCGAGACCTACGCCGAGGCTGCGGGCGAGTTCCTGCTTGCCGCCGACGACGAGCCCGACGACACCGTGCTGGCCGACCTGCTCGACATCGCCCGTGCGCGCACGCCGTTGGCCACGCTGCGCTGGCTCAACGAGCTGATCCCCGACCGCTTCGCCTACCGGCCGGGCGTCACCTACGTCGGCTCGACGATCGAGGACCTGCTCGACGCGGGCGCCGGCGTCTGCCAGGACTTCGTGCACCTGGCGCTCGTGCTCCTGCGCCGTCACGGCATCGCCGCGCGCTACGTCTCGGGCTATCTCTTCAGCGCGCCGGAAGAGGGCGGCAGCGCGTCGGTCGAGGTCCAGACGCACGCCTGGCTGGAGGCGCTGCTGCCCGGCACCGGCGGTCGCGGCGAGCCGATCTGGGTCGGCGCCGATCCGACCAACCGCCGCCTGGCGGGGGAGACCCACGTCAAGATCGGCCACGGTCGCCGCTACGGCGACGTGCCGCCGATCAAGGGCGTCTACCGCGGCACCGCGCGGGCCGAGCTCGAGGCCTCCGTGCATATGACGCGGCTGGACCCTGCCGCCTCGGCACGGGCTTAGTCCCAGACCCGAACCATCGCGCTCCGCCGGGAGCCCAAGAGCGCTATCCTGCGAGGTCGACTCGCTCCGGGGCGAGTCGTTTCTTTGCCCCGGGTCAGAGCAGTCCAACCAACTTTCCTCAGTTCACCCTCGACGGGAGCCCGTTATGGCCCGCGGAGACGTGCGTATTGCCGTGACCCTCGCCTGCGAGGACTGCAAGCGCCGCAACTACCAGACGAATAAGAGCAAGCGCAACACGCCCGACCGCATCACCCTGCGGAAGTTCTGCAAGTGGTGCCGCTGCCAGACCAGCCATCGGGAGACCCGCTAGCTCCCTGCGGCATCGCACGATCATGGCTGACCGAACCAAGAGCGGGGACGACCCGCACGACCCCTCCGAGCCGACCGAGCTGCACCGGGAGAACATCCCGGGCTCGCTCGATCATGCTTCGGGCGAGGTCGAGGAGTTCGAGGCCAGCTTGGTCAGCGGTGCCAACGGCGACGCCAACGAGGATCCCGACGACGAGCTCAACCGCCGGGCGAGCGAGCCAGTCGGCGACCTCGACGACGACGGTGACATCGACGCCGACGATCGGGCACTGGCTCGCACCGGTGGCCGCGAGACCGCGCAACCGTCCAAGGGCGGCCCGCGCTTCCTGCAGTTCCTGCGCGCATCCTGGGCTGAGCTTCAGCGCGTGCAGTGGCCGGACCGCCGTCAGGTCTTCCAGGCCACGAGCGTCGTCATCGGCTTCGTGATCGTCGCGGGCGCCTACCTTGGCGTGGCCGACTGGGCCGCCCAGAAGCTCGTCAACTTCATCATCTAATTAGCGGCCCACCCGCCACGGATCACACTTCATGTATCGCTGGTACGTCGTCAACACCTATTCCGGACACGAGAACAAGGTCAAGTCCAACCTTGAGCATCGCGCGAGCTCCCTCGGGCAGCGTCGCGCTATTCGCTCGGTGGTGGTCCCGACCGAGACCGTGTCGGAGATGAAGGACGGGCAGAAGGTCTCCCAGGAGAAGCGGACCATGCCCGGCTACGTGCTGGTCAACATGGACCTCAACGAGGACTCGTGGCAGCTCGTCAAGGGCACGCCTGGGGTCACCGGCTTCGTCGGCGCCTCCAACGAGCCTGTTCCGCTCACCCAGCCCGAGGTCGATCGCCTGCTGCACCGCGAGGTCGCGCAGAAGGTCGCCACGAAGGCGCAGTTCTCCATCGGCGAGTCGGTCAAGGTGATCTCCGGACCGCTCTCGGACTTCTCGGGTGAGATCTCGGAGATCAACCAGGACGCGCAGAAGCTGAAGGTGCTGGTATCCATTTTCGGTCGAGAGACGCCCGTCGAGGTGGGCTTCGACCAGGTCAAGAAGATCTAGAAGGCAAACCGCATGGCCAAGAAGGTCCTCACCCAGATCAAGCTGCAAGCCGTCGGCGGACAGGCCAGCCCGGCACCGCCGGTCGGCCCCGCGCTCGGTCAGCACGGCATCAACATCATGGAGTTCTGCAAGGCGTTCAACGCCCAGACCCAGCAGGACTCCGGCACCATCATCCCGGTCGTGATCACGGTCTTCGAAGACCGCTCGTTCACGTTCGTGACCAAGACGCCGCCCGCCGCGGTGCTCATCAAGCAGGCCATCGGCCTCGAGAAGGGCTCCGGCGAGCCGCACCGCAACAAGGTCGGCACGATCACCCAGGACCAGATCCGGGCGATCGCCGAGAAGAAGCTGGCGGACCTGAACGCGAACGATCTCGATCAGGCGAGCAAGATCATCGCGGGCACCGCCCGCAGCATGGGCGTCGAGGTCGTCTAGATCATGGCCAAGCACGGCAAGAACTACAACGAGGTCAAGGGCAAGGTCGACCGCGAGCACGAGTACCTGCCCGCCGAGGCGATCAAGCTCGTCAAGGACCTCAAGCGCGCGAAGTTCGACGAGTCCGTCGAGCTCCACGTGCGCACCGGTCTGAACGTCCGCCACGCCGACGAGCAGCTGCGCGGCACGATCGCGCTGCCCAACGGCCTGGGCAAGGACGTCAAGATCGCCGTCTTCGCCAAGGGCGACAAGGCCAAGGAGGCCGAGGAGGCAGGCGCGGACATCGTCGGCGCCGACGATCTGGCCAAGAAGATCGAAGAGGGCTTCACCGACTTCGACGTCGCCATCGCGACGCCGGATATGATGCCCGTCGTCGGTCGCCTGGGTCGCATCCTCGGCCCGTCGGGCAAGATGCCCAACCCGAAGGTCGGCACGGTCACCATGGACGTCGCCAAGGCCGTCGAGGAGAGCAAGTCGGGCAAGGTCGAGTACCGCACCGACCGGACCGCGATCGTCCACTTGAACATCGGCAAGACGTCCTTCGACGAGAAGGCGCTGCTGGAGAACTACGCGGCCGTCATCGAGGAGCTCATCCGCGCGAAGCCCTCGGCCGCCAAGGGTCGGTACCTGCGCACGGTCACCATCGCATCGACGATGGGCCCGGGCATCAAGGTCGACCCGTCCCGTACCCGCGACATCCTCGGACTGGAGAACGCTGAGACCGCGGCTTCGGCCGCGTAATCACGTTCGACATCCGAGGCCGTCCTGAGACCGCCGGCAC
>JBEVLC010000039.1:0-21637 GCA_040509415.1 Baekduia sp. | reverse complement strand
GCGGGCGGCGAGGAGGCGGACGCGCTCCAACTCGGCGATGCAGCCCAGCGCGGCGGCGTGCTCGCCGCAGGCGTCCACCAGCTCGGTGGCCAAGCCACGTGCAGGGCGGTCGGTCGCGCGCCGGACGTCGTGGAGCGTCGCGCGCATGCCGAGCGTCGCGGCCTGCGTACGGCCGGTGACGATGGTCTCCAGCCTGGCGCGGCGGTCGCTGCGACGTGCCGGCCGTGTCCCTTCCAGGCGGACGAGGCTCTGGACGAGCGCCGCGAGCGCGGCGACGTCGCGCAGTCGCGTCTGAGCGTCCATCACCCGGAGCTCGAGGAGCCCGCGATCGGGATGCAGCGCGAGGTCGTCCGTCGGATCCTGGAGCGCGCCGCCCCGAGCGGAGGCCAGGCCGGTCTCGCGCATCTGCAGGAACGGCGAGTTGGCAGACAGGGCGAGCAGCAGGGGCAGATGGCCGCGCAGGCGATCGTGGGCCAGCGCGGCCTCGCCGGCGGTGGGGACCGTGACGCCGATGTGCAGCGCGAAGGTCGGCGCGTGGCTGGGATGCGAGCCGGCGACCGCGAGCCGCAGCCCCGCGCGGCCGATGGCAGCAGTGAGGCGACCACGCAGCGCGCGCAGCTCGCCGATCGCGCTGGAGACCGTCGCGTGTCCGCCGGTGTGGACCTCCAGGGCGGTGCCGTCGTCGCTGGCAGCGACCGCGCGCCGCAGGCTCGGCGGCAGGTCGTGTGCCAGCTGCGCGACGTCGTCCACGAGCTCCCAGCGCAGTGGGTCCAGCACCATCGCCTGCTCGGTGAGCGAGACCGCCCAGGCCTGTCGCGGCGTCGACCAGCCGTCCGCGTCCGGCGCGGGCGGCGTGCGCGTGCGGGAGCGGAAGGCCAGCATCGCCGGATGGTGCTCGAAGCGGCGCTGCGCCACCACGGCCAACTGGCCGAATCGCTCGGCGCGCGGTTCGCCCGCTGGGCCAGATCGGCCGGCCACGCGGAGGTGGGCCCGTTGAGCGCGACCACGTCGCGTCCCACAGGCCCACCCGCTCGCATCGGCCGATGGCTGGGCTGATGCGGCAGGGTGTGGCGATGACGAGGGCGGTGCTGTTCGACGTGGCGGGGACGCTGGCGATGCCGGAGGCGCGCGGCGCGTGGCTGGCCGGCGCGGCGGCGAGCATCGGCCTCGATCTCGGCAGCGATGGCGCGGCGCACGCACTCGCCGCGGAGCTGGAGGTCGCGGGACGTCCCGGCGGCCCGTACCCATCGCGGATCCCGGACGCCTTCGCCGCCGACTACGCAAACCGCGACCGTGACGCCGCCGCCCATCGCGCCGGCTACGTCGGCCTGCTGTCGACCGTCGCGCTGCCCGACCCACGGCTGGCGACGGCGCTCTACGAGCGCATCTTCACGCCGGCCGGCTGGACCGTTTACCCGGATGCCGTCCCGACGCTGGCGGCGCTCCGTGGTCGCGGGATCCGGACCGCCGTGGTCAGCAACGTCGGCTTCGACCTGCGACCGGTGCTCGACGGCCTCGGCCTCCTCGCGCACCTCGACGCCGTCGTGCTCTCCTACGAGGTCGGCGCCGTCAAGCCCGAGCCGGCGATCTTCACCGCGGCGTGCGAGGCCGTCGGCGTGGCGCCGGCCGACGCGCTGATGGTCGGCGACCACGCCGCGGCCGACGGCGGCGCCGCCGACGCCGGGATCCGCACGTTGCTGCTGCCGATGTCACCGGCCGGCGAAGACCACGGTCTCGCCGCCGTGCTCACGCTGACCTGAGAGCACGACCGACCCCTAGCTCATGAACCAGTCGCGGACTTTGGCCTTGAGGTCGCTCGCCTCGCCGCCACCCGACTGCGCGCCGCCCTCGATCTCCAGCACCGCATGCCCGGTCTGCGTTAGCGCCCACGCGCCGTCGACGGGCTGAATCAGCCCGGCGATGGCGAGGTTACGCAGCGCCTGCGAATCCTCCGGCGTCTTGCCGAGCGCGACAGCGCGCAAGGCGATCGCGTGAGACGAGGTCAACACAGGCTCAAAGCCTAGACGGCGGCCGGATCCCGGCCAGGTCTCTCCGGACCCTGCCGTGGGCTATGAGATGGAAGGCCAGCTGTCAAGGGACTTGTTTGGCAAGGTCTAGGTCCGAACATGGTTCGGGGTCTACGGTCACCGATCCATGAGCATTGCTCAGCGATTATCGACACGCTCCGATGCTGAAGTCGAGGGCGGCCGCTGGGCCTCGAGTTGGCATCGGGTCAATCGACTGTTGCCGATGATCTTCGCGGCCACGCTGGTCGTGGCCCTGACCTGGCCGATTATCGCGCGGACCAATTCCTACTACTTGGACTGGCCGATGCACCTTTGGTTCATGCGTCATCAGGGATACTCGCTGCTGCATGATGGGGGACCGTCGCTATTCATGCACTCCAGCGAAGGGGTGTTCTATCCCCTCTTCGCATTTTACGGGGGCACGTTCTACGTGATCGGAGGCCTGCTCGCGGCTTCACTCGGCGGGGCCGGCGTCTACGGGTATGCGCTGAGTTGGGTGCTCACGTTCGCTCTGGCCTACGGGGGATGGGTGTGGCTGGGGAGACTGGCAGGTCTCGGATGGTGGGCAGTCCAGGCTCCCCCAGCAGTGTTTCTCACGTCGCCCTACGTCTTGACGCTCGTCTATGGACGCGGAGACCTGCCGGAGTTCGTCGCGGTCTGTTCTATGCCACTGCTGATCGCTTCGGGACTATCCGTGTTACGTGCCGATCGGCTGCGGGTCGGGTCGGCGGTTGCGCTGGTCTTCGCCACCATCCTGTTCACCGGAACCCACAACTTGACGCTGCTGTGGGGAGGCTCGTTGCTCGCTGTGCTGGGTCTTGTGATGTACGTGTGCAGCCCACGGATTCGGCGTCAGGTCACCGGTCGCGGAGCAGCCCGCGTCGCTGGGCTCGTTGTTCCGGCTGTGCTGATCAACGCGTGGTTTCTCGTACCGGCCCTTGCCTATCAAAGTCACACCGTCATCGCAGGACTTGCTCCTCGTTGGCGTTTTACGGTAGAGCACTCGATAGATCTCCTCTTTCAATCACTATTCACATTTGATCGATATACCATCGACGTTTGGGTCTTTGCCCTCCCGGTATTAGCGATGGGCTGGGTCGCGTCGGTGGGGGCGCTGACGTTGCGACGGGCGTGGCGCACAAGCTGGATGTTGCTGTTCGTGTGTTTGGGATTGGTCGTCGCCCTGCTGGTCATCACGATGCTGACCCAGGGCAGCTTGGTGCTGCTGCTTCCCGAGCCTTACGTCATGATCCAATACACCTACCGGCTGGAGAACTACATTCTGCTGGCAGTGGCAGGCGGAGTCCTCGTCGGTCTGGTACTCGTGAATGAGGCCGTGCGTTGGATGCGGGTGTTGGCCTGGATGTCGCTGGCCGCTGTCGTGGCAGTATCGATCAGCGGCGCGCTTCGTCAAATCGGCCATCCTCAAAGCCGGGCGGTTCGACAGATCCCGTTCTGGAATCCCCCCAGCATCGACAGCATGGGTGACTACGCCGATGGCACCGTGCCCGAGGTGCCGCCGAAGCCGCTCAAGCAGCTTTTGTTCGCGGCTGAGCAGGTAGAGGGCTCTCGCACCAGCGCCACGGTGGATCTCCAGCCTGGAGAGATCATCGTCACCAATCTTATGATCATGCCGGCGCTGGTCCACATAGACGGGGCGCGTCTGATCGGCGATCAAATCGTGCGTAGAGGGGACGTCATCCAGCGGCGCGCGGTGTTGCGCGTCGACGCCGACGCAGTTCCCGGCGCTGCGAGGATCACCGTGAGCGGCGCCCGTCCATGGCCTGTTGTGGTCGGCCAGATCCTCTCTCTGCTGGGTGTCCTGGGCCTGGCGGCGAATGTCCTGCTGCGTCGTTTAGGGCGACGCTCTCAACGGCTGCCGACCTCGATCAGCTCGACCCGATAGCCGTCCGGGTCGACGACGAAGCAGATCAGCGGACCGTGCTCGCCCACGTGATACGGGGGCTTCTGCGGGCCGATCCCGGACTTCGCCAGCTCGGCCAGGATCGCCTCCAGCGAGTCCACCGTCAGTGCGATGTGGTTGTAGCCGGTGCCGAGGTCGTAGGACTCGACGCCGGGGTTCCAGGTCAGCTCGAGGCGGTCGCCGTCGCCGGGGATCCCCATGAAGACGTTGATGGCGCCGTCGGGCAGGTCCATGCGGCGGCGCTCCTCGAAGCCAAGTGCCTCGTAGAAGGCGACTGAGCGGTCGATGTTGCCGATCCGGTAGCAGGTGTGGATGAGCTCGGGCATCAGGCTGTCAATGTACCCGCATGATCCTCGAGCGCTCGATGCATCCGCAGTTCCTCTCCAACACCTTCCTCGTGGCGGCGCAGCCGGGTGGCGAGGCGTTCTTCGTGGATGCCGGCGGCCCGATGGAGCCGCTGTTCGAGAAGGTCGCCGAGCTCGACCTCACGCCGACGCACGTCCTGCTCACCCACCATCACTACGACCACGTCTCCGAGGTGCCGCAGATCCTCGAGCGCTGGCCGGATGCTCAGGTGCTCATCCACCCGCTGGAGCAGGACCTCGTCGAGACCGCGACGGGCACGATGGACGCCAACACCACCGTCCACGCGGGCGGCCTCGACGTGCAGACCATCCACATCCCCGGCCACACCGCCGGGATGCTAGGGCTGCTGGTCGAGGGCAACATCTTCACCGGCGACACGCTCTTCAAGAACTCGGTCGGTGGCGTGCGCGCGCCCGGGTCGACCTCGTACTCCGACCTCAAGTCCTCCATCATGGACGTGCTGATGGCGCTGCCGCCGGAGACCGTGATCCAGCCCGGCCACACCGACCCGAGCACGGTCGCCGAGGAGTACGAGAACAACAAGTTCATCCGCCTGTGGCGCGGCCTTGACGCCGAGGGCGACGAGCAGGTCACCGCGCTCGGCGAGCCCGCGACGCTGGTCCTGCTCGGCGACGACTACGACGGCGGCTTCAAGGCCTGGGTCCGGTGGCTTGACGGTCGCGATGACATCGTCCCCGGCAGCAAGGTGGAGCGCTCGGCCTGATGGCCCGCGACGATCGCATCCCGACCTCGCGGTGGGCGCGTGCCGCGAAGGTCGGGCGCCTCGCGGCGACCCAAGGCGCCAAGCAGGCCGGCACGCGCGCCATGAACCTGACGCGCGACGAGCAGGCCGCCCAGGACGCGATGGCGCGCCGCCAGGTCGAGACGGCCAAGCAGATCGTGGCCGCGCTGGGCACCATGAAGGGCGCGGCGATGAAGCTCGGGCAGGTGATGTCCTTCCTGGACGTCGGGCTCGTCCCCGAGGAGTTCCGCGAGGAGTTCCAGGCCGAGCTGGCCAAGCTGCGCGACGCCGCGCCGAAGGTCTCCTTCAAGGACATGAAGAAGGTCTTGGAGGAGGAGTACGGCGAGAAGCTCGACGACGTCTTCGAGTCCTTCGACCCCGCTCCTATCGCCGCGGCCTCGATCGGCCAGGTCTACCGCGCCCGCTACGAGGGCAAGGACGTCGCGGTCAAAGTCCAGTATCCGGGCGTCGCGCGCGCCGTGCGCTCAGACCTGCAGAACCTCGGGATCATCCTGCGCCTGATGAAGTCCGTCGCGCCCGGCCTGGACCCGCAGGAGCTGGGTGCCGAGATCCGCGGGCGCATCGAGGAGGAGCTCGACTACGAGCTCGAGGCCCAGAACCAGCGCACGCTGGCGCGCATCTACAAGGGCCATCCCTTCGTGGTGATCCCTGACGTCTACACGGCGTTGAGCCACGAGCGGGTGATCGTCAGCGAGTTCGTCACCGGCCGCAAGTTCGACGAGTTCAAGAGCTGCGCCGACGAGGAACGCGACCGCCTCGGCGAGATCATCTTCCGCTTTTACTTCGGGTCGATGTACCGCCACCACCAGTTCTCCGGCGACCCGCATCCGGGCAACTGCTTGCTGTTGGACGACGGCCGCATGGCGTTCCTGGACTTCGGGCTGTTCAAGCGCATCTCGGCCGACGTGGCCGAGTACGAGCTGCAGACCCAGCGGCTCGGGATCGAGGGCCGCGGCGAGGAGCTGATCGCGCACCTGCACAAGGGCGGCTGGCTGGGGCAACCGGAGTTCTACGACCCGAAGTCGATCCTGGAGCAGTTCCATGATCTCACCGGTTGGTACACGCTCGACGCCGAGATGACGCTGACGCCCGACATCGCGACCGACGTGATGATTCAGATGAGCGATCCGCGCTCGCGCTGGTGGGGCAAGATGCGCCACGAGACGCTGCCGCCCGACCACCTCTTCGGCCGCCGGCTGGAGATGCTGACGCTGGCGGTCATCAGCCAGCTGCAGGCGACGGCCAACTGGAACCGCATCGCGCGCGAGTGGGTCTACGGCGACGAGCCCATCACCGAGCTCGGGCGCCAGGAGGCCGAGTTCCTCGCTTCCCGCTGACGTGCCGCCCGCTGATCTCGACGAGGTCGTCCCGCGCCGCGGGCCGGCGCTCGTCCGGCTCGGCCTGCTCGCGGCGCTGATCCTCGTCGCCTTCATCGTCATCGCCTCCAGCGGCAAGCTGTCGGCCGCGCGCGTGCAGCACTGGGTCGACGGCTACGGGATCGCGGGGCCGCTCGTCTTCATCGTGGTGAGCGCGGCGCTGACGCCGGCGCTGTTCCCGGGCCCGCTGCTGGCTGGTGCGTCCGGGCTGCTGTTCGGCACCTGGCTCGGCACGCCGATCTCGATCATCTCGGCGACGCTCGGCGCGGTCCTGGCCTTCAGCATCGCGCGCTGGCTGGCGCATGATTCGGTCGAGGCGCTTCAAGGTCCACGCCTCGCGGCGCTGCGGGCGTGGATCGGACGCCGCGGCTTCCTGTCGATCCTCTACGCGCGGATCATGCCGGGCGTTCCGTACAGCTTGGTCAACTACGCGGCGGGGCTGTCGCCGGTGGCGCTGCGCTCGTTCGCCGCGGCGACGGCGCTCGGCTGCGCGCCGCGCGCGTTCGCCTACACGGCGCTAGGAGGCTCGCTCGATGACCTCGGGTCGCCGGAGGCGATCGCGGCGATCGCCGTGCTCGTGGTGATGGGCATCGCCGGCCTAGTCCTCGCGCGCCGTGGCATCGGCGCGGCCAAGGCCTAGTCCTACAGCTCCTGGACCTGGAACAGCGACGTCGTCCCCGGTCGCCCACTCGGCAGCCCCGCGGTGACGCCAACTCGCATCCCCGGCCGACACCAGCCCAGCTCGACGACGCGCGCGCACGCATCGGCGATCAGCTCCTCGGTCACCTCGTGGCGGCGCATCGACGCGGCGCGCACGCCCCACATCAGCCCGCAGCGGCGGACCGTCTCGCGGCCCGGGGAGAGCGCGTAGATCGGGACGTCCGGCCGGTGGGCGGAGATCAGGCGCGCCGAGCGGCCCGAGAGCGTTGGGACGACGAGAGCGTCGAGCTCCAGCTCGTGGGCGGCCTGGCAGGCCGCGTGGGCGACGGTGTAGGACGGGTCGCGATGGTCGCGCTGGACGCGCGTCTCCAGCCAGCGCTGGTAGGGCGCGTGGCGCTCGGTGTGGATCGCGATCGCCGACATCATCTCGATCGCCCCGACCGGGTAGGCGCCGACCGCCGACTCCTGGCTCAACATGATGGCGTCGGTGCCGTCGAGGATCGCGTTGGCGACGTCGGCCACCTCGGCGCGGGTCGGCCGGGACGACGAGACCATCGAGTCGAGCATCTGCGTGGCGGTGATAACCGGCCGCGCGTGCGCGCCGGCGCGGGCGATGAGCATCTTCTGGACGATCGGGACCTCCTCGATCGGCAGCTCGATGCCGAGGTCGCCGCGCGCGACCATGATGCAGTCGGCGACGCGGATGATCTCCTCGGCCTGCTCGACCGCTTGGGGCTTCTCGATCTTGGCGATCAGTGGGACGCGGGTGTGCTCGCGGACGGTCAGCACGTCCTCGGGGCGGCGCACGAAGCTCAAGGCCACCATGTCGACCCCGATGCGCCGGCCGGCCTCCAGGTGGGCGAAGTCCTCCTCGGGGACCGACGGCAGCTCGTCGGCCGGGCCGGGGATGTTGAGGCCCTGCCTGCTGGCCACCGTGCCGCCGACCTCGACCTCGGCCTCGACCTCCAGCTCCGCCACCCGAACCGCGGACGCCCGCAGCCGCACCGAGCCGTCAGCGAGATACAGCACTTCACCGGGGTCGATGGCGCGGGGGAGGCCCTCCCAGCTGATCGTCATCCGCCGCGCGTCGCCAGGGCCGTCGTCGCGCCCGCACTCGAAGACGACCTTGTCGCCGACCTTGAGCTCGACGGTGCCCTCGACCAGCGGGCCGATGCGCAGCTTCGGCCCCGGGAGGTCCTGCAGCAGCGCGACCGGGCGGCCGGCGCGGCCGGCGGCGTCGCGGACGAGCTGCGCCGTCTCGGCATGCTGCTCATGGGAGCCGTGGCTGAAGTTCAAGCGGGCGACGTCCATGCCGGCCTCGATCATCCGTACGAGCGTCTCGGGGTTCCCCGAGGCTGGCCCGATGGTGGCGACGATCTTCGTACGGCGTCTCATCGGGAGAGCACGGTACTGGGCGGTGGAGCGGACCTATCGGCCGGTGACGATCGGTCTAGCTCGCATGGGCTGGCGACGTGCTGACGCGCAGCGCGTCGTCGGTCCCGAAGAAGGTCGACAGGCAGAAGTAGCTCATGCCCGGCAGGGCATCGGGGAGCTCGTGCAGGCGGCGCTCCAGCGCGTAGCGGCGCACGGTCTCCCAGAGCCCGCCGGTGATGCAGAGCGCGATCGCGTCGCGGTCGGCCGGCGGCTCCGGCAGCTCGGCCAGGCCGACGTCCAGGAAGGTCGAGAAGAGGTCGAGCGTGGCCTCGCGACGCGCGTGCAGCAGCGGACCGAGGGACGGCAGCTCGACGGTCGCGAGGTGCGCCATCTCCGGTGTGTCGGCGATCTCGCGCAGCATCGTCGCCAGCGCGCGGTGCAGCGCCAGTGGCGCGTCGCCGTCGGCGCTCATGAAGGCGTCGGCCATGCGGTGGAAGAGGCGCTGCGTCCAGGCGGCAGTCGTGTCGAGCAGGGCGTCGATCTCGCCGGCGGTCAAGTTGCTTGACGTGGAGAGACGGCCATCGGCCATGTGTCACCTTAGGCATGCTGGTCACCAAAAAGCCAGCCGTTTTCGGGAGACTTTGATGTCTCTCAAAAGGTGATGACTCGCGCGATGGTGAGAACCTCAGCGGCTCCCAAAGGCGCGATGCGGTTGGGTCAGCGCGATGCCGTGGCGGCGGCCGACTGCTCGGCGACGCGACGCGCTTCGTCGGCGCCGAAGAACGGCGTCAGTGCCTGCAGGCTGAGCCCTGGCAGCTCGCCCGGCAGCTCGGCGATCCGGCCCTGCTGAGCGAACCGGCGCAGGGTCGCCAGCAGGCCGTCGAGCAGGAGCTCCAGCGCGACGAGCGGCTGGGGCGCCTGCTGCTCGGTCGCGGGCACCTGCCCGGCGATGAGCTGGAAGAACAGCGCCATGTAGCGCTGGCGCAGCGCGGTGACGGCGGTGGCGAGCTGCGGGTCGTCGGAGACGGCGAGCGCCGCGACCGCCGGGGTCCGGGCGAGGTGGCCGAGCGCCGCCTCCAGCGCGCGATGGGCGGCCAGCGGCGGGTCGCCCGCTGCTGAGAGAAACGCGCCCGCGGCGATGATGACCAGCCGGCTGGCCCACTCATCCAGCGCCTTGGTCGCGCAATCGAGCTCATCGGCGAAGAGCGCGTTGACGGTGTCGAGCTCGATGCCTTCGGCTTGGGCGACGTCCGACAGCCGGACCGCTGCCAGCCCGTCGCGCGCGACCGCGGCGGCGAAGGCGTCGATCGTCCGCCGGCGGTCGTCGAGGCGCTCGTCAGGCTCGGTGTCGCGCAGCACCGCGTCGGCGGCGCGCACCGCCGCGGCGACGCCGACCGACGGCGTGAGGAGGACCTCGACCAGCGGCGCGCTGAGCTCGGGCAGCTGCGCTGCGCGGCCGTCGAGGATCCAACCCGCGGCCAGCTCGGCGATCCCGCTCGTCATGGCGGGCGCCACGACCTTGGGCAGCTTGGCGTCGGCCAGCGCACGGGCGACCAGCCGTGTGCCGGCGTCGAACGCCTCGTCGATCGCCGGCTGCGCGGTCCGGCCCGCCGTAGCCGCGTCGGCGAGCAGGAGGCGGGCGCGTCTCGGCTCGGAGGCCAGGTAGTCAAGGCAGGCGGCGACGGCCGCCGCGATCTCGGCCGGCTGCTCGGCGGCGGCCGGACGGGCGGCCCGCGCGGCCCGCCAGCCGGCGAGATAGAGCTGCGAGAACGCCTGCTCGAAGGCGACGGTCCAGGCGTCCTCCTTGGTCGCGAAGCTGGCGTAGAACGCCTTGGACGTCAGGCCGGCGGCGGCGATCAGCTCCCTGACGGGCGTGGCCTCGAAGCCCTGCTCTGCCGAGACGAGCAGGACGGCCTCCAGGATGCGGTCGCGCTGGTGGTCGCGGATGAAGCCGGCGGGAAGCCCGTGCCGACCGCTGGGCAGCGCCTCGGTCAGGATCGGAGGCGCGGGCAGCGGCGCGATCGACGTGTCGCGGGCTGGGAGCGGCCGCGGCTTGGTCGTCTCGTAGGTTGCGCCCCACGCGGCGAGGTCCAGCGCGGCCCTGCGGAGAGGGCGCAGCTGTCCTGAGCGCAGATGGCGATCAAGGACGCCGATCATGCCGCCCGCCAGCACGGCGAGCACCGCGTCTGACATCAGTGGCTTGCCCTCGCGGGTAACAGCATCGCGCAGCAGTTCATACAGGCCGGTGACCAGCAACCGCCGGCGCTGCACGCCTGCCGGGCCGACGGCCACGACGTCGACGATCGCCAGCCGGGCGGCCGGTGGGGAGGCGAGCACGGCATCGACGATGTCGTTGAGCACTGCTGCAAGCGCATCACGCAGGTCGCCGTCGGGCGCGTCGCGCGCGCGGAGCGGGACGCAGGCGGCCGTGACGATCACGTCGCAGGTCTCGAGGACGAGCTGCTGCTTGCCGCCGCAAAGCTCATACAGGTCGCGGGTGGAGACCTCGGCGCGGGTGGCGATGTCGTGCACCGTGGTCGCGCCATAGCCCTGCTCGGCGAGCAGCTGAATGACCGCGCTGCGCAGCCGCTCCCGTCGCACCGCGGCGACCGCATCGGCGTCCAGGGCGCTGCGTCCGCGCGGCAGGTGACGCGAGGGACCTGGGTGGGCGGACGCCATACGTCTTCGAGGATACCTACCGCGACAACCGGAATGGGGATTCTCAAACGCCCTATGAAACGAAACGGAATTCGTAAAATGACATCTGAGGGTTTACGATCGGCACATGTCGACAAACGCGTGCGGTGCCTCGAACGAGGCGGTCGAGCTCGACGCCCTTCCGGTCCAGGCACAGGCCTTCCATCGCCGGGCACGGATCGTCGACGCTGCGGTGCGCGAGATCGCCGAGCACGGCTACGAGCAGGCCGCGGTGCGCGCGATCGCCGAGCGCGCCGGCGTCTCGCTGCGCGCGTTCTACAGCACGTTCGACGGCAAGGAGGACGCGCTGATCTGGGCCTACGACGTCGCCGCCGCCTACGCGATTCCGCAGATCCTGCGCGCGCTGCAGGCCGAGCGCGACTGGGAGCGCGGGGCCGCGGCGGCGCTGCGTGCCTACCTGGCGATCCTCGACTGCGATCGTGCGTGGGCAGTGGCGTGCCTGCGTGACGTCCCGGCAGCGGGAGCGCGCGTGCGCGCGGCGCGCGATGCCGTGCGCGCTCCGGTCCTGAAGGCGCTAGAGACGCAGGGAGCAGCGCCCGTCGGGGTCGACACGATGCTCACGGCGATCGACGCGATCACCGTCGACGGCCTGCGTCACGCGCCGAATCAGCCTTTGCTAGCGCGGCAGCGGGAGCTGACGGCCTTTGCGCTGGCGCCGTTCGTCGACGCGCCCGACGAGGTCGCGCCGCGTGCCGCGCCGGCGATCCGGCCCTCGAGCCCGGAGGACGAGATCGAGGAGCTGTTGCATGAGAGCCCACCCTCCCGCCGCGCTCTCGCCGCGCTGGAGCTCGTCGTCCAGGAGGCCGCCTCAATGCGCGACGGCCCGACGCTCTGGCGCGTGATCGTCGCCGTCCAGCGCCGCCGGCGCGCGACCGGCGAGGAGGTTGGCGATCGGGTCGAGCAGCTGGCGCTCGAGGCGCTGGGTCGCGCGTGGTTCTTCGGGCTGCCACTCGACCAGCCGGGCGTCAGCGCCGATGCGCGCTACCTGCGCTTCGTGGCCGCCCATCCGGGGTCTACCGGCGCTGAGGTGCAGCGCGGGCTGGGTGTTCGTCATCTCTCGCAGGTCAACCGCAAGCTGCGGCGCCTCGAGGTCGAGGGCTATCTGCGACGCGAGCCAGGCCCTGGGCCCGCCAACCGCTGGTGGGCGGCAAGCACGCACGACAACTGAATCCAGCGTCCGGGAACCGCTGCCGTACCCGGTCATTGAAAATTATCGTCATGCGAAACCTTGACTCCACACATCGATACGTTTACGGTGGCGATCGCACCATGAGGTTGCCGCTCTGGCAGTGACGTCGGGTGTGGGTGCGGTGGGCGTCTGGAGGACGTTCGCCGTTGGGTTGAGAGATGACTGTTGGAGGAGACGTTGTGACCGCTGTACCTGTTCGCAGGTCATCGATGGCCCCTGCCGTGACGGCGGGCGACCGTCCCGCGGCGCCCACGCCGGGGTTGGCCGTGCGCGAGCGGCGCAGTGGCCAGAGCTACGGCCTGCCCACCCAGCGCGACCGGCTGGTCGCGGCGATGGGCGAGCTGGCTGCCGAGCTCGGCTGCGCGGCAGTCGGCGTTCACCACGTCTGCCAGCGCGCGGGCGTCTCGCGCCGCACGTTCTATGACTTGTACGTCGACCGCGACGGCTGTCTCGTTGACACGCATGAGGAGGCGTTCGGCCGCCTGGTCGGTCACGTCGAGGCGGCGGTAGTTCAGGCCGGCGCCGAGTGGGAAGACCGTGCCGTCGCCGCCACGCAGGCGCTCCTCGGCGCGTGGGATGCCGACCGCGTCCTCGCGCACTTGTGCTTGGTGTCGTCGATCAGCGCCGGCGTGGAGACGCGAGCGCTGCGGCATGCGGCGATCGCCCGGCTGGCGGGCGTGCTGGCCGAAGCGCCGGAGGTGGCGGTTCTCGATGACTTGACGCTCACCAGCGCGCTTGGCGGTGTGTGGGAGATGGCGCTGCGGCGGTTGAGCGAAGGCCCCGACGTCTCGATCGAAGACTTGGGTGGCGCGGCGATCTACTTGCTGTTGTCGCCCTTCGTGGGCCGCCGCCAGGCCGCGGCACGCGCGTCGGGCCGCGGCAGTTGTGCGACCGCCTACGTCACGCGTTGGACGCCGACGGTGGTCGGCGACGGCGAGGAGCGCGGGCTGCTGGTGACCGAGCTGACCGGTCAGACGCTGCGATACCTCAACGGCCACCCGGGTGCGGCCAACATCGACATCGCGCGAGCGGTGGATGTGCGGCATGAGAGCCAGATGAGCCGCCACCTCGGCCGGCTGGAGAAGGCCGGGATGGTCGAGCGACGCCGCGAGGGGCGTGCTAACGCGTGGACGCTAACGGCGTGTGGTGAGGAGGCGGCGCGGTCGCTGTGCGATCTGCGGCCTGAGATGCCGCGGTTGACCAACGGCGCGTGGGTGTCGGCGCATCACCAGCAGGGATGAGGATGACCCAGCTTGTCAACGTTGGTGCTGCATTCGCCGTCGTGACGCTGTGTTGTGGCATGACGGCGTGCGGGAGTGATCAGGGTGCCACGGGTGGGGCGTCGGTGACGTCCACCACCACCACCACCACGCCGATCTCGCCAAGGGTTCAACACGCCGGTGCGGCGAAGTGTCAATCGCTGACGCCGAGGCAGGCGCTGGCGCGCTTCACCACGCTGGCTCGGCGATCGAACGTGAGCGATGCCGCCGCGGTGCGCAAGGGCCTTCTGAAGCAGGTCAAGGCGATGCCGAAGGATGCCAAGACGGGTCCCGTCGCGGCGCGGATGGCTGCTGGTCTGTATGCGGTCACCGTTGAACCTGCCCGTCGGCCGGCCGCCTTCCAGGGCTGTTTGGCCGCGCTGACCGAGGAGAGGAAGCGGTGAGCGCGCCTTCCTCTGGCGCGCCCCGTGCGTCGCGGAGCCTGCCGAGCTCTCTGCCGAAGTTTGATCGCGCGGGCGGCCTCGCTGCGCGCGTCCCTGTGTCTGTGAAGGAGTCGTTGAACATGAAGAAGGTCTTGTCGGTCTGCGTGGTGTTCCGGGCGTTGGTTGCCCTCCTGGCGGGCGCGTTGATCGTCGGGCTGGGCGCTGGGTCGGCGTCGGCGGCGTCCAAGAGGTTTGAGCAGGCGGCGTTCGGGTCGTTTGCGGCGGCAGGGGCGGTGGCTGTCGATGAGTCGGGTGGCGATGTGTATGTCGTGGATCCGGGGTCGGCGACGGTGCAGCGCTTTGACGCTGATGGCAACCCGGTGGCCTTCAGCGCGCTCAACGGTCAAAACACCCTCAACGGCTCTGACGCGGGACCGGACGCCGATCAGACACCGGCCAACTCCTTCAGCTTCGACGCGGCCTCCCAGGTGGCGGTTGATGCTTCGGGTGGGGCGACCGACGGCACGGTCTATGTGGCGGACTCCAACAACCAGGTTGTTGATGTCTTCGCCGCGTCGGGCGCCTACCAGGGTCAGTTGGATGGGTCGGGCACGCCGCAGGGCCGGTGGGCTGACAGTGGCGCCTATCCGTGCGGTGTCGCTGTTGGGGCCGACGGCAGGGTCTACGTGTCAACGGGCATGGGCAACCAGATCGACCGCTACGTCCCGGCCGCGAGCCCGGTTGTCGAGGCCAATTACGACAGCCAAATCGACGCGGTGCCGTTCGGATCCTGCAGCCTGGCGGTGGACTCGGCGGGTGCGGTGTACGCGGCGCCGACGATCTTTGGTGCCTCGGGTCCGTTGGTGAAGTTCGCCGCGTCGGACTTCGGGACCAGCGGGCCGACCGGCACCCAGATCGCCGCCAACGCGACTGCGGTGGCGGTCGACCCGACCAACGACCACGTGATCGTTGACGAGGGCGACAAGGCCACGGAATACGACAGCAGCGGCAGCCCGGTCGGCTCCAGCTTCGGACAGGGGAGCCTCTCGAGCTCGCACGGCATCGCGATCACCGGCTCCAGCAACCGCGTCTACGCCTCAGACGGCCCCTCAACCCAGGTCCACCTCTTCGCGCCGCCGGTCACCGTCCCTGATGTCACCATCGCGCCGGCGACAGCGATCACAGACACGACGGCGACGCTGCACGCCACCGTCAACCCGGACGGTGTCGCGGTCAACGACTGCCACTTCGACTACAGCCTGGACACCTCCTACGATCAGACTGCACCGTGCTCTCCGGCGCCCGGCTCGGCATCGAGCCCCGTCGCCGTTACTGCCGACCTCACCGGCCTGACGGCCGGCAAGACCTATCACCTGCGGATCTCGGCCACCAACGCCAACGGCACGGTCATCAGCGACGACACCACCTTGGTGACCACCAGCACGCCCGACGTCGAGACCCTCTACGCCGGTGCCGTGCGAGTCAGCAAGGCGGTCCTCGCCGGTCAGGTCGACCCGCACAACCAGCCAGGGACGACCTATCACTTCGAGTGGGGCCTGGGCACGAGCTACGGCCAGGTGACGACCACCACCGCGGCAGGGACTGGCGAGGGCTACACCGTCGTGACCGCGGATCTCGAGGGCCTCAGTCCGAGCACCGAATACCACTTCCGTCTCGTCGCGAGCAATCCCGCCGGCACCGTCACTGGCGTCGACCACACCTTCGAGACGCTGCCGTCATCGACACCGCCGCAGGACTGCCCGAACGCCGCCATCCGGGCGCAACAGCGCGCCGAGCGCCTGCCCGACTGCCGCGCCTACGAGCAGGTCACGCCACGTGAGAAGAACAGCATCGAGGTGGCCAATCCCGACTCCGCCGGCGGTGGGCCCACCCTCGGTCAGGCCGCCCCGTCTGGGGACGCGGTCGCCTACGCCACGATCGGCGCCCTGCCAGGGTCAGATGGCGACACCCGCCTCTCGTTCTCACGCAGCGTGCGAACGGCCTCGGGTTGGACAACGCGAGGACTCAACCCGCCGAGCGCCCCACCGAGCTTCTTGGCGGCCGGCAACCTCCTCGCCATCTCACGCGACCTCACGAAGTCGTTCGTGGAAAGCGAGCAAGCACTCGCTCCGGGAGCGGTATCAGGGCACGGCAACCTCTACGTGAGGGACAACACCTCGGGGGCCTACGAGCTCGTCGTGAGCCTAGAAAGCGCCCACTTCCTCAGTACCTGGGAGGAGTACGTCGGTGGCTCGTCGGACTTCAGCCATGTGCTGTTTCAGAGCGCTGTTGTACTGGCGCCCGGTGCCGTAGCGGGCCTGGCGAACCTCTATGAGTGGAGCCGGGGGAGTCTTCGCTTCGTTGACGTCATCAGCAGCGACTCAGTCGCACCTTCAGTCCTGGTCGCCAGGCAGATGACCAACGGTGAACGGCCGCTGTCCGAGGACGGACGACGCGTGTTCACCATCGACTGGCATGGCGGAGTCTCGCCGCTCTTCGTGTCGGCCGACGGCGGAACCCGCCAACCCCTCTCCCGATCGCATCGGCCCGGAGATCCGTCTGATCCACAACCAGCCACGTTTTTCGGCGCAAGCGCCGACGGCGCCAACGCGATCTTCGCGGCCGGACCTGGGCAAGGCGGACTGCCGTTGTCGCCTGATGCGCACACGGGCGCTACGGCCATCGATCTCTACAGGGTGGACACCGCGACTGGGTCACTCGAGACGATAACCGCCGGACTCGAGCCGACGTTGGCAGTGCGAGGCGTTCCTGCGATCAGCGACGACGCCGAGACGGTGTACTTCTCGACGACGGTTTCAGGCTCCGTCAGTCGTCTCTACGTCGGATCTCGGGGCGTAACCCACCTGATCGCGACTCTCACCGACCTGACGGCGGCCGGTTCGACACCGGCTACGACAGACGGGGCGATCGCGAGCCCCAGCGGACGCTATTTCGTCTTCACGAGCGAGATGGCAATTACGGGCACGAGCCCGAGCCCGGTCGAGGGTCAGCAATATCTGTTCGATCTTCAGACTGGTCGGGTCGAGTGTGTCTCGTGCCCGTCCGACGGTACGCATGCAGCTAGTGGCGCCAGCCGCATCGGACCGCGCTCATATAGTGACCAGCAGACGCCGCGCTTCGTCCTGGACGACGGTCGCGTGCTGTTCGAAACGGCGACACCGCTCGTTCCTGAGGACGTGAACGGCAAGGTCGACGTATATCAGTGGCACCACGGCAGGGTAGAGTTGATCTCGAGCGGCCGTGGAGCCTATCCGGCCTCGTTCGTAGACGCGGGCGCTGATGGTCGCGATGTCTTCATTGCTACACGCGAGCAGCTTGCGTCTGGTGATACTGACGAGACGGTCGATGTGTATGACGTCAGGACGGACGGCGGGTTCGCCGCGGATGCTGATGGTCAGTTGCCGTGCGTTGGCGATGGGTGTCAGGGTGCTGCGACGGTCAGCCCCGAGCGCGTCGCTCCGGCCTCTGCGAGCTCGTCGGGTGCGGGCGACGCCGAGGCGCTGCCGCGTGTTGGGTCGAAGCTGGTCGTCCCCAAGCCCAGGACCATTGTCGGGGTTCGAGGGGCGCTGAAGGTCACGGTGTCGGGGGCGGGGCGTGTGACGGCAGCGGGTCAGGGGTTGTCGGTCGCGTCGCGGTCGACGGCGAAGGCCGGGACACTTTCGGTGGTGACACGGCTCACCGGTCGGGCCGCCTCCCAGCTGCGGCGTCGCGGGCGCCTCACGGCGAAGCTCAGGATCACGTTCACGCCTCGGTCGGGGCCATCGGCATCCAAGACAGTGACGCTCACGTTCCGGGCCGCCACCATCCGAAAGGGTCGCTGACATGTCTCATCGCTCACGTTTGACGGCGATGGCCGTTCTGGCCTCTGCCCTTGTCTGGTGTGCGGCCGTCACGATGGCCAGCACCGCACATGCGGAGTTCGGAGTGACCAGTTGGGACGGTATTGCCGTCCAGCAGGACGGCACCGCAGTGACGCAGGCCGGCTCGCATCCCTATTCGGCGACCACGACGCTGGAGCTCAACGTCAGCGGGCCTGACGGCGGCAAGACGGTCGACGGCAGCGTGAAGAACGTAATCGTGAATTTGCCGCCGGGTCTGATCGGCAATCCCGGAGCGGTCCCGACGTGCACGAACGCCGAGATGGAGAGCAATGCGGCCAACTTCGGCGGTTGTCCCTCTTCGACGCAGGTGGGCACGGCCAACGTCCGAGCGGTCGCGCTCGGCTCGGTGTTTTCCGCCGGTGCCGTCCCCGTGCCGTTGTTCAACATGAAGCCTCCGCCAGGCGTCGCGGCGCAGTTCGCCTTCGCGGTTGTCGGCCAGATTATTCGGCTCAATGCCCGTGTGCGTGCCGGAGGCGATTATGGCGTCGACGTCATGTTGAAGGACTCCGGCCAGGGCATCGCCTTGGGTGGGACAACGGCGACATTTTGGGGTGTCCCGTCAGACAGGGCGCACGACGGCGAGCGCTTTTGCGGCCTTTACGGCCCACCAAACCCCTGTGCGTCCGACGCGCCTCATCGCGCGTTCCTTTCGCTTCCGACCTCGTGCACAGGTCCGCAGCCAACGACGGTGACTGTTGATTCGTGGCAGCAGCCTGGTGTCTTTCATTCGGCGAGCTTCCTCAGCCATGATGAGCACGGCCAGCCGGTTGGTGTATCGGGTTGTGATCGGGTGCCGTTTGATCCGACGATGTCGGTCAAGCCGACCACGAGTTCCGCTGGTGAGCCGACGGGTCTTGCTGTCGATTTGGTGACGCCGCAGAACACCAATCCGGATGGGCTTGCGCAGGCGCATTTGCGTAAGGCGGTCGTGACGCTGCCGCCGGGGATGACGATCAACGCGGCATCGGCTGACGGTCTCGGTGCGTGCTCGACCGAGCAGGTCGCGTTGTCGAGTCCTGATCCGGCGCAGTGTCCGGACAGTTCGAAGGTCGGGACGGTGCGTATCGATACGCCGCTGGTCGATCATCCGGTTGAGGGTGGTGTGTATCTGGCGCGTCAGGGTGCGAATCCGTTCAACAGCCTGTTGGCGGTCTATCTCGCGGTTGATGATCGGCAGACGGGAACGGTGATCAAGTTGCCGGGGCTGATCGAGGCCGATGCGGTGACCGGTCGGCTACAGGCGACGTTTGACAACAACCCGCAGTTGCCGTTTGAGCGGTTGCATGTGGAGTTCAAGACCGGGCCGCGGGCGCCGTTGACCAACCCGTCGACCTGTGGCACCTACACCACGCATGCCGAGTTGACCTCGTGGGCCTCGAGCACGCCGGTGAGCAGTGACTCGACGACGACGATCGATCAGGGCTGTGATCAGGCGGCGAAGTTCGAGCCGACCTTCAGCGCTGGGACCACGAACCCGACCGCCGGTGCGAGCTCCTCGTTCGTCTTGGACTTCGGGCGGCCATCGGGCCAGCAGACGCTGAGCACGATCGAGACCAAGCTGCCCACGGGCCTGCTGGGGATGGTCGGCCAAGTGCCGCAGTGCCCTGAGGTGCAGGCCGCCGCGGGGACCTGCGGCGCTGAGAGCCGGATCGGCCATGTTCAGGCTGCTTCGGGCACGGGCTCTGACCCGGTGTGGCTGCCCCAGGCGGGCAAGGCGCCGACGGCTGTGTATCTGGCGGGTCCGTATAAGGGTGCGCCGTACTCGCTGAGCATCGTGGTACCGGCGCAGGCGGGCCCGTTTGATCTGGGCAGCGTGGTGGTTCGCGTCGCGCTGTTCGTCGATCCGCTGGATGCGCATGTGACGGCCAAGGCCGATCCGCTGCCGACGATCTTGCAGGGCATCCCGTTGGACGTCCAGGAGGTGCGCGTGACGCTGGACCGGCCGGGCTTCATGCTCAATCCGAGCTCGTGTGCTGAGAAGCAGATCACCGCCGCGATCACCAGCAGCCAGGGTGCGGCGGTGTCGCGTGCGACGCGCTTTCACGTCGACGGCTGCAACGCGCTGCGGCTTGCGCCCAAGCTCGACCTCGCCTTGACCGGCAAGGGGCAGACGACCGATGGCAAGCACCCGGCGGTCACGGCGAACCTGACCCAGCCGGCCGGCGGGCAGGCGAACATCAAGAAGGTTCGGGTCGCGTTGCCGCTTTCATTGGCGCTCGATCCCGACAACGCGAATGGGTTGTGTGAGTTCGTCGATGGTTCGAAGGTCGAGCCGACCTGTCCGAAGAACAGCATCGTCGGGACGGCGACGGCGGTCACGCCGATTTTGGATGAGCCGCTCAGCGGGCCGGTGTATTTCGTCAAGAACGTGCGTAAGGACGCTAAGACGGGTCGGGAGATCCGGACGTTGCCCAAGCTGGTGATCCCGCTGACGGGTCAGAACGGTGTCAAGCTCACCCTCACGGGCACCAGCAATGTTGAAAACGATCAGCTCGTGACGACGTTCGACAACATCCCCGACGCGCCGGTGAGCAGTTTCAAGCTGGACATCATCGGTGGCAAGGGCGGCATCCTGACCATCTCAGACGCCGACATCTGCAAGGCCACCCAGAACGCCGATCAGCAGATCGACGGCCAGAACGGCAAGCAGGCCGACGCGACGGTGGCCATCCAGACGCCGTCTTGTCCGCTGCGGGTGTTGTCGAAGTCGATCACCGCGTCCTCGATCAAGCTCAAGGTCGGCGGTTTGGGCGCCGGCAAGGTCACCGTCTCGGGCGCCAATGTCAAGACCACCTCGCGGACGCTGGCCGGCTCGACGGTCGCCACGATCACCGCACCCCTGACCAAGGCCGGCAAACGCCACAAGCCTGCCAAGGTCAAGGTCAGCTTCAAGGCCAACGGGGCCAAGAAGGCCGTCGCCATCACGGCGGCGCTCAGTACCACCAAGAAGTAGTCCTCGAGCCGGCAGGACGGCCGTCGCCGCTCGGCGACGGCTTTCTGCTGCCTCAATCACCATCACAAGGAGGATCCCCATGAGGATCTCGAAGGTTCGCGGCCTCGCTGCCGCAGTCACGACCTGTGTGCTGCTTGCCACCGGGGCCAGCGCGGCATCCGCCGCTCCGGCGGCGTGGAACACCACCGGCGGCGTGGCGATCACCCCGTCGGGCACGTTTACGATCAAGGTCGGCGCCACCCCCGACGCCCACAACATCTTTACCTGCTCGACGATCACCAACATCATCGCCGACGCAACGACCACGGCCGGCCAGGGCTACCTCAGCGGCTTCGGGTTCTCTTCACCCACGCCACAAAACGGCCTCTGCTACGACGCGACCGGCTCGTTCATGCTGATCGACTTCGTCAAGATGGGCCTGGCGATGAAGGGCGTCAAGACCGGCTCGGCCTACTCGGTCCAGGGCCTGAACGAGATGTACATCCACATCACCGGCTCCTACGTCAACTACACCTCAGACGCCGTCGGCGCCGTCTCCTACACCGCCCCGTGGACCAACGGCACCAGCGTCGCCAACCCGTCGACGGTCGTGTTCACCAACGCCCAGGTCGGAACCACCACGACCGGCTCATTGCCGATCACCCTGACCGGCACGTTCAAGCTCAAGACCGGCGGTGGCGGACTCCTCACCCTGATCTAACCAGCAACCGCAACACCGACCACGCAACGGCCCGCCGCACACC
>JBEVLC010000038.1:0-3098 GCA_040509415.1 Baekduia sp. | reverse complement strand
GGGCGCGTCTCGATGGCGCCCGAGGTCGGGCACACATTCCTGGTCCAGGACGGGGTGCTGACGCGCAGCGTGCGCGAGACCGCCGAGGTGCTCGACATCCTCGCCGGCGTCGAGCTGGGCGACATGACCTGGGCGCCGCCGCCGGCCGAGCCGTTCGCGACCGCGGCCGGACGCGCGCCGTCCAAGCTACGGATCGCGATGTCGACGCTCTCGCCGGTGCCCGACGCGCCGATCGACCCGGTCGCCATCCAGGCCGTCCAGGACGCCGCGGCGCTGCTGGAGTCGCTCGGCCACGAAGTCGTCGAGGCCGACCCGCCGTGGGCGCAGCCCGAGCTGTCGGCGGTCTTCACCGCCTCCTTCGGGCCGGCGGTGTCGACGCAGATCCGGCTGGCGGAGATGATCATCGGGCGTGAGAGCACCGCCGAGGACATGGAGCCCTTGAGCTGGGCGCTCTTCTCCCTCTGCAAGTCCATCAACTCGGTCGACGCGCTGATGGCCGAGTTCCAGCTGCACGGTGTCGGCCGCGCGCTGATCCAGTGGGTCGCGCAATACGACGCGCTGCTGACGCCCGCACTGGCCGAGGCGCCGGTCACGCTCGGCACGATCGATCCGCTCGATGCCGAGGACCCGATGGGTGCCTTCACGCGCTCGGCCGCCTTCACGCCCTACACGGCGCCGTGCAACATCAGCGGCCAGCCGGCGATCTCGGTGCCGCTCTACCAGCGCGACGACGGCCTGCCGCTCGCCGTGCAGCTGATCGGCCAGCCCGCCGGCGAGGGCGCGCTGCTCGCGCTGGCCGCCCAGCTGGAGGAGGCGCACGGCTGGGCCGAGCGCCGCCCCGACCTGTAGGCCTACTCGCCCTCGTTCTCCTGGGCGTCGGGGCCGGAGATCGGCTCGCACTGCGGATAGCGCTGCCCTGGGCCGGTGCCGGGCTTGCACTCGGGGTCCTGGAGCGCCTGGGCGCCGCCGGAGTTGGTGGTGGTGTTGGTCGTGCTGGGCGCGCCATTCTCGTCGGGCGCGGCCTGGCCGCCAGGGTCGGCGGGGGTGGTGGACGACGAGCCGCCGGGGACCGTGGTCGGTGTCGTCTGCGCGCTGCCGGGGGCGGTCGTCGTCTGTGCGGGGGCGCTGGACGTGCTCGGCGCCGTCTCGGTCGTCGTGGTCGCCTGGGTATCCGTCGGCGTCGTGACCTCGCCATCCGGCGTGACCGTCTCGACGCCGGTCGACACCGTCGCGTCGCTGACCGGATCCGGGTCGCTACCGCCACAGCCGACGGCCAGGCCGCCGCTCGTGCCGAGGGCGAGCACCGCGAGGAGGGCGCCGAACCGCGCCCTGGGGGAGGAAGGAAGGGACGACATCACCCTTACGGTTAGCAGCTTGACGGTTGATGCGGGATCGAGCGTGGTCGTGATCGTGCTCCGGGCGGATGCTGGGCGCCGCGCGATGGCGCAGCCGATCCTGGTTGGATCGGTAAGCCGTTGCGTGGCGATCCAGCGCCGGCCGGGGTGCGAGCACGGCCGCGCGAATCCCGCATCAACCGTCTAGACCCAGAACCCTGCTCATGGGCTCCGGATCGACGCCGAGCAGGCGAGCGTCCGCGGTGCCGTTCGGGGTCACCATCGAGACCTCCATCAGCTCCGCCTCATCCCAGGTCGCCGGCGCCTTGGACTTCAGGATCGCCTCGGTCGCGCGCAGCGCACGGGAGACGATCGGGGTCGGCACGTGGATCAGGCGGCGCGGCCGGCCGGCGGCGCGCAGGAGCAGCGTCGTGATCTGGGTGTAGTCGAGCGTCTCGGGGCCGGCGAGCTCGTAGCGCACCTGCGGCGCGTCCTCGTCGAGCAGCGCGGTGACGCAGCGCGCCACGTCCTCGGCCCAGATCGGCTGGTACCGCGCCCGCCCCGAGCCGCTGACCGGGACCAGCGGCGCCAGCGCCATCCGGCTCAGCAGCGTCATGAAGACGTCGCCGGGCGCGTAGACGATCGACGGCGCGACCACGACGTGCTCGAGGTCGGAGGCCAGGACCGCCTGCTCGGCTAGCGCCTTGGCGCGCAGGAAGCGCGTGCGGTCGTGCGCACTGGCCGACAGCGCGCTGAAGAAGACGAAGCGGCATACGCCCGCGGCCTCGGCGGCCTGGACCATCCGCCATGTTGCGATGCCGTTGAGCTCCTCGATCGAGCCGCGAGGCTGGTCGCGGATCGCGGCGGCGAGGTGGACGACGGTCGTCACGCCGCGCAGCGCGTTGCGAAACGACGGCGGGTCGGCGAGATCGCCGAGCGCGATCTGCACGCGCACCCGCTCCGGCCCGAGACGGCGCGGGTCGCGCACGAGGCAGCGGACGGGAACCTGCGCGGCCGTCAGGCGACGGAGCACCGCGGAGCCGACGAGGCCGGTGGCACCGGTGAGCAGCAGCATGCCGCCCGGAGACTACGGACCTGCCGGAGTCAGCCGTGCAATGCCAGGACGGCGCAGGCCGCGATGGCGCCCAGATCGGCCGCCAGCCAGGCCACACGGGTCAGCGTGCGGCGAGAGAGCCGGCGCCGGGAGCGCTGGAGCTCGATCGTCTTGATGATGGATGGCGTCGCCATAGAGATTGGGACCGCGTCACCCTCAGCCACGCCCAGTCTGCGCCGAAACCGCAGGGTTCAATCGTCATGTGCCGAACTGCATGACTTCCGCTGCATAGACGCGCCGAAAGCTGCAGCCGAGGTGCCACAATCACCCCGGGGGCGGGCTTTGGCAGAATGCCGCGTCCCAACCCGTTTGAACCCGCACGAGGATCCCCTCTTATGGCGTACGTCATCACCGAGCCCTGCATTGCCACCAAGGACAACTCCTGCGTCGAGGTCTGCCCGGTCGACTGCATTCACCCGACCCCGGACGAGCCCGACTACGACTCGGTCGAGATGCTCTACATCGACCCCGAGGAGTGCATCGACTGCGACGCGTGCGTCGAGGCGTGCCCGGTCGACGCCTGCTTCGCCGAGGACCAGGTCCCGGAGGAGTGGAACAAGTTCGTGCAGATCAACGCGGACTACTTCAAGAAGGTCTAGCCCCGCGCGCAGGTCATCGAGGGACGACTGAACCGGTCATATGCCGGCTCA
>JBEVLC010000037.1:0-51686 GCA_040509415.1 Baekduia sp. | reverse complement strand
CCGCCCTCCGCGGCGCTCGTTCGAGCGCATAGCTGGTCGCAAAGTCAGAGACGGTCCAGGATCCGCACAAGCGCCGCGAGGTCCTCGGCAGGCAATGCGGTCAGCGCGGCGGGCGGCGTGTCAAGGACCTTCTCGGCCTTGGTGACGGCCGCGCGGCCGGCGCGCGTCAGGCTGACGAGCTTCGCTCGCCGGTCATCGGGATGCGGCCCGCGCTCGACGAGCCCGCGTTCTTCGAGATCGTCGACGATCAAGGTGACGTAGGGCGGGTCGGCCTTCAGCTTCTCGGCGAGGACGCGCATCGTCAGCGGCTCCGGGGCCAAGCGTCGCAGTGCCCGCACGCGGGCAAAGCTCAGGCCCAGCGCTTTCGACACCGCGAGTTTGCGATCGTCAGCGAGCACGAGGCCCGACATCGCTCGCCAGGCATGGTGAGCAAGGTCTGCTTCGTTCGCCATCACGTCCTCCTCGGTTCGGGATCGGCGTTCAGCCGAGCGGCGGTTCGTTGCGCACTCGCCTGGGCCGCCGGGCTGCTCGCGAACAGCCCGAGCCCGCTCACACCGACGCCCAAGGCCGCGATGAGCCACCAGGCGGGATGGCTGGCCGTGGCCAGCTGGTCGCTGACGGCATGTGTGACGCCGGCGGTCGCCACGGCATCCACGATCGCCACGCCGAGCGTCTGGCCGGTCATGCGGCTCGTCGTCGCGACGGCCGCCGCGACACCGGCTTGGCTGGCCGGCATGCCCGAAACCGCGCTCACGGTGATCGGCGGGTTGATGGCCCCGAACCCCGCGCCGAACACGACATAGGCGGCCAGGATCCAGGCGAGCGACGTGTCAGGTTCCAACGTCACCAACATCAGGCTTCCGAGGCCCATGCCAAGTCCACCGAAGACCACCGGCCAGCGGACCCCGTGGGCACCGACGATCCGCCCGGAGATCGGTGCGACCAGGATGGTCATGGCCGCCATCGGCAGCGTGCAGAGCCCAGCGTGGAAGGGCGACAGACCGCGCACTTCCTGCAGATAGAGCGTGTTGACGAAGAGGAACCCGCCGAAGGCGGCCAGCCCTACGACGGCGATGGCGGTCGCAGCCGCGAACGGCCGGCTGCTGAAGAACCGCAGCTCGATCAACGGCTCGTCGCGGCGCAATTCGTAGCGCGTGAACGCCAAGAGCGCGACACCCGCGAGACCCAAGAGGGAGACGATCGCCGGTGAGCCCCACCCGAGCTCGGGCCCCTCGATGATGCCCGAGATCAGGCTTGCCAGCACGACGATCACCAGCACCTGGCCGACCGGGTCGACACGCCGCGCGCGTGGCGCGCGCGATTCCGGCACGAACCGCGCCGTCAGCGCAATCGCCGCCAGGCCGATCGGGATGTTGACGAGGAACACCGCACGCCAGCTCAGCGGCACCAGCACACCGCCGAGCACCGGTCCCAAGGCCAGGCTCATGCCGAAGACCGCACCCCAGATCCCGATCGCCTTGGCCCGCTCGCGCGGATCCTCGAACGTGTTGCGGATGATCGACATCGCCACGGGATTGAGCATCGAGGCCCCGACGCCCTGCAGCGCGCGGAAGGCGACGAGCCATCCGATGCTCGGCGCCAGGCTGCAGGCCAGCGACGCCACGGTGAACAGCACGAGACCCCACTGGAACACGCGTGCGCGGCCAAGACGGTCGGCGGTCGACCCGCTCAGCATTAGCAGGCTCGCCAGCACCACGGTGTAGGCGGCGACCGTCCACTGCAACCCGGAGACCGAAGCGTTCAGGTCGCGCCCGATCGCCGGCAGCGCCACGTTGACGATCGTCACGTCCATGCCGATGATCAGCAGGCTCAGACAGCAGATGGACAGCACCAGCCAGGGCCGACGAGCGCGTGCCGTCGGGTCCGCTGACGATGAGATGCTGTAGTCCACATAACTATTATAGCACTATAATTATAGGCCACACGGAGCCACGATCGCCGCACGACTCCGACCAGACGTCACACGGCCGGGAACGACACCCTGAGCGTGACCTCGGTGCTCTGCTCGGTCAGCACGCCCGCCGTCTCAGCCGCCATCTTGGCGAGCTCGTGGATCTCGCCAAGCTCCCACGTGCCGACCGGGAGCTTCAGCTCCATCGAGCGCCAACCAGTCTCGCTCTGGGTTTCGACCACGATCACCATGAGGGCATCGTCGCTCATTGCGCAGCATCATAAACGCCTGATCGGGCGTAGACGCCAGCACCGACGGGGAGCAGGATCCGCCGCTCTTGCCCGACGGCCTCCAAACGATCGCTGCCCGCATCCGCGACGCACGCGTGGCGAAGAGCTGGACGCAGCACGATGCTGCCGCGGCCATCGGTATGGGCATGGCGCAGTACGGGCGCATCGAGCGCGGCGACGTCGAGCCCGGGATCATGACGTTCGTCCGCGTCGCCCATGGCCTTGAGGTCGACCCGGGCGACCTGCTGCGCGGCCCGAGGTAGGGTCACCGATCGTAGAACGACGAAAGACCTGCGATTTGCAGGTCTTTCGGTCTATAGCTGGGCGGGGACTCGAACCCCGGACCTCACGATTATGAGTCGTGCGCTCTAACCAGCTGAGCTACCCAGCCGAGGGTGGCGGATTCTAGCGGCCGGTGATCGCGAGCACGCGCCTGACGTCAGCTCAGCCGTCCCCGAAGGGATCGGGCCCGCCATCGCGCCGCGCCGCCTCTTCGCGCGCCCGCTCGCGGTCCTCTGACTGGCCGACGGCGTAGAACGCCGAGGAGACCAGGCCGACGAGGCCGACGCCGCCGATCGTGATGCCGATCGCGTCCAGCCAGGTCGTCGTCCCGATCCAGGCGATCAAGCAGCCGAGCACGATCGCGCCGGCGGAGGTGATCGCGATCTGCTTGGGGGTCATCGCCGCTGAGCTTACGCGCGCGAGCACGGCGGGTAGCGTCCTGGAGGTGACCGCCGATGCGCTGGACCTCTCGCTGCAGCGCCTGCGCGACGACGGCGCCGCCGAGCCGGTCCTCGCTGCGTTCGCGCGTCGTTTCGCGCAGCTCCAGGATCCGGAGGCGGGCATGCTGCCCGGCGATGCGCTCGAGCCGGTCGCCGACGTCCCGGCGCTTGAGGAGCTCGACGGAGCCGACGATCCGAACGCCATCCTCGACCGCCTCGCGGTCATCAAGCTCAACGGCGGCCTTGGCACGTCGATGGGCCTCCACGGACCCAAGTCGCTGATCGAGGTCAAGCCAGGCCACACGTTCCTCGACATCATCGCCCGCCAGGTGCTCGCACTGCGCGCCCGTCACGGCACTGCCCGCATCCCCCTCGTCCTGCTCGACTCCTTCTCCACGCGCGCGCGAACGCTGGAGGCGCTGCCCACAGCACTGGCCGTCCCCGGCATCCCGCCCGACTTCCTGCAGTCGCGCGAGCCCAAGCTGCGTGCCGACACCCTCGTCCCCGTCGAGTGGCCCGCCGACCCCGAGCTGGAGTGGTGCCCGCCCGGCCACGGCGACCTGTACGTGTCGCTGCACGCCTCCGGCATGCTCGCGACGCTGCTGGATGCCGGAATCGACTGGGCCTTCGTGAGCAACAGCGACAACTTGGGCGCCGAGGTCGATGCGCGGATCCCCACATGGGCCGACGCCCACGGCGTGCCGTTCGTGATGGAGGTCGTGCGCGGGACGGCCGCAGATCGCAAGGGCGGCCACATCGCCCGGCGCCGGGCCGACGGCCGCACCGTCCTGCGCGAGACCGCCCAGGCACCGCCCGGCGACGACTCGTTCACCGATGTCGACCACTGGCGCTTCTACAACACCAACAACCTCTGGATCGACCTCCGTGCCCTACGGCAGCTCCTCGCCGACGACCCGGCCGGCCCCGTGCTCCCGCTGATCGTCAACCGCAAGACCGTCGACCCGCGTGATGCGTCGAGCCCGCCCGTGCTCCAGCTCGAAACCGCGATGGGCGCGGCGATCGGCGCGATCGACGGCGCCCGCGCCGTCCTCGTTCCACGCACGCGCTTCGCGCCCGTCAAGACGACCGACGACCTGCTCCTCATCCGCTCCGATGCCTATGCCTTGGACGACGCCGGTCATGTCTCTCCCACCTTCGACGGCCCGCCGCCGGTCGTCGCGCTGGACCCCAGGCACTACAAGTCGCTCGCTGATCTCGAGCGCCGCTTCCCTCACGGCCCGCCGTCGCTGCGCGCCGCGCGCAGCCTCACCGTGCACGGCGATGTCACGTTTGGCGCGGACGTGCAAATTGTCGGCGACGGAAGCGTCACAGGGCCGGCAATCCTGGAGAACGGCCGCATCATCAAGCCATGACCCGCATCACCGCCTTCGGACCCGGCCGCGTCAACCTCATCGGCGAGCACACCGACTACAACGGCGGCCTCAGCCTGCCCTTCGCGATTGACGACGGCGTCATGGTGACCGCCACGGCGATCGAAGGCGATCGGATCGAGGCCATCGCCTATGACATCGACAACGGCGCGCACGACGCTTTCCCGATCGCGCATCCGCCGCGTGACGGGAGCGATGACTGGCGTGCGTTCGTGCGCGGCGTGGTCGCTGAGCTGACTGCCGCTGGCCACACCCTCCTCCCCGCCCGCCTCGAGATCGCCGGAACCGTGCCGCAGGGCTCGGGCCTCTCCTCGTCGGCCGCTTTGGAGGTGGCCCTTGCCCTCGCGCTGCTCGGCCTCGCCGGTGAGACCGAGCCCGATCGGCCCGCGCTCGCACGCCTGTGCTCGAGGGTCGAGAACGACTGGGTCGGCGCCCAGACCGGCCTGCTGGACCAGACCGCCTCGCTGCTGGCCACTGACGGCAACGCGCTGCGGATCGACTTCGCCACGATGGAGACGCGGCCGGTCCCGCTCGACCTCGGCGACTGGCGCCTGGCCACCGTGGACTCTGGCGAGACGCATGCACTGGCCGCCAGCGGCTACAACCGGCGCCGCTCGGAGTGCGATGAGGCCGCATGGCATCTCGACGTTCGCCGGCTCAGCGAGGCGACGCCCGAGCAGGTCGCGACACTGCCGGACCTCCTGCGACGCCGTGCCGAGCATGTGCTGACCGAGAACGCGCGGGTGGATGCGACGGTCGCCGCGTTACGCGCCCGAGACCCCGAGCAGGTCGGGCGTCTCCTCGATGCTTCGCACGCCAGCCTTCGTGACAACTTCGACGCCTCGACCAACGCGGTCGAGCGCACCGTGCGGCGCTGCTTGGAGGCAGGCGCGGCCGGCGCACGCATGGTGGGCGGTGGCTTTGGCGGCCACGTGCTCGCCCTCTTCCCGCCAGAGTTCAGGCTGCCCAAGGGCGCCTACGAAGTCGTGCCCGCAGGAGGTGCGCGGCTGATCGAGGAGTAGCCCCTACGAGCCGCCCCGCTCAGCCCGCTTGCGCTCTTCCTCTTGCAGTTGCTTGCCCAGCGGGCGCAGCAGCGCCCAGGCGATGAAGAAGATGCCCAGCGCCAGCATGCCCAACCCGGCGATCAAGTTGATGTGGAGGCCGGCTGCCTTCTCGATCTCCGCATCGGAGTCGCCCAGCCCCACGATCGTCAACACGACGCCGTAAAGCACGAACAACCCGCCGATGATCCGCCGCAAGTCGAAGAGGTTGGCCGCCTGGGCCTCGCGCGTGCCGGTGCCCTGCTCCGGCGTTTGGTCTGCTGGCTGATCGCTCATCACGCCGTGCTCCTAGAAGAAGATGATGGTCAGGATGGCGGCCAGGGCGATCGCTCCGAAGCCCAGCAGCTTGGGCGACTCCCACCACTTGTCGTGGGCCACAGCGGTCGCGGCGTCCTCCTCGTTGGCCATGCCCCACACCAGCCCCTGCAGCTCCTCGACCGGCTTCGGCTTGGTCACGAGCGTCACGGCGACGGTCACGACCGCGTCCACGACGAAGGCCGCACCCGCACCCCAGAACGACTCGTCAAGGTCGGAGCCGAACGTGAACCAGCCCGCCCACTTGTACCCCACATAGGTCACGAGCGCCGCGATCGTCCCGGCCACCAGGCCCCACAGGCCCGCCGCCGACGTCATCCGCTTCCAGAACATCCCGATGATGAACGTCGCAAACAGCGGCGCGTTGAAGATCGAGAACAACGCCTGCAGGTAGTTCATCAAGTTCTGATAGCCCGAGGCGATTAGCGCCGTGCCGATCGCCACCAGGACCCCGCCAACCGTCACATACCGTCCGACCCTGATGTAGAACGCATCAGGGCGATCGCGCAAGATGTAGGGCTCGATGATGTCGGTTGTCACCACCGTGTTGAACGCGCTGACGTTCGCCGCCACGCCCGCCATGAACGACGCCATCAACCCCGTTAGCGCGATGCCGAGCATGCCATTGGGCAGGTACTCGTTCATCAACAGCGGGATCGCGTTGTTGTAGGCCAGGTCAGGGTCGCCGTTGCCGAGGTTCGGGATCTTCCATAGCGCGATCATCCCCGGGATCACAACGACCGCCGGGATCAGCAGCTTCGGGTAGGCGCCGATCAGCGGCGTGCGCTGGCCGGCGCTCAGGTCGCGCGCCGACAGCGCCCGCTGGACCTCGGCGAAGTTCGTGGTCCAATAGCCGAAGGACAGGATGAACCCGAGGCCGAAGACGATGCCGATCCAGGTCGCGCCGATCGGGTTGGTCACGTGCCCGGGGTCGGTCCCCTGCAGCGCGTGCAGGCCGGCCTCGCCGAGCTTGCTCTGGCCGATCTTGTCCTTCAGCCCGCCCCAGCCGCCGGCGTCGTGCAGGCCGACGAACGTCAGCGGGATCAGCGCGGCCATGATCACGAAGAACTGCAACACCTCGTTGTAGATCGCCGAGGAGAGCCCACCGAGCGTGATGTAGGCCAACACGATCCCGGCCGCCACCACAATGCCGAGCAGGATCGGCCAGCCGAGCAGCAACTGCAACACCAGCGCCAGCGCGAACAGGTTGACGCCCGCGATCAGCACCGTCGCCAGCGCGAAGGTCCACGAGTTGAACAGGTGCGAGCGCTTATCGAAGCGCATCAGCAGGTACTCGGGCACCGACCGCACACGGGCGCCGTAGTAGAACGGCATCATCACGAGGCCGAGGAAGACCATCGCCGGGACGGCGCCGATCCAGTAGTAGTTGACCGTCGCCACGCCGTACTGCGCGCCGTTGGCGCCCATGCCGAGGATCTCGGTGGCGCCGAGGTTGGCCGACACGAACGCCAGGCCCGTGATCCACGCTGGGAGCGTCCGACCGCTCAGGAAGTAGTCCAGGCTCGTCTTGACGTAGCGGCGCGCGACGAAGCCGACGCCGAGCACGACAACGAAGTAGACGCCGAGAATCGCGAAGTCCAGAGCGTTCGTGTCCAGACGCACTCCGGAGGCCGCGAGCATGCCCGTTTCAGTTCCCGCGCTCCCCGTCCTCCATGCATCGGTAGCTTGCGCAGCGTGACCGACGCGCCCGGCCGCCTGCACGACCGGATCGCCGAGCTGGCGACCTACAACGACGATCCCGCGGCCGGCGGGATCACCCGCGAGGTCTACACCCGGACCTACGCCGCGGCGCTCGATCGCGTGATGGCGTGGATGCGCGAAGCGGGATTGGAGCCACGCCTGGATGCAGTCGGCAACCTCTTCGGAAGGTGGACGGGCTCAGCGCCCGACCTACCGTGCGTGCTCACCGGTTCGCATGTCGACACCACGCTCAACGCCGGCGCCTACGACGGCGTCCTCGGCGTGCTCGGCGCGATCGAGGCGGTGGAGTCGTTGCGCGCCTCCGGCTTCTCGCCGCGCCGCAGCATCGACGTCATCGCCTGGGCCGGCGAGGAGCCACGCTTCGGAACCGGCTGCGTCGGCTCGCGCTGTGCGGCGGGCGAGCTGACGCGCGCCGACCTCGATCGGCTGGTCGATCGCGACGGCGTGTCGATGGCGTCGGCGCTGCGGCTGGCGGGCTTCGATCCTGACCGGCTCGCCGACGCGAGGATCGACCCGGGCGGCGTGCACGCGCTCGTCGAGCTGCACATCGAGCAGGCGATCGTGCTCGAGACCCACGGCGAGCCGATCGGCGTCGTCGAAGCGATCGCCGCCCCGCACGACTTCCGGCTGACCTTCGAGGGTGCCGCGACCCATGCGGGCGCAACGCCCATGGCCCTGCGCCGCGACGCGCTGGTCGGCGCAGCCGAGGCGATCGTCGCGATCGAGCGGATCGCGTCCGACTCGGCCTCCGGCACGACCGTCGGCACGGTCGGCACCGTGCGTGCGCGGCCGGGCGCGATCAACGTCGTGCCGGGAGCCGCAGACGTTGACGTCGACGTACGCGACAGCGACATCCAGGCGCGCGAGGCGACCGTCGACGAGATCGTCGCGACCGCGCAGGCGATCGCCACGGCGCGCCGGCTCACGGTCACCGTCGAGGAGATCGTGACCGACACGCCCGTCGGCTGCGACCCCACGATCATCGATGCGACGGTCGCCGCGTGCGACGCGCTCGCCCTCCCCTATCGCCGCATGATCTCCGGCGCCTACCACGACGCCATGATCATGGGTCGCCGCGTCCCCGTGGGCATGATCTTCGTCCCGTCGCGCGGTGGCGTCAGCCACCATCCCGACGAGCACACCTCGCCGCACGAGCTAGAGCAGGGCGTGGCAGTTTTGGCCGGGACGCTGGAGCGCCTCGCCGGCGACTGAGCCTCAGCCCAGATAGTCCTCGACGGTCCCCGCGGACCGCAGTTGCGCGGTATCGGGATCCTCACCGGCGCGGCGCTTGGCCTCGCGCTGGCGCAGGAGGTCCCAGAGCTGGTCGAGCTCAACCTTGATCGCGGCGAGGCGCTCGGCGTCGCGCTTGATGAGGTTGTCGTGCCCGGTCTCGGCGGCCGCGCCCTCCTCGGCGCGGAGCTTCTGCTCCTCCGCTTCGAGGCGCTCGATGCGGTTGCGAATCTCGTCGTCGTCCATGGGTCCGAGCCTACCCGGCACGCGAGCCCGTCAGAACCCGTCGCGCCAGGTGTCCTTGTAGAGCAGGTACTCGGCCGGGCCGTCGGCGCTCGCCGTGAAGCCCTGCGGGCAGTAGGGCGCCATGTAGATGAAGTCCTCGGCGCGGACCTCGTGCTGGTCGGCGCCGAGCACGTAGGTCCCGCCGCCTTCGGTCATCCAGAGGCCGTGCTCCTCGTCGTGAACCTCGATCTTGTCCAGACCGACGCCCGCGTCGAAGCGCAGCAAGGACATGGCGAAGTCGAAGGACGGGTCGTCGACGGGCAGCAGCTCGCGGCGGGTGAAGCCGGACACGGCGGTCGCGGCGAACGGCTCGTCGTCGCGGTGGCCGAAGCGCGCGGCGGGCGGGTCATAGGCCGCGTGGCTTTCGTAGCGGCGCTTGACGATCAGCAGGCGCGTGGGACCGCCATCGCCTGCCCGCAACTCATAGGCCATGTCAGACGGCAGGTAGGCGAAGCCGCCCGCCGTCAGCGCCCGGCGCTCGCTGGCGGCGGTGCTCACCGTCACCGTGCCGTCCAACACGTAGAAGAACCGCTCGTAGCCCGCGCCCACGCGCCGCACCGTCCCGCCGCCAGCGTGCAACACCACCAGATACTGGCCGATCCGCGACGGCGCCAGGCGCGGCGTGACGAGCTTGACGACCGGCTGGTCGCCGAACTCCGGCAGCCGGCTCGGGTAGTGGTTGGCCGGCGTCACCACCGTGTAGCCGTGGCCCAGCGCACCGCGTGCGCGCTCGGTCATCAGGCCTCCTTCTCATGGACGACAAGATCCTCGGGACGGACCGGCGCCCGCGTCAGCGCATGGCCCGTCGCCGCGCGCAGCGCGGCGAGGATCGCGGGCGTCGAGGAGATCGACGGCATCTCGCCCACCCCGCGCAGCCCATACGGCGTGTCGGGCTCGCCGAGCTCGAGCACGATCGACGGCACCGGGGCGGCGTCGACGATCGTGGGGATCCGGTAGCTGCCGAACGAGCGGGTCTGCACGAGCCCGTCGTCTCCGAGCAGCAGCTCCTCGCTCAGCGCAAGGCCAAGTCCTTGGATCGATCCGCCCTCCAGCTGTCCCTCCAAGGCCATGGGGTTGACCGCCTTGCCGACGTCCTGCGCGCACGTCAGCTCGACCACGCGCGCCAGCCCGAGCTCGACGTCGACGTCCACGACCGCCCGGTGCGCGACGAACGCGAAGCCCGCGTGCGAGTCGCCCTGCCCGGTCTCGGGGTCGAGCGCCTCGGTCGGCGCATGGTGGTAGGTGCGAGTGCAGGCGACCGCCTCGCCGCCGATCACGTCAACCAACTCCAAGACGCGCTGCTCGCGCCGCCAAATCGCGCCGTCGCGCAGCGTCAGCGCCGTGTCACGATCGCCGAGCACGCCCGCGGCGCGCTCCAGCACCACGGTCCGCACCGCCGTGCACGCGGCCTTGACCGCACCGCCGATCATCCAGGTCAGCCGCGAGGCCGAGGCCGAGCCGGCCGAGGCGATCGCCGTGTCGGCGGCCAGGACGACGACCCCCTCGACACCCAGTTCGGTGCGCGCGACCTGCTCCTGCACGCCGAGCACCCCCTGGCCGACCTCGGCGGCCGCCGTCTGGATCTCGGCCACCGGGCGGCCGTCGCGTGCGATCAGCCGGACGCGGGCGGTGGCGCAATCGTCATAGCCCTCCGAGAAGGCGATGTTCTTGAAGCCCGTCGCGTAGCCGACGCCGCGCCGGACGCCCTCGCCGAGCGTTGCGCCGAAGGTGCTGCCGGGCAGATCGCGGGGATCGGCGACCGGCCCGGGAAGCGGCCGCGCCTCCAGCGCATCAAGCAGCGCCACGGTCGCGACGGGCCCGCGCACGGCCTGGCCGGTCGGCAGCGTGCCGCCCTCCGGCAGCGCATTACGCCGCCGCACCTCCAGCGGATCGCGTCCGACCGCCGCGGCCAGCCGGTCCATCTGCGCCTCGTAGGCAACTGCGACCTGCACCGAGCCAAAGCCGCGCATCGCCCCGCTCGGCGTGTTGTTGGTGTAGGCGACAATGCCCAGCAGGTCGGCGTTGTCGACCGCGTAGGGCCCGACGGCCAAGGTGGTGGCGTTGGCGATGACGGCCGGAGAGGTGGAGGCGTAGGCGCCGCCGTCGAGCCAGAGTCTTGCGCGCACGGCAACCAACTTGCCTTGAAGGTCCGCATGGTGCTCGTACTCCATCCACGCCGGATGACGATGGACATGGCCGCCTGCAAACGACTCCTCGCGCAGGTAGGCCATCTTCACCGGCCGTCCGCACCGCAGCGCGAGCATGCACGCGTGCAGCTGCATCGAGAGGTCCTCGCGCGCGCCGAACGCGCCACCGACGCCGGCCAGCACCACGTGCACGCGGTAGACCGGCAGCCCGAGCCCGGCCGCGATCTGGTCGCGATCGATGTGCAGCCATTGGGTCGCAACGTGCAGCTCCACGCCGCCATCAGCGTCCGGGATCGCCAGCCCGGACTCCGGCCCAAGGAAGGCCTGGTCCTGGATGCCGACCTCATAGCGACCACGGATGACGACCTCGCCGCTGGCCCGCGGATCGCCGCGCAGGATCGGGACGCTGCGCAGGCAGTTGCCGTCCGGATGCAGTGCGGGCGCATCATCGGCCAGCGCCCGCTGCACGCTGACCACCGGCTCCAGCGGCTCGTAGTCGACGGCGACCAGCGCGGCGGCGCGACGCGCGGTCACCGGATCGTCGGCGGCGACGATCGCGACCGGCTCGCCGTGGTGGCGCACGCGATCGATCGCGAGCACCGGCTGGTCGCAGACGGTGCTGCCGACGAGCTTGTCGCCGGGGACGTCCTCGTGGGTCAGGACCGCCCTGACGCCGGGCAGCGCGCGCGCCGCCCGTGTGTCGATCCCGCGGATCAGCGCCGAGGCGTGCGGGCTGCGGACGGTCGCGCCGAAGATCATCCCGGCGACATGGAGATCCGAGGAGTACAAGAACTCCCCAGCGACCTTGCCCGGGCCGTCGCTGCGCGGCAGCCGCGCTCCGACATGGCCGCCGGTGCTCACCCCGGCGCCCACTTCCGCATCCGCGCGCTCTCGCGCCGCAGCTCGGCCGCCAGCGTCAGCGGGTCGGCCGTCCGCAGCTCCCCGTCGGCGACCACGACCTCGCCGCCCACCAGCAGCGTGTCGACCGAGCGCGTCGGGCCGAAGACGAGCGCGGCGACGGGATCGTCGATGCCGGCGAAGCCGATCTCATCCAGGTCCCAGAGCGCGACGTCGGCCAGCGCGCCGACGCTCAAGTGCCCCAACTCGTCGTCGCGGCCCAAACAGCGAGCCCCGTGACGCGTCGCCATCGCCAGCGCTTGGCGCGCGGTCAGCGCCGTCGGGCCCGCTTTGGCGCGCGCGAGCACCATCGCGGCGCGCAGCTCGTCGACCAGCTCCCCGCACTCGTTGGATGCCGCGCCGTCGACGCCCAAGCCGACCGGCGCACCCGCGGCCAGCAGTGCCGGGACCGGCGCGATGCCGGCGCCGAGCCGGCCGTTGGAGGTCGGGCAGTGCGCGACGCCGGTGCCGGTCGCGCCCATCCGCGCCGTCTCATGGTCATTGAGATGCACGCAGTGCGCGAGCCAGACGTCGTCGCCGAGCCACCCCAAGTTGTCCAAGTACTGCAGCGGGCGCACGCCGAAGCGCTCCAGGCAGAAGCGCTCCTCGTCGTCGGTCTCGGCCAGGTGGGTGTGGAGCCGCACGCGCCGAGCGCGCGCCAGCTCGGCCGTGTCGCGCATCAGCTCCTCGGTGACGCTGAAGGGCGAGGTCGGCGCGAGCGCGATACGGACGCGCGCGCCCGGCGCCGGATCGTGGTGGCGGTCGATCGCCACGGCGCAGGCGTCGAGGATCGCGTCGCGGTCCTCGACGACGTCGTCGGGCGGCAGGCCACCGGCGCTCACGCCGAGGTCCATCGCCCCGCGACAGGGATGGAAGCGCAGCCCGATCGCGCGCGCGGCGTCGATCTCGACGGCCAGCAGGTCGCCCGCCTGGCGCGGGAAGATGTAGTGGTGGTCGGTGGACGTTGTGCAGCCCGAGCGTGCCAGCGAGGCGAGCCCGGCGCGGGCGGTCGCGGCGACCACGGCGCCGTCGATGTGCTGCCAGACCGGGTACAGCGCGACCAGCCACTCGAACAACGTGGCCTCCTGCGCGTAGCCGCGCGTGGCCCACTGGTAGAGGTGGTGGTGGCAGTTGACCAGCCCGGGCGTGGCGAGCTTCCCGGCGCCATCGATGCGCCGCGTCGCGCGCTCGCGGTCGGCGGCCGGTGCGGGTCCGGATCCCACAGCGGTGAGGCGATCACCGTCGATGACGAGGTGGCCGTCGGCGATCTCGGTCGCAGCATCGTCGACCGTCGCGATCGCGCAGCCCTCCACCACGATGACCGTCATCTCGGCATCTCCCGCGCGGCCATCTGCACCGCCTCGATGATCTTCTGATAGCCCGTGCAGCGGCAGAGGTTGCCGTTCAGCCCCTCGCGGATGTCGGCCTCGCTCGGGTCCGGGTCGCGCGCGAGCAGGTCGCGTGCGGCGACGACCAGCCCCGGCGTGCAGAAGCCGCACTGCACGGCGCCGGCGCGCATGAACGCCACCTGAAGTGGATGCAGCGCGCCGTCGCCGGGCGACGCGAGCGACGCCGCGGTTTCCACGCGCGCCCCGTCGGCCTGCGCGGCGAGCACGAGGCACGCGCACGCGATCTCGCCGTCGATCGCCACCGTGCAGGAGCCGCACTCGCCCTGCTCGCATGCGTTCTTGGCACTGGTGATGTGCAGGACGTCGCGCAGGACGCGCAGCAGGCTCTGACCGCCGTGCACGTCGTCGATCTCGTGGGGCGTGCCGTCGACGGTGAGCCTCATGGTGCGACCACCACCTCCGCTGCCGCGCGCTGCAGCGCCCGGCGCGCGAGCACGCCCGCGACCTGCCGGCGGTAGGCAACCGAGCCGCGCGCGTCCGGGATCGGGTCGACCGCCGCAGCGACCAGCGCTCCGAAGCGCTCGGCGATCGCCGGGTCGCCGAGCGTGTCCCACGACGCGGCGACCAGCGCCTCGGCAACACTCGGGCGGATCGCGGTCGGCGCCGCGCCGACGACGCACGCGGTCGCCGTCCGGCGCGCCGGGTGCAGCGCGATCGCCACCGCGCAGACCGCGCGCGCCATCGCGTTGCGCGCGCCCGCCTTGGCGTAGGCAACGGGACCATCGGCGACCGGAACGAGCAGCGCGGTGACCAGCTCCCCGGGCCGCAGGTCGCAGGCGCCCGGCGCGGTGACGAAGGCGTCGGCGGCGACCGTGCGCCGGCCATCTGGGCCGTGGATCTCGACGTCGGCCTCGGCGGCGCCGAGCGCGGCGAGCGCATCGCCGGAAGGATCCCCCAGGACGAGCGCGCCGGCGAGCGTCGCGCGGTTGCGGACCTGGCGCGACGCGACCGTGCGCGCCGCCGCCGCGAGGCCGGGCAACTCACCCGCGTGGCGCTCGAGCACATCGGTGTAGGTGACGCCCGCGCCGAGGCGGATGAGGTCACCGTCGCGCGTGGCGTCCCGCAGTCCGGCGACGCGCGAGAGATCGATCAAGGCAACCGGCTCGACCCCGCAGTTGAGATCGACGAGCACACCGGTCCCGCCCGCCACGACGGTCGCGTCGGGATGCGCGGCACGGGCCGCGAGGGCGTCGTCGAGGGTGCGTGGTTGCAGGACGGTCAGGCCGTGATCCTCTCCTGACCAAGGTGTCGATAGACGATGAGGCGGAATGTACTGCACGCACGCAGCCGGGCAGATACGCGGACGACATCGATGGATTCTCGGCGCGCGGCCGCCGTTCTGCGCCATTTGCGACGTCCGTCGGCAACGTACTACCGTGCTGCATCGATGACGGATCGAGACGCCTTCGTGGCACGCTTCGGCGGGGTCTTCGAGGCGTCGCCGTGGATTGCCGCGGCCGCTTGGGAGCGCGGCCCCTACGACTCGGCCGCTGCGCTGCACGCGGCGATGGTGACGATCGTCGACGATGCGTCAGCCGACGCCCGGCGCGACCTTATCCGCGCGCATCCCGACCTCGCCGGCAAAGCCGCGATCGCCGGTGCGCTGACCCCGGAGTCGACACGCGAGCAGGCCGCGGCGGGGCTCGACCGCCTCACCCCGGAGCAGCACATACGCATCCTCACGCTGACCGCCGCCTACCGCGAGCGCTTCGGCTTCCCCTTCGTCATCTGCGCCCGCGAGCACACCGCGAACTCGATCATCGCCGCGGCCGCCGAGCGGCTGGCGCATGAGCCCGAGGTCGAGGAGCGCACGGCGCTGGCCGAGATCGCGAAGATCGCGGCGCTGCGCTTGGCCGATCTCGCCACCGACGACGTTCCAGGAGGGACATCCGCTTGACCGACGCCCGCATCTCCTACGGCAAGCTCTCGGTGCCGGTCCAGCTCGTCCGCGGCGAGCGGCTGCTGGCCGCCGACATCAGCATGGAGGTCCTCGGCCAAAGCTTCCTCCCCGCCTACACCGAGGGCGACAACTCGGCGGTCGTGGCGACCGACACCATGAAGAACGTGATCCTGCGCCGAGCGCACGAGCACGACGGCGCAACGCTGGAAGGCCTGTTGTATGACTTGGGTCGCGGCTTCCTGGCGACCTATCCGGAGATGGAGGGGCTGCGGCTGTGGGCGGTGCGGCAGCCGTGGGTCGCGGAGACCGGCCGGCTGCACCGGCGCGTCGACGGCGACCACGATGTCGTCGAGATCGAGCTGGCGCAGACCGCCGGGGAGATCGCGCTGGTCGACCACCGTGCCGGTCGCGTCGGGCTGCGGCTGCTGAAGACCACCGGCTCGGCGTTCACCAAGTTCGCGCGCGACGAGGACACCACCTTGCCCGAGCGCGGCGACCGGCCACTGTTCATCCATCTGGACGTGCACTGGCGTCACGGCACCGTCACCGACGCGATCGGCGACAGCCGCGTCGCATCAGAAGACGTGCTGGCGCTCGTGCTGTCCACGTTTGACGAGTTCGTCTCCGAGTCGATCCAGCACCTCGTCTACGAGATGGGCACACGGATCCTCGCAGCGTTCCCGGCGCTGTCGCAGGTCTCCTTCCGCGGCGAGAACCACACCTACGATCCCGTCCCGGGGGCGGCCGACGCCGATCCGCTGAGCAAGACCTACACCTCGGCCTTCCCCGCATACGGCCTGATCACGCTGGTGCTCGATCGATGAGTGCCACGCTGCTATTGGGCCCGCTGCTGCGCTACGTGAACGCGACCGAGGCCACCATCTGGGTCGAGACCGACGCGCCGTGCGACGTCCGCGTGTTCGACACGACCGAGCCGACATTCACCGTCGCCGGACACCACTACGCGCTGGTGATGATCGAGGGCCTCGAGCCCGGAACGACGGTCGACTACACCGTCTGCCTCGACGGTGTGCAGGCGTGGCCGGCCGACGGCGAGCCGGGCGGCGTGATCCGCCCACGCGCACCCGATGCCCCGTTGACGCTGGCCTTCGGCTCCTGCCGCGTCTCGCTGCCCCACCATCCGCCCTACACGCTGAGCAAGGACGATGACTCGGCCGGCCGCGAGGTCGACGCGCTCGCGGCCCTCGCCCACCAGATGGCCGGTGAGCCACCCGAGCGCTGGCCCGACGCGCTGCTGCTGGCCGGCGACCAGGTCTATGCCGACGAGGTCTCCCCCGCGATCTGCGAGCGCATCGCTCAGCGTCGCGACCCCGAGCAGGGCGCGGGGACCGAGGTCGCGGACTTCGAGGAGTACACCTGGCTCTACCACGAGGCCTGGAGCGACCCGGCGTTGCGCCGCCTGCTGGCCGTCGTCCCCACCGCGATGATCTTCGACGACCACGACGTGCACGACGACTGGAACACGTCGGGCACGTGGGAGCGCGAGATGCGCGAGAAGGACTGGTGGGAGGAGCGCATCATCGGTGCCTACGTCTCCTACTGGATCTACCAGCACATCGGGAACCTCTCGCCCGACGAACTCCGAGCCCACGACCTGTTCCAGCAGGTGCGTGGCAGCACGGAGGACATGGCGCCGGTGCTGCGGCACTGGGCGCGGGAGGCGCGCGACGAGGTCGCGGGCACGCGCTGGAGCTACGCGCGTGACTTCGGTGCCACGCGCATGGTCGTCCTCGACACGCGCGCCGGGCGGATCATCGCCGATGACGCCAAGCGGCAGATGCTCTCCGACGAGCAGTGGTCCTGGGTCTCCGAGCAGCTGACCGGCGACATCGACCACCTGCTCATCGCCTCCACGCTGCCAGTGCTGTTGTCGCACGGGCTGCACGAGCTGGAGGGCTGGAACGAGGCGGTCTGCGCCGGCGCCTGGGGTGGGATGGCTGCGCGCGTGGGCGAGAAGATCCGCCAGGGCCTCGATCTCGAGCACTGGGCGGCGTTCCGCACGTCTTTTGATCTCCTGATCGATGAGCTGCGCGCCGTGGGCTCAGGTGAGCGCGGCGCCCCGCCGGCGTCGATCATCGTCCTGTCGGGCGATGTCCACCACGCCTACCTCGCCGAGGCCGGCTTCCCGCGCAGCGCCGGCGTGCGCAGCGCGGTCGTCCAAGCCGTCTGCTCACCGATCCGCAACCCGCTCGACCACCGCGAGCGGCGCATGCTGCGCAGCGCTCTTTCACGCTCGGCCCAGGTCGTGGCGCAAACGCTCGCCCGCGCCGCCGGCGTCCGGCCGGCGCCAGTTCGCTGGCGCTTCCCGGAGGAGCCGACCTTCGACAACCAGATCGCGATCCTCACGCTGGACGGCCGGACGGCACGCCTGCGCATCGCCCGCACCGATCCCGACGAGTGGCAGGACCCGCAGCTGCACACGTCGCTGGATCGCGTGATCAGCTGAGACATAATCGACCGCATGGCCAAGCTCATCTACTCCGCGATCGCCTCACTCGACGGCTACATCGAGGACGCCGACGGCTCCTTCGACTGGGCGGCGCCCGATGCGGAGGTGCATGCCTTCGCCAACGACCTCGAGCGACCGATCGGCACCCACCTCTACGGCCGCCGGATGTACGAGACGATGGTCTACTGGGAGACGGCGCCGACCAGCGGGGCGGTCGACGACGCCATCCACAACGACTTCGCAGCGATCTGGCAGGCAGCCGACAAGGTGGTGTACTCGACGACGCTGACGGAGCCGGCCAGCGCCAGAACGCGGATCGAGCACACCTTCGACCCCGGCGCGATCCGCCAGCTCAAGGAGTCCGCGGAGCGCGACATCTCCATCGGCGGCCCCGCACTCGCCGCCGAGGCGCTTAGGGCCGGGCTCGTCGACGAGCTCCAGCTGCTTCTTGTGCCCGTCATCGTCGGTGCCGGCAAGCCCGCGCTACCTGACGGGCTACGCCTCCACCTTGCGTTGCTCGACGAGCGCCGCTTTGCCAACGGCACCGTGTACCTGCAGTACCGCGTCGGGCCGTGACGCAGATCTATCGCCGCAGCCGCGCTCCATCGAACCCGTTGCGGTTACGAGTCGCGATGCACCGGCGGCAACACGACCTCGGGTTCAATGAGGCGCACGTTGTCATAGTTGCTCTGCAACCCATCTGTGATGGCGCGATCGCGCGCATAAACCCTCCAAAATGTGCTGTCGATCACCTCGATCACGACCTCCGCAGACGCGCGGAAATCCGGGTCCGCACGACTCGGCAGATCATGGCGATAGCCAACGATGATTCCGTCGATCAGCTGTAGCAACTGAGCGGCAATTCTCGCAGCTGCCCCGCAGACATGTTCAGTCCCGTGGAAGACTCAGCTGCCGCCTGCTCAAGAGCTACAACGTCCACGGTGTCATTTCGAGCGACGCCCCAGAACTCCAGGATCGACCAGATCAGCTCCTCACGCACGCTCGAACCGTCCGAGATCTCGATCATCGGCACGCTCTGGACTCCAGACTGGTCATGTCATCCCGCCGTTAGATCCAGTCGTCTCAATCCGTCGCGTTGACGCTACGTGAGCGCGCTGTCCCCGACGAATGATCGCCCGGACGATTCGCACTCGTCTGCCGACATCGGCATTCGTCGAACACTCGGCTACTGACCATCGGCCGTTGCGGGTCGTTCCGTGATCGATCCAGTGATGCGGATCCGATCACCGGCGACCCCCCGGTTCTCCTCAACGAAGTCGAGATCTGGGAAGAGTCTTCTGACCTGTTGCAGCGCACCCTCGGTCGAGCGAGCCTGAGCCGTCACCGCAAAGTGCCGCTCCTCGAAATCGAAGTCGACTTCCCAATCGGGGCTCGACTCCAGATCAGCAGATGGCCCAAGAGTGAGACTGAGACCGAACGGATCAAAGCTGTCATCTAGGTCAGTCAGTTCTGCGTATCGCTCATCGAGGTCCGACGGGATCGTGCTCAAGCGAGAGCGTTCCCCGGTCGTCAGGTCAACAGCCCACAGACGGACAACGTCATCCTCAAGCAGCGGCGCAAGGAGCTGGAAGAACTCTGCCATGGACAACTCGCGCCCAAGCTGACGGCTCAGCCATCGGTACGCCGGGTAAATCGGCGCCTCCGCGATCTGAACCAACTCGAGAAGCGCCAGATCAATCGAATTCACGGTGCTCCAAACTTCGCGTACGGGCGGAAGGTCTCGTGCAGGATGTCGCCGTCCGAACCATAGATGCGGTGCCGTACGAGCCGGTCCTCACCACGCTCGAACACCTCCTCGACGCTCATGCCGCCACGGTAGGCCTTCCCGGTCGCCTGCTCTGCATGAGCGGACGTTCGCACCCAATCGTCGCCTTCCTTGAAGCTCTGGACGAGACGCCCGAAGGGCGTAGACGCGCGCTCCGCCCCTGCCGCTTTTGCGACGCGCGCCGCGCCCGTTGCGGTAGCACGCGCCTCCATCGCACCACGAACACCCCTTGCCGCCGCACCGATCTTCCCTGGGCCGATGACGGTTCCTGCGATCTGGCCGACCGCGAATCCGGCGCCGAAGTCCGCACAGTCGACGTCGAAGTTCCAGATCGAGCCCGCAAGTCGCGTGCTCAGGCCCCCAGATCCCGCATCGAGCACGCCGGCCGCCATGCCCGAGATGTCGCTCCAGGACAACATGCCGCTCGGGTCGGTGGCGTTGGTGGGGTTGTTGTCGGCGTAGGAGTAGGGCTGGAGGGTTGAGGACTCCAGCGGGTCGCGGCTGAGGAACTGGCCGGTGGTGGGGTCGTAGTAGCGGGCGCGGAGGTACTGGAAGCCGGTTGCGTCGTCGGTGTACTGGCCGGCGTAGCGGAAGGGGTTCTCGACCGTGGGGGTTGCGCTCGTGAGCTGGCCGTAGGGGTCGTAGCTGTAGGACTGAACGGTGACGCCGAGGGCGTCGGTCAGCGCGGTCGTGCTGCCGAGCTGGTCTTGGCTGAAGTAGCGGACGGTGCCGGCAGCGGTGATCTGCTCGATGGGAAGGCCGCCGGGGCCGGTGATGTAGGCGGTCGGCCCGTCGGTGATGATCTGCGGCAGCGAGCCGGTGAGGTCGTAGGCCTGGTGGGTGCGTTGGCCGCTGGTGGTCTTGGTCTTGCGCAGCCCGTCGCCGTCATAGCCGTACTCCTCGGAGATCGAGCCGCTGGAGCCACCGCTGGCATCGGGGCCCGTGTACGACAACAGGTCATCAGACTGCGACCAGGTCAACGCGGTCGCGGTACCGGAGGTGGGCGTCGTGGCGGTGCGCCGGCCCTCGTTGTCGTAGCTGTAGGTCGTCTGGACTGTGCCCGCGAGCTTGCGCGTGAGCAGTTGGCCGGCGTCGTCGAACTGCTGGGTGATCGCCGTGCCGGCCACGGTGGCGGTCTGGGTCAGGTGGTCGGCATCGTCATAGGTGTAGGTCCGCGAAGGGCCTGAGGTCAGACGCTGCGCGGCGTCGTAGCCGAAGGAGGCGGTCGTCGTGCCGTCGTTGGTGCCGGTCAGCAGGCTCGCGTCGCTGCGGCCGAGGCTCGTGGCCGGCCCGCCGTCGGTGAGCGAGGACAGCACGTCGTTGTCGTTGTACGCGTAGGTCGCGTTGACGCCGTTGGGCCGAGCGATGCCCGTCAGGTTGCTGTCGGCGTCGTAGGTGTAGTTGGTGGTGTTCCCGAGCCAATCGGCAACCGACTTGAGGTTGTCGTCCTTGTCGTAGGTGCGCGTGACGGTGCCCGTCGTGACGTGCGTCGGCGAGCCGCCACCACCGACGGTCACCGCCGTCAGCGCGTCGGGGTAGTCGATCGAGGTGACGCGGTCCCAGTCGTCGTAGTGGTAGGTCGTCTGCTGCCCAGCGCCGCTGGTCTGGCTGTGCAAGCGGCCCAGGACGTCGTAGGCGTAGGTCGAGGTGCCGGTGCCGTCGGTCATCGACGTCCGCAGGCCCTCGACGTTGTAGGCGTAGCTGACGTCCGGCGTGCTGCTGGAGGAATAGTCGATCGAGGTCAGCCTGTTGGCGTCGTCGTAGACCAATGTCTGGGTCGCTCCGCCCGCATCCTCGACCGAGGTCTTGTTGCCCACCGCGTCGTAGCTGAACTGCGTGACGCGCGCGAGCGGGTCGGTGATGCTGCTCACCCGGTGACGGTCGTCGTAGGTGTAGGAGGTGGTCTTGTTGAGGCCGTTGACCTGCGACGCGACCTCACCGGAGGCCGTGTAGGTCGTCTTGGAGACCGAGCCGTCGGCGCGGTGAACCTCGAGCGGGCGGTTGAGCGCGTCGTAGGTGGTGGTCTGATGGTTGCCGTCGCGGTCGGTGACGTCGGTGACGTTGAGGTTCTCGTCATAGCCGTAGGTCATCGTCTTGGCACGAGCGTCGGTGACGGTGGTAGGCAGCCCGTAGGCGTTGCGCACCGTCGTGGTGGTCTTGCTGCGCGGCGTCGTCGACGTCAGCACGAGGCCGTTGTCGTCGTAGGTCGCCGTCGAGACACGCCCGGCAGGAGAGTGGGTCGCGGTGCGGTTGCCGTCGGCGTCGTAGTCGTTGAGCGTCCATCGCAGCCCGTTGGAGCCGCCTTGGTAGACCGCCGTCAGCAGACCCTGACCGTCGTATCCGAGGTTGCGATAGTTGGAATGGCCCGACTCAACCGGTGACTGGCTGATGCCGGTCATGTTGCCGTGGCTGTCATAGGACATCGACGTCGTCGACCCGCCCGGCCTTTCGATCGACTTGACCTGGTGATAGTCGTCGTAGGTGTAGGTGGTCTCGTGGCCCAGCGGATCCTTGGTCGAGAGCCGGTTGCCCTCTATGTCATAGGTCGAGTCCCAGTGTCCGCCGTTGGGATCGGTCTCACGCACCAGGTTGAACGCCTCGTCGTAACTGAACGAGGTCGTCCCCTGCGACGACGTGCCGAATCCCCGGACGATCGCTGTCGGCAGGTTGTCGACGAACGTCTCCTTCGTCACGCTGCCCGACGGATCGGTGATGATCGTCTGTCCCGAGCTGTAGTCCCATGTCGTCTCGTGCGACTGGGCGTCGGTCTGCGAGATCACCCGATGCGCGCTGTCGTACACGTTGGCCGTCGCCACATGCCCACGCGCATCGGTCACCGAGGTCAGCTGATGGTCACTGTCATAGGCGAACTCGGTCGTCTCACCGCCCACGTCGACAACCGACGTCAGGTCCCCCGCGGTGTAGTCGTAGTGGACGACGTGTCCGGCCGGATCGGTCACCGTGGCCACCGTGCCATCGGTGTTGTAGGTGAAGTCCAAGTCGCGACCGACGGCATCGGTGACCGACGTCAGGTTGGACCCGGTGTAGTGCAGCGTCGTCGCGTTGCCATTTGCGTCGGTCTCGCTCAGCAACCGGCCCTGATCAGAGAAGGTGAACTTCAAGCGGCTCGGCGGCACGTACTCGAAGTTGCCGCCGCTGAGCTCCTTCAACGTCGCCTGGACGTAGCTGTTGGCGCTGTAGCTCCCATCCTCCTCGTTGAGCGAGAAGCGCACCTGGCTGCCGTTCTCCTGATGGACGATCACGTCGTCGCTTCCGGACGGGAACTCCAACGAGTCCCGGAAGCTCGCGCCCCAGCCGAACCCGAACGGACCGGGTGCCGTCTGCGCGACCGCCGCCTGGCTGTTGTAGGTACGGCGCTGACTCAGCGTCACCCCAGGACCAGCGACGCGCGTGTCCTGGTAGTGCTCGAAGAAGTTGCCCGTGGCGCAATTGACCGGATCGCCGGCACAGGTATGCACGAGGTTCGGCGCCGCTGGATTGCTCGCACCGTAGAGATCCTCAGGACCCGGCGAGAGCGTCCCGTCCCCACCAAGCTGAGCATCGATCCACGCCATCAACGTCGAATACTCCCCAGCGTCTGCAGCAGCACGCCGCAGCTCAGCATCCAGGGTCGCCTTGGTGTTCGCAAAGCCAACCGAATCTCCGACGACGCCGAAGCGTGGGTGGTCACCGGGGCCATAGGTTCCGGCGGTTCGCGATGGCGGACCATCGAACGTGATCGACCGAAAGAAGGTATGGACCGTGACGCCCTCGACACGCTCCCACTGCTGGGCAGACTGGTTCCACCACCAGCAAAACCCCTGATTCGAGAAGTGGGAGAAGCCCGGGCCGGGAGGATCCGGCTGGCTGATGGCAAGGCTGGCACAGCGCGGATCCTCGACCGTCACGGAGTTCCCGCCAAACCAGCCAACGGTCGGCGCGCGGAACACCACACCGTAGGCCGACATCATGATGTCGGTGGTCAGGGCAAGCGTCACGGCAGCACCACCCGTTCCCGCCGGAAGCTCCACCCCCACATAGCGCAACGGCGAGCCGAACCGATTCTCCTCGAAGACCGACGTGCTCGGCAGCGCGATCGAGTACGGAGCCACGTAGCTCGCCCAATCGTTGAACAAGTGCGTACGAACCCCCAGCATGTACAGCTCACGCCAGAGCTCCTGGCTCGTCGTCGAAGCGGGGTTCAACGCCCGCTGCCGATTCCACAGCAGATTGCACACGCGATGGCACCGCGGATACCGATACGCCGACGGGGAAATTGCCATCATCTTGTACTGGAACTCCGTGACGCCGGCCATGTTCTCGGCGACCGTGGTCGGCAACGCTGCCTGGGCGCCCGGCGGCGAGATAGCCGCCAACCACAGCATCACTGCGAAGACGCTCACCACCGCTGCCCGGCGCACCACATTCATCCCTCGTTCGCACGGCATAATGCGCAGCATATCTCGATCGCTGAGCAGCAGTTGCTCAACAGTGATTGTTCAGATCCGAACGAACACCCTGCAGAAGCTCGCCCAGCACGTCCCAGCACCCGCCAGGTGCTTCAATGCCCAACCATGACCGGCGCGCTGACGACCCATGTCCTCGACGTCGCGCACGGGCGGCCAGCGCCCGGTGTCGGGATCGAGCTCTGGCGCGGCGACGTGCGCATCGCCGCAGCGGTGACCAACGACGACGGCCGCACCAACGCGCCGTTGGTCGCGCCAGGCGCCCTGGAGGTCGGCCTCTACGAGCTGCGCTTCGCCGTGGGCGCGTACTTCGCCAGCAGCGGGATCGCCGCCGATCCGCCCTTCCTCGATGTGGTCCCCGTGCGCTTCGGGATCGCCGACGCCGGCGCCGACCACCATGTGCCGCTGCTCGTCACGCCCTGGTCGTACTCGACCTACCGCGGCTCATAGTGGATCCGGGCGAGCAGATCGTCGAGCGCTGCCGCGAGCTGGCCGGCGTCAGCGAGGAGCAGGGACACCTGACGCGGCGCTTCGCGACGCCGGCGATGGCGCGAGCCAACGCGATCGTCGGATCCTGGATGCGCGAAGCCGGGATGACGGTGCGCATGGACGCCGCCGGGAACCTCGTCGGACGGCGACCGGGAACGTCGGCGCTGGCCGGGACGTTGTTGTTGGGGTCGCACCTTGACACCGTGCGCGACGCCGGCGCCTTCGACGGCCCGCTTGGCGTCATCGCCGCGATCGCCCTCGTGCAGCGGCTGCGCGAGGAGGGCGTCGCGCTGCCGTTCGCCGTCGACGTGCTCGGCTTCGCCGACGAGGAGGGGCTGCGCTTCGGGACGGCGTACCTGGGCAGCCGCGCAGTGGCCGGAACCTTCGAGCCATCGCTCCTCGACGCGCTCGACGACGACGGCGTGAGCGTGCGGACGGCGCTCCAGCGCTTTGGCGGCGACCCTGGATCACTCTCGGGTGCGAGCGGCAGCGCGTCACGGCGGGGCGACGAACTGCTCGGCTACGTCGAGCTCCACATGGAGCAGGGGCCCGTGCTGGAAGAGCGCGGAGCGCCGGTCGGCGTCGTGACGGGGATCGCGGGCGCCACGCGCGCGGAGGTCCGGTACACCGGGCTGGCCGGCCATGCAGGGACGGTGCCGATGGCGCTGCGTCGCGATGCGGCGCCGGCGATCGCTGAGCTCGTGTTGGCCTGCGAGACGGCGGCACGCGAGACCGACGGGCTGCTGGCGACGGTCGGGCGGCTGAGCGTGCTGCCGGGGGCGCCGAACGTCGTGCCGGGTGGCGCGATCGCCTTTCTCGATGTGCGCCACGCCGACGATGATGTCCGCCATCACGCCGTCGCCGAGCTACGGGCACGGGCGGAGGCGATCGCGGCGGCGCGCAAGCTGGAGATGCGCTGGAGCGTGCGCCTCGACAACGCGGCGGTCACGGTCGACGCGGCGCTCACCGAGCGGCTGGCGGCGGCCGCGGGCGGGCTCGGGCTGCCCGACGTGCGTCTGGCCTCCGGCGCCGGCCACGACGGCGTAGCGCTCGCGGCCCTCTGCCCCATCGCGATGCTGTTCGTGCGCTGCACGAGCGGACTCAGTCACAACCCCGCCGAGGCGGTCGCACCGGCCGACGCCAGCGTCGCGCTCGACGTGCTCCACGCCTTCGTGCGCCGGCTAGCAGACGACGCGGCGAGCGGGCGATGAGCTTCGACCTCATCATCCGCGGTGGGCAGGTCGTCACCGCTGACGAGCTGTCCGCCCTCGATGTTGGTGTGGTCGATGGCCAGATCGCCGCGCTGGCGGGTGACGGCGCCGAGGTCCTCGACGCCACCGGGCTGCTCGTGCTGCCCGGTGCCGTCGACCCGCACGTCCATCTCAACGATCCGGGGCGCGCCGACTGGGAGGGCTTTGCCACCGGCACCGCGGCCCTGGCCGCCGGCGGCACGACGACGGCGTTTGACATGCCGCTCAACGCGATCCCGCCGACGGTCGACGGCGCGGCCTTCGCCGCGAAGGTCGCCGCGGCGCGTGGCGTCACGCGCATCGACGTCGCGCTCTGGGGCGGCCTGGTCCCCGGCGCGCTCGACCGCCTGGACGAACTGGCCGACGCGGGCGTCGTCGGCTTCAAGGCCTTCATGTCGGCCAGCGGCGTCGAGGAGTTCGCCGCCGCCGATGACCTCACGCTGCTGGAGGGCATGGCGCGCGCGGCGAAGCTCGGCCTGCCCGTGGCCGTCCACGCCGAGAGCGAGGTGCTGACGAGCCGGCTCGCGGCGCGAGCGCGTGCCGCCGGGCGCACGGGCGTGCGCGACTACCTCGCGTCACGGCCCGTCGTCGCCGAGGTCGAGGCGATCGAGCGCGCGATCCTGTTCGCCGCCGAGACCGGCTGCGCGCTGCATGTCGTCCACGTCAGCAGCGGCCACGGCGTGGCGCGGATCGCGGAGGCGCGAGCACGCGGCGTCGACGTGACCTGCGAGACCTGCCCGCACTACCTCGTGCTCGACGCCGACGTCGCCGGGCGGCTCGGCGCCGCCGCCAAGTGCGCGCCGCCGCTGCGACCGGCGGAGGTCGTCGAGGAGCTGTGGGAGCGCCTGCTCGGCGGCGACGTCGACCTCGTGGCCACCGACCACTCGCCCTCGCCGGCCACGCTGAAGGAGACGGGTGCCGACCACTTCGCGGCCTGGGGCGGCATCGCAGGCGCGCAGACGCTCGTGGCGTTGTTGTATGACTCGGGCGTCGTCGCACGCGGACTCGGCGTCGCGCGGCTCACGACGTTGACCGCCGGCGCTCCCGCGGCCCGCTTCGGCCTGGCACCCGCCAAGGGCGCGGTGGCCATCGGCGCCGACGCAGACCTGCTGCTGCTCGACCCCGCGCAGGAGTGGACCATCGCCCGCGAGGATCTGCTCGATCGCCACCGCCTCAGCCCGTTCGTCGGCCGCACCCTGCGCGGCCGCGTCGTCCGCACGCTGCTGCGCGGCACGACGATCGCGAGAAACGGCCAGCTCGTCGGCCAGCCGATCGGCCGCGTGCTGCGACGCGACGGCACGCCGGCGTAGCGCTCAGGCGCGGGCTTCGAGGCGCGCCAGCGCCTCGGGGGTGTCGGCATCGTCGGGACGGCCGAGGCCGTCGCAGGCGATGAGGCCGACGCGCGTCGCGGGGTCCGCGAGGAGCGCGCGGGCGCCGGCGTCGCCGCGCAGGCCAGCGACGGCCCCGAACGTCGAGGACTCCAGCAGCGTCGGGTGCCCGGGCACGCCGGCATACGTCGCGTGGAGCGCGTCGAGCTGCGACGGTGCCCGGGCGGCGATCAGCCGCGCGACGGCGCGCGCGTCCAGCAGCGGCTGGTCGGCCAGGGCGATGACGACGGCGTCGGCCCCGCCGTCGGCGGCAACCCGGACGCCCGCCCGCAGCGACGCGCTGAGGCCCTCGGCCCAGTCAGCGCAGCGCACAACCTCCGCATTGCTGAGATCCGCCCCCGCCTCCACCTCGGCAGCGCGCGCTCCAAGAACGACAACAACACGCTCCACCCCGCCCTCGCGCAGCGCCGCCAGCGGCCGCGTCAGCAGCGGTCGTCCGCGGAACGGGTGCAGCACCTTGGGCACGACGCCACCGAACCGCGACCCCGCGCCCGCCCCGAGCAGCACACCGGCGACCCCACTCACGATCCACCACCCCACAGCGGGCGCAGCACATGCAGCGCGACACCCTCGTCCTGCCGCTGCGACACCACGCTGAACGTCCCGCGCGCGGCGGCGAGGAAGTCGCGCGTCCCGGCACGCTGCGGATCGGCGAGGCGCAGCACGCCATCAGGACCCAGCAGCCGCGGCCAGAGGCGCAGCGCGGTCTCGACGTTCGCCCGCGTGTACAGCACGTCGGCGGCCAAGACCACGTCGAACGGCCCGAGATCCACGAGCGCCTCGCCGTGTGCCGCCCAGTCCACGACGGCCACATCGGCGACGGTCTCGTTGAGCGCCAGCGCATGGGCGGCGAACGCCACCGCGTCGGTCGCGCCATCGGTGGCCAGCACCGCGGCGCCCGATCGCGCCGCCACGACGCTCGGCGCCCCCAGCCCACAGCCGAGCTCCAGGACGCGCGCGCCGGCAGCCACCGGCTCGTCGACCAGCGACGCGGCCAGCGCCAGCCCGCTCGGCCACGGCCGCGCCCAATAGGGAACGGGACGCCCCGCACCGCCCTCCTCGTGACGCAATTGCTCCCAATCGCGCGGGAGCGCCAGCACCAGTTCCTCAGACGAGACCTCGAACCGCTGCACCACCACATCCAGCAGCGCCGGGGACAGTTCCTCCGCCGGCACCTCCCGCAGCGCGCTCAGCCGCTCGGCGAGCGAGACGCGCAGCGCGGCTATCGCATCGTCAGCCAAACGCGATCGGCGTGAGGTCGTCCAGCAGCGCGAGCGTCTCGGTGTACATCCCCGCCTTGATCGCCCCGAGCGTGGGCCCGTGCTTGGCCGCCAGGGCACCTGCGCGCTCGACGGCCTCGGCCAGCACGCGATCCTCGGAGACCGCGGCATCCACGATCCCCGCGGCCGCCGCGTCGGCGCCGCCATAGCGACGGCCGGTGGTCATCGCCTCGTGCGCCGTCGCCTTCGATAGCCGCGCCTGGATCAGCGACGCCATCGGCGGCGTGAACGGGATGTGGATGTCGACCTCCGGCAGGCAGAAGTAGCCCCGGTCGGCACGCATGACCCGGAAGTCATGAGCGACCGCGAGCATCGCGCCCGCAGCAAAGCAATGACCTTGGATCGCCGCGACCGTCGGTACCGGCAGCCCGAGCATCTGGCCGAAGAGCGCGTGGACGCGCGGCACGAACGCCGGCACCTCGCCGGTGTTCGCGCCCATCCACTCGAGGTCGAGCCCGTTGGACCAGATCTTGCCCGTGGCGGTCGTGACCAGCGCACGCGGCTCCGGTGCGGCGGCGACCTCGTCGAGGAGCGCGGAGACCGCGCCGACCCAGTCGGGGTTGAAGCGGTTCTCGTCGTCGCCGAGGTTCAGCACGTAGACATCGCCGTCGCGATCCAGGGTGGGCATGGGCGGCAGCCTATGCGAACGGAACTAGGTGACGTCTGCGCAATGACATCCGTCTGCGCGATCTTTGCGTCTGCGTTACTATTTCCGCCGATGCACACGACGGACGTCTCCGCAGAGCAGCTGGCCGACGAGATCGCACGGTTCCTGGCTGCCACGATGCGCACGTCGCAGGCCGAGGTCTTCCAGGTCGTCGAGGAGTTCGACCTGTCGATGACCCAGCTCAAGATCCTGCACATCCTCGACGGCAGCGAGCGTGAGCTCACGCCGTCCGAGCTCGCGCAGTTCGTCGGCCTCTCCCCCGCGGCCGCTGGTCGCGCGGTCGACGCCATGGTCCGCGCCGGCATGGTCTCGCGGCGCGACGACGAGAGCGACCGGCGCGTCAAGCGCCTGACGCTGACCGCTGTCGGGTCCGACGCCGTGGCCCGCATCACCGCCGCCCGCCTGAAAGGCCTGACGCGCGTCGTCGAGCGCCTTGACCCCCAACAGCGCGCGGCCCTCAGCACCGCACTGACCCCTCTCCTCCTCCAAAACCCCGCCAGCCCCGACTGCGCGTCCCCAAGCGCGAAGGACCCCGCATGACCTCCACCTCCCCCGAATCCGCACCCTCCCCACGCGCGAAGGTCTTCGACCGCGCGCTGATCAGCATCTCGGCCGTCGTCGTGCTCGGCACGTTCATGTCGATCCTCGACACGACGATCGTCAACGTCGCGATCAACACCTTGTCCAAGGACTTCGACACGTCCTTGGCCACGATCCAGTGGGTCTCGACGGGCTACATGCTCGCGCTCGCCACCGTGATCCCGCTCACCGGCTGGGCGGCGGACCGCTTCGGCACCAAGCGCTTGTACATCATCTCGATCGGTCTCTTCCTCGCCGGCTCGGCGCTGTCGGGCATGGCGTGGTCGGCCGAGTCGCTGATCGGCTTCCGCGTCCTGCAGGGCCTCGGCGGCGGCATGATCATGCCCGCGGGCATGACGATCCTGTCCCAAGCGGCCGGGCCGCAGCGCATGGGCCGCGTGATGGGCATCGTCGGCGTCCCGATGCTGATGGGGCCGATCATCGGCCCCGTCCTCGGGGGCTGGCTGGTCGACGACGTCTCGTGGCGCTGGATCTTCTACGTGAACCTGCCGATCGGCGCGATCGCGTTGGCCGCGGCCGCGCGACTGCTGCCGCGCGACAAGCCGGCCGCCCACCAGCGCCTGGACTGGCTCGGCCTCGCGCTGCTCTCCCCCGGCCTGGCGGCGTTCGTCTACGGCCTGGCCGAGACGTCGTCCTCCGGTGGCCTCGGCGCCACCAAGGCGTGGCTGCCCATGCTCGCCGGCGCGCTGCTGATCGGGACGTTCATCTTCCACGCCGCGCGGCACGCATGGCCGCTGATCGATGTGAAGCTGTTCAAGGTCCGGGCCATGAGCGCCGCCTCGGCGACGACGTTCTCGTTCGCCGCCGCGATGTTCGGCGCGATGTTCATGCTGCCCCTCTACTACCAGGTGGTCCGCGGCCAGTCGGCGCTCAACGCCGGCCTGCTGCTCGCGCCCCAGGGCGTCGGCGCGGCGATCATGATGCCGATCGCCGGCAAGCTGACCGACGAGACGGGCCCGGGCAAGATCGTCCTCGGCGGGCTGGCGTTGCTGTTCGCCGGCATGGTCGGCTTCACCCAGGTCGGGGCTGACACCTCGTTCTGGTTCCTGGGCAGCTGCCAGTTCCTGATGGGGTTGGGCATGGGCGCGTCGATGATGCCCGCGATGAGCGCCGCTTACCAGACGCTGCAGCACCAGCAGCTGGCACGGGCGACGACGGCGCTGAACATCATCCAGCGCGTCGGCGGCTCGATCGGCACCGCCCTGCTCTCGGTCGTGCTGACCCACCAGCTGGTCAGCGCCATCCCCGCCTCTGACGGCAGCGGCCTGGCCGCAGCGCACTCGGTGCCGGCGGCCGAGCGAGCGCAGATCGCGCCCGCGGTCGCCGATGCCTTCGGCAACACGTTCTGGTGGGCGGCGGGCATCATCGCGCTCGCCACCATCCCCGCGCTCATGCTCCCGCGTCACAAGCCGCCGGCGCCCGCCGCGCCCGCGGCCGCCGCCGAGCAGGAGGCGGCCGAGGCCGCCGTCCTGGTCGAGGTGTAGGCCTACCGCACGTCCAGCACGACCTTCCCGACCGCACCGCGGCCGTCGATGACCTTCAGGGCATCGGCGGCGCGGTCCAGCGGGAAGCGCTGCCCGACGATCGGCTTCACGAACCCGGCCGTGATGAGCTCATCGAGCGCCGCGCCGATCGCGCGGGTCACGTCGGGCTTGGACATGATGTAGGCGCCCCAGCCCGCGCCGATGACCTCGGTGTTGTTCAACAGCAACCGGTTGACCTTCACCTCGGGGATCGAGCCGCCGGTGAAGCCGACGACGACGATCCGGCCGCCCTCACGCAGCGACCGCAGCGAATCGGTGAAGCGATCGCCGCCGACCGGGTCCAGGACGAGATCGACGCCGCCCCCCGACAGCTCCTTGGCCTCGTCCTTCCATCCACCGGTGGAGCGCACGACCTCGTCGGCGCCCGCCTCGCGCGCGACCGACTCCTTCTCGTCGGTGGAGACCACCGCGATCGTCCTCGCGCCCAGGCCCTTGGCGACCTGCAGCGCCGCCGTCCCGACACCGCCGGCCGCGCCGTGCACGAGCACGGTCTCGCCCTCGGCGAGGCGGCCGCGGAGCTTCAGCGCGAAGTAGGCCGTGTGGTAGTTGAGGATCAACGCCGCGCCTTGGGCGAAGTCCAAGGCGTCGGGCAGCTTGAAGGTCATGAACTCGGGCGCGACGACGGTCTCGGCGAAGCCGCCGAGCATGCAGAACGCCGCGACCCGATCGCCGGCCTGCACCGCGGCGCCCTCGGGCGCGCTGCGCACGGTGCCGCCGACCTCGCTGCCGGGGATGAACGGCAGCGGCGGCTTGACCTGATACTCGCCGCGCGTCTGCAGCACCTCGGGGAACGAGACGCCGGCCACCTCGACGTCGACGAGGACACCACTGCCCGGCGTCATGAAGTGCGACGGCTCGGGCTCCGGGACGTCGACGATCGTCAACGCCGTGTCGGGGCCGGTCAGCTCGGTGATCTGCAGGGCGCGCATGGGCGCACCCTAACTTGGCCCGAAGCTACCCATCGTCCTGCGAGAAGGCCCAGCGCGTCTCCTCGACGTCCAGCCCTGCCGACAGGCACGCCAGCAGCTTCATCCTGATCGCCTGCGGCGACAGGAAGCCGGCCGGGATGATCTTGGTGCCGCGCAGGTCGCGCTCGGATCCGGCGTAACCGTAGGTCGCGTTGAGCACGACGCCGCGCTCGGGGCGGCAGTAGGCGACGACCGGGATCTCGCGGGCGGCTTCGGCCCAGATCTCCAGCAGCGCCGGCGTCAGGTGGCCGGCGCCGAGCGTGCCGAGGACGATGCCGTCGGGCTCGGTGCCCAGCGCGGCGCGCGCGAGCGTTCCGTCGTCACCCGACGAGGACGGCACGATGTGCACGCGCTTCTCCAGCGATGGCGGATCCAGCGGCGGGTTGCGCGGGAGCCGTGACCAGATCGTCGGATGGCCCTCGGTGACGCGGCCCAGCGGACCGGTCTGCGGCGAGGAGAACGCGACCAGCGACGTCGTGTCGGTCTTGCGCGCGCAGCGCGCATGGTGGATCTCACCGCCGAAGACGACCAGGACGCCCATCCCGGCGGCGGGCGCGCTGGCCGCGACGCTGACGGCGTCGACGAGGTTGGCGGGGCCGTCGGCGCCGGCCGCGCTAGCCGGGCGGATCGCGCCGGTAAAGACGATCGGCGCGTCGGCGTCGTGGAGGACGTCGCAGAGCATCGCGGTCTCCTCCAAGACGTCGGTGCCATGGGTAACGACAACGCCGATGCCACGCCGGGCGGCATCGCGCGCGGCGCGGCAGATGCGCAGCTGGTCCTCGAGCGTCAAATGCGCGGACGGCTTGTTGAGGACCGTGATCGCCTCGAGGTCCGGGAACACCTGCAGGCCCGGGACGCTGGCGACGAGCGCCTCGGCATCCAGCTCGGGCGTCGCACCGCCTTCACCCATCATCGCGATGGTGCCCCCGGCGGTCAGGATCCGGACGCGCCGGACGGGCGCGGTGCTGCGGTCGGTCGCGGTCAGCATCAACGGCTCAGGTTATCGCCGGAGGGGCAGGCCGCGACGCAGGCGGCGCGGCGCCGCGGAATCCGATGCGCGCCGCGCCGCCGCTAAGCAACGGCCTAATAGCCGCCGGGGAGGACGAGTTCAGGGGCGTCCTGGCCCTGGCTGCCATAGGGGTCGACCTGCTGCTGATCGCCGTAGGGGTCAGCGCCGTAGGGGTCAGCCTGGCCACCGCCTTGCTGCTGCTCGAGCTGCTGCTGCAACTGCTCCTGGAGCTGCTGCGGGTCGATCTGGCCCTGCTGACCGCCGTACGGGTCAGCCTGTTGCTGATCGCTGTCGCCCGAGGACGTGCTCGTCGGGTTCTCGACGAAGGCCTGCACCAGCTTGGACGGGATCGCGAAGCCGATGCCCACGTTGCCCGCCGAGCCCGAGGACGAGCCGGAGGAGGCGATCTGCGAGTTGACACCGACGACCTTGCCGTCGGCGTCGAGCAGCGCGCCGCCCGAGTTGCCGGGGTTCAGCGCGGCGTCGGTCTGGATCGCGCCGGGGATCGTGGCGCCGCTGGGCGCCTGGATGTCGCGGTTGAGCGCCGAGACGATGCCGCTGGTCAGGGTGTGGTCCAACCCATAGGGGTTGCCGATGGCGTACACGTTGTCGCCCACCTGCAAGTTGGAGGAGTCGCCGAAGGAGAGCGCATGGAGCTTGGTGGAGCCGGGATCGACCTTGAGCAGGGCGAGGTCCTTGGAGGCGTCGGCACCGAGGACTTGGGCGGTCTGCTCCTTGCCGTCGCTGCCGATCTTGACGGTCACCGAGGTGGCGCCGTCGACGACGTGCTCGTTGGTGATGATCTTGCCGTCGGTGGAGACGACGAAACCCGAGCCGGTGGCGGTGCCCTGGCCGGTCTGGGCGCTGATGTAGACGACCGCGTCCTTGGCGCCGTCGTAGACGCTCTTGGCGGTGGAGTCGCTGGTCTCGGCGACGGGGCGCACGGTCCCGCGGTCGGCGGGTGCGGCGGCGGTTGCGGTCGGGGAGCTGCCGTGGCCGTCGACGACGACCGCGGCGACGCCCGCGCCGCCGGCACCCGCGATGAGGGCACAGGCGCCGAAGGCGGCAAGCTTTGAGGAGGGGGTCATGCCATTACTCTCAGCCGGTGTGCTTGCTTCAGCATGAAGAACTCCCTAAGCGCACATAATTGTGTCTGTCCTCAGGGAAGTCCCAGCCGCGGCACGCCATAGGCTGTCGACCATGCCTGCCGCCCTCGACGCCCTCCGCGCCCGGCTCGCCGAGCTTGCCGACCTCGAACTGCTCGGCCACCTCGCCTTCTGGGACCAGCGCACGATGATGCCGCCGGCCGGCGGTCCCGACCGCGCCGATCAGATCGCGACGCTCTCGCGCCTGCACCATGAGCGCGCGACCGCCGACGAGGTCGGCGAGTGGCTCGACGCGCTGGACGCCACCACAGCAGGCCTCGATGACCTCGACCGCGACCTCGTCCGGCTCGCGCGCCGCGACTACGACCGCCAGAAGCGCGTGCCGGGCGACCTCGCCGCCGAGCTGGCCCAGGCCTCCGCAGCCGGCCAGGACATCTGGGAGCAGGCGCGCGCTGCCGACGACTTCGCCATGTTCGCCCCGGCGCTGGCACGCAACGTCGAGCTCGCGCGCGCCTACGCCGACTGCTTCGACGGCCACGCCGGTCCCTATGACGCGCTGCTGGCCGACTACGACTACGGGTTGACCGCGGAGCGCATCCAGGAGGTCTTCGGCGCGCTGGGCAGTGCGCTGCCGCCGCTGGTCGCCGAGCTGTCGGCGCGCCCGCGCCAGCCGCCGCTGGAGCCGCCGGTCGCAGCCCAGGAGCAAGGGGTGGCCGCGGTCCTGCGGCGCTTCGGGGTCCGCGACGACAGCTGGCGCCTGGACGTCTCCAGCCACCCGTTCTCCACCAACATCGGCCAGCGCGACAGCCGCATCACCACGCGCTACGAGGATGGCCAGCTGGAGTCGCTGCTGGCCGCGATGCACGAGTTCGGCCACGCGCTCTATGACCGCCAGATCGCACCGGAGCTCGCGCGGACGAGCCTCGGCGACGGGACGTCGATGTCGATCCACGAGTCCCAGAGCAAGTTGTGGGAGAACCACGTCGGCCGCCACCCGGCCTTCGCGAACGTGCTCGCCCAAGAGCTGTCGGCCGCCGGTTTCGCGACCGACGCGATCGCCGTCCACACGACGCTGACCGCGGTGCGGCCGTCGCTGATCCGCGTCTCGGCCGACGAGACGACCTACCCCTTGCACATCGTCCTGCGCTTCGAGCTCGAGCGCGCGCTGATCGAAGGCACGCTCTCGGTCGCCGACCTGCCCGCGGCATGGAACGACGGGATGCGGCGGCTACTCGGCGTGACGGTGCCCAGCGACGCCGACGGCGTCCTGCAGGACGTCCACTGGTCCTCCGGCGCGTTCGGCTACTTCCCCAGCTACGCGCTGGGCTGCTTGATCGCCGCGCAGCTGTGGGAGGCGCTGGAGTCCGAGCTCGGCGCGCAAGACGACGCGTTGGCGGCAGGCGACGTGGAGGCGATCGCCGCATGGCTGGGCGACAAGGTCCACCGCCACGGCCGACGGCTGGACACCGAGCCGATCGTGGAGTCGGCGACCGGCCGCGGCCTCGATCCCGCGCCGTTCCTGCGCCACCTCGGCTCGCGCTGAGGCACGGTCTCGGCCGGCACCGCCAGCAGCGGCACGAAGACCTTCGCCAGCGGGCCGATCGCCAAGGCGTAGGTGATGGTTCCGACGCCGGCGGTGCCGCCGAGCGCCACGCCGGCCGCCAAGACCGTCAGCTCGATCGCCGTGCGGACCGCGCGCAGCGAATGGCCTCGCGCGGCGAGGCCGACCATCAACCCGTCGCGCGGGCCCGGGCCGAAGCGCGCGCCGATGTAGAGCCCGGTGGCGACGCCGTTGAGCAGCACGCCGACGATCAGCAGCGCTGCGCGGGTCGTGGCGTCCTGCGCGGGCGCGAAGGCGTCGAGCATCGCCTGCAGGACCAGACCCAAGACCACCACGTTGCTCAGCGTGCCGAGGCCGGGACGCTGGCGCAGCGGGATCCAGAAGATCAGCAGCAGCGCGCCGATCAGGCAGACCCAGATGCCCGTGCCGATGCCGGTCAGGTTCGCGAGCCCTTGGTGCAGGACGTCCCAGGGGACGTTGCCGAGGCCGGAGAGCAGGATCAGCGACGCGCTGAAGCCATACAGGACGAGGCCGGCGTAGAGCTGGACGAGGCGCCGTGCGAGGCGGGGTTGCGCGGTCCAGGGCATGGTGCCATGCTGACGTGAGTGGATCTGTATGGATAGAGCCAATCGAGTGATGATGGACTCATGGCGACCTCGGTGACCGCCCCGGCGCTGGCGGCGCTGCTCGGCGACGGCTGGCGCCGGCCGGGCGAGGCGTCCAGCGCGCTGGCCGACGCGCTGCGCGGGCTGGTGGTCGACGGCCGCCTGGCCGCGCGAACGCGGATCCCGAGCGAGCGGGCGTTGTCGGTGCGGTTGGGTGTCAGCCGCGGCTCGGTGTCGCGCGCCTACGGGCGCCTGCGCGAAGACGGCTTCCTCGTCAGCGCGCGTGGAGCGGGCAGTTGGCTGACGCTGCCCGCGGGCGTGGCTGCCGCGCCCACCCTGCCGATCCCCGGCGACAGCGGCGCTGAGCGGGCGCTTGACCTGACGATCGCAGCGCTCCCGGCACCCGATCCGCTCCTGCACGACGCGGTCGCGCGGGCGAGCGCTGCCCTCCCCCGCCACCTCGCCGGCCACGGCTACGCCGCCGCGGGCCTCGGCGAGCTGCGTGAGGCGATCGCCGGGCACCTGTCCGCGCGCGGGTTGCCGACCAGCGCCGACGAGGTGCTCGTCACCGCCGGTGCGCAGCATGCCCTCCATCTCGTGTTGGGGTTGTTGGTCGCCCCGGGCGACCGCGTGCTCGTCGACGCGCCCGCCTATCCGCGGACGCTGTCGGCGATCCGCGGCGCGCGGGCACGCGCGGTGCCGGTCCCCTTGAGCGCGACGGGATGGGACGCCGGCGCCTGGGCCGAGGCAGCTCGCGTCGCCTCCCCACGGCTGGCGGTCACCGTCCCGGACTTCCACAACCCGACGGGGTTGACGATGCGCGCGGCCGACCGCGCGGCGCTGGCGCTGACCTGCGCGCGCGCCGGGACCGTGCTCGTCGCCGACGAGACCTGCGCCGAGCTGCGCCTCGACGGCCCGGCCATGCCGCCGCCGTTGGGCGCCGCCGGCGGACGGGCGGGCACCGGGTCCACGGTCATCACGATCGGGACGATGAGCAAGGCGGCTTGGGGCGGGCTGCGGATCGGCTGGATCCGCGCGACCGCCCGGATGGTGCGCGAGCTCGCGGCGCTGCGGGCCAACGTCGACATGACGAGCCCGGTCCTCGACCAGCTCGTCGCGGTCGAGCTGCTGCGCGGCTGGGACGCGGTGCTGGCCTCACGCCGTGCGCTGCTGCGCCCGCGCCGTGCCGCGCTCCTCTCCGCGCTCGCCGAGCACGCACCCGGCTGGACAGTCCGCCGCCCCCACGGCGGGATCAGCGCCTGGGCCCGACTCCCCACGCCCGACGCGACCCGGCTGGCCGCCGCGGCCGCCCGCGAGGGCATCGCGATCACGCCAGGCCCAGCCTTCTCGGTCGACGGCACCTTCGAGCACCGCGTCCGTCTGCCCTTCACGTTGGCGCCCGACGATCTGCGCGCAGCGATCGAACGCCTCGCCCAGCTAGCGGCCGACCTCCGCCGCGCGGACGCTCCCATCGCGCCCGAGCCCGCCCTCACCACCGCCGTCTAGGGCCGCCCCGCCCGTCGGCAGGCGCACGGTGAAGCGCGCGCCACCGCCGGGGGCGTTCTCGGCGCGCACCTCGCCGTGGTGAGCCGCCACGATCCCGGCGACGATCGCCAGCCCCAAGCCCGCGCCCGCCTTGCCACGCTCGCGACCGGACTCGGCGCGCCAGAAGCGCTCGAACAGCTCACCGTTCTCGTCGCTCGGCAGGCCCTGCCCGTGGTCGCGGACCTCCAGCACACCGCCTGCGCCGTCGTCGCGGACGTCGACCTCGATCGGCGTGCCCGGCGGCGTGTGGACCAGCGCGTTGCGCAACAGGTTGGCGAAGACCTGGCGCAGTTGATGGGGATCGCCTGACACGGTCACGTGGCCGCTGACCGTCAGGTCAATCTCGCGGTCGGGCGCGGTCGCGCGCGCGTCGTCGACCGCGTCGCCGGCCAGCCGCGAGAGGTCGACGTCCTCGCGGATCTGGTCACGGACCTCGTCCAGGCGCGCGAGCGTCAGCAGATCCTCGACCAGCACGCCCATCCGCGCGGCCTCGGACTCGATCCGGCGCATCGCCTTCTCGGTGTCGGCCGGGTCGCGCGCCGCCCCGATGCGAAACAGCTCCGCGTAGCCGCGGATCGACGCCAGCGGCGTGCGCAGCTCGTGCGAGGCGTCGGCCAGGAAGGTGCGCAGCCGATCCTCGGAGGCGCGTTGCTTGGCGAACGCCTCCTCCAACCGCTCCAACATCCGATTCAAGGCCAGGCCGAGGCGGCCGACCTCGGTGCGCGGCTCCGCCGGGTCGACGCGCCGGGAGAGGTCGCCGGCGGCGATCGAGCCGGCGGTGACGCCGATGCGCTCCAGCGGGCGCAGCCCGATCCGGACCAGCCACCACGCCAGCGCGCCGAGCGCGAGCAGGATCCCAGCAATGACCAGCGCCTCGATGCGCAGCAGGCGGTGCAGCGTCGCGTCGGCCTCGGTCAGCGGAACCGCCGCGCCGCGCAGGCTGCCGTCGCTCGCGCGGGGCGACGTCGCCACCCGGTAGCGCGTGCCCGTGTTGGCGACCTCGATCGTCGTGATCGTGCCGGCCTCGAGCTTCTTGGGCAGCGTCGGCGCCGTGGTCGAATAGCAGGTGGAGAGGCAGTCCTCGTTGGCGGTCGTGCCGGCCGCGTCCTGCGTGAAGGTCCACGTTCCGCCGGCCGGGCCGGCCGGGGCGTGGTCATCGCCGTCAGGCCCTCCGCGCCCGGGCGGGCCATAGCCACCGCCGAAGCCGGGGCCCCGTGGTGGCTGCCCGCCGAACGGCATCCGCTCGGCCGCGGCCTTGGCCTGCTGGTCGACGCGGTCATAGAGGAAATGGCGCTGCTCGGCGTAGGTGACGCCCGCGAGCAGCACGAGGCCGACCGCGGCCAGGACGAGCAGCCCTGCGACGAGACGGGTACGAAGAGACATCCCGCCCACCCCGCGCTAGGTCCTCGGGGCGCGCAGCGCGTAGCCGACGCCGCGCGCGGTGTGGATCAGCGGCGACCCGTGCCGGTCGATCTTCTTGCGCAGGTACGAGATGTAGGTCTCGAGCACGCGGGCGTCGCCGCCGAAGTCGTAGTCCCAGACCTGGTCGAGGATCTGCGCGCGCGTCAGCACCCGGCGCGGGTTGAGCAGCAGGTAGCGCAGCAGCCGGTACTCGGTCGCGGTCAGCTCGATCAGCTCGCCGTTGCGGGTGACCTCGCGCGTGTCCTCGTCCAGTTCGAGGTCCTCGAAGACCAGCCGGCTCGTCTCGGGCTGCGCGAGGCCGGAGCGACGCAGGATCGTGCGGATGCGCGCGACGAGCTCCTCCAGGCTGAAGGGCTTGGTCACGTAGTCGTCGCCGCCCATCGTGAGGCCGCGGACCTTGTCCTCGGTCGCGTCGCGGGCGGTCAGGAAGATGATCGGCACCTGCACGCGATCGGCGTTGAGGCGGCGCGCGATCTCGAAGCCCTCCATGTCGGGGAGCATCACGTCGAGGACGAGCAGATCGGGCTTGAACGAGGCCACCGCCTCCAGGGCGGCGCGACCGTCACCGGCGGACTCGACGGTGAAGCCTTGGAAGCGCAGGGCCATCGAGATGACGTCGGCGATGTTGGGCTCGTCGTCGACGACGAGGACGCGGTGGCTCTCTGGCGTGGCGGTGGTCATCACGCTCTTCAGTGTCGACCCACTTCCTCAGAGGTTCCTGGGAAACGCCCAGGAACCTCCTGCGAAGTGCGATGGCGAACTGCGAGCGTAGCGTCAGGGATGCCGCGGGGCCGCCGGATGGCCGCGCTTGTCAAAGCGCGGACCGCCCTCGGGCGGCTTGCGGTTCACCAGGTCATCGAGGTGCTCGTCGAGCTCCTTGAGGATCTTGTCGCGCTGGTCGCTGGTCAGCTTCTTGTCGGTCACGGCCTGATCGAGCTCCTTGGTGACGCCGTCGGTGATGGCCTTCTTGACGTCGTCGAGGCTCTTGTTCTGGTCCTTGGCAACGTCGGCGATCGACTTGCCGTCGCGCAGCTTGGAGACGAGGTCCTCGCGCTTGAGGCCCAACGCAGAGGCCGCGACGTCCAGCGCGCCGCCGGGGCCGATCTTGAACATGAGGCCAGGACCGCCGGCGCCGCGGCCGAAGCCGGGGCGCCCGCCGGGGCCGAAGCCGGGGCCGCCGTGCGGGCCACCGACACCGGGCCCGCCGAGGACGCTGCCGTCCTTGGCACGTCGTGCCTTGATCGCGTCGGCCCGCTCTTGGGTGAGCTTGCCGTCCTTGACGGCCTGGTCGAGCTGTTTGTCCTCGGCCGCACCGAGCGCTGAGCGCAGCGCGTCAGGCGTGACGTTCAGCCGCTTGGCCGCGTCGGCGATGATCGACTGCTCGGTCTTCTGACGCTCGTCGTCACCTCCCGACGCCGCAATGGCAGCTCCTCCGCCGGCTCCGGCGGCGAGGACGGCTGCGGACACCAGGACATAGCGCTTGACCTTCATGGGCAGCAGCATGGCCCACGGGCCTTAAGGGAGCCTGAGAGTTCGATTACCCGAAGGTGAAGGCATAGGCCGAGGTGCCGGGTGCGAACGTGAGCTTGAGCCCGTGACGGCCGCTGGCCGCGAACGACGCGAGCGTGTAGAGGCGCTGCGTGTCGACGGTGATCCGCCGCGGCGCTTTGCCATCGACGCTGACGGCGACCGCGCCCGGCCGCGAGGCCGACGGTGGGCTCAGCACCAGATAGACAAATCGGGCCTGGACGGTCGCCGTGAGCGTCGCGCCGGCCAGCGCGGTCGCGGGCTCGTCGCCGATCTTCCACGCCCCGCCCAGCGCGAAGCCGTTGAGCGGCGGCGCACCGTCCGGCAGCTTGTAGGTGTTGGTGCCCGCCTTCGGCGCGGTTCCGACAAAGCCCTGTGCGCGGGCGGCACCGACATAGGTCTCCGGTGTCGTCTGCAATCCGACCGGCGTGACGCCCGTCGGACGCGACAGGGCCTTGCTGATCTTCGCGCCGCGCTCGGCCAGCAGCGAGCGGATCGCCCACTCCGACTTGGAGTAGTCGCCTTCGCCGAAGTGCGTGTTGCGCACGCGGCCCTCGGCGTCGATCAGGTACTCGGCCGGCCAGTACTGGTTGCCGTAGGCGTTCCACGTCGCGAGGTCGTTGTCTTGCACGACCGGGTACTTGATGTGGTTGCTCGCGATCGCGCTTTGGACGTTGCCGGCGTCATGCTCGAAGCCGAACTCCGGCGCGTGGACGCCGACGATCGTCAGCCCCGCTGAGCGGTAGCGCTTGTCCCAAGCCTCAAGGAAGGGCAGCGTGCGCAGGCAGTTGATGCAGGTGTAGGTCCAGAAGTCGATCAGCACCACGCGGCCGCGCAGCGCCTTCAGCGACAAGGGCTGGGAGTTGAACCACCGCTGCGTGCCGGTGAAGTCGGGGGCGGCGCCGAGGTCGGGCAGCGAGGACTCCGGACGGGTCTGCGTTTTGACGCGCTTATCGCCAGCGTCGAACTTCGGCGCGCCGCGCAGGTCGCGCAAGCGATCCTTCACCGCGCCCGAAGACTCCAAGCCACCGGTCAGCGTCGCTGAGGACGTATGGCGCGCGAGCGCGGTCTCAAATTGCGTGTCGAGGCCGACGACGAACGCGAGCGCCGTCGCCAGCATCACCACGCCGAGCGCCCGCTGCACGCGCAACGGGCCCGCGCGGCGCAGCGGCTCCAGCACCTTCCGGCCGCCCAGCGAGATCGCCCCGAGCATCAGCGCCGAGCCCGTGACGTAGGCCAGCGCGACCGCGACCGTCCGCCCCGTGACCGCCGAGACCGACACGACCGCGGCCAACACGGGCCCGGCGCAGGGGGCGTAGACGAAGCCAAGCGCGCCGCCGACGACCAGCCCCGACCAGAAGCCGTCGCCCGCGCGCCGCGGCCCGAGCCGGCTGAGCGCCGCCAGCGGGCGTTCCAGGCGCTGGGCGATGGAGGGGACGATCGCCGCGACCCCAGCGACGATGAGCACGGCGATCCCGACGTTGCGCAGCGTCGTGCCGCCGAGGCCGAGGTGGCGCAGCAGCTCGCCGCCGCCGATGATCGACAGCAGGAACGTCAGCGAGAGACCGAGAACGATCGCCAGCGGCCGCCGCCGGCCACCCGCCGCCCCCGCCGACAGGAGCGCCGGCAGGACCGGCAGCGCGCACGGGCTGAGCGCCGTGCCGGCACCGATTAACGCGCTGAGGAGCACCAGGATCACCATGTCGTGGTCACGATCAAAGCGCGCACGACCCTGTGTCTGCGCCGGTCGTCCGTCCGTTACACCGCTCATGCGATGTCGCACCCGGATCGCGCTCGTGCTGCCATCGGCCGTGCGGGAGCGGTACCTCTCGCGACGCTGATCGGACATCCACGCGGACGTGTGGTGTTAACCCCACGTTGCAAAGGCTCGCCGATGGGCACGCTTGAGGTGTGCCCATGAAGCTCCTCATCGTCGACGACCACCCGAGCTTTCGCTCGGCGGCCCGCCTGCTCCTCGAGCACGAAGGCTTCGAGGTCGTGGGCGAAGCCGAGGATGGCGCCAGCGGCCTGGCCGCCACCTCGGAGCTCTCGCCCGACATCGTGCTCTTGGACATCAACCTGCCCGACCTCGACGGCTTCGACGTCGCGTCGCGGATCTGCCTCGATCACGCGGCACCGAAGGTCGTGCTGACCTCCAGCCGCGACCCGCGCGAGTTCGGCCCGCTCGTCGGCCGCAGCGGCGCCAACGGCTTCATCCCCAAGGGCGAGCTGTCAGCAGCGCGCATCTGCGCACTGCTCTAGGGCCCTGCGCTTCTGCAGCAGCGCCCATGCCTCCACGCCGAGCAGCACGATCGCCGGTGGCACGGTCGCCGGCAGGGTGTCCACGACCAGGAAGAGCTGGTCCCACGCGAACGAGACGACCACGAGCGCGAGCATCGGCACGAGCTGCGGACGCTTCTGCGCCGCGAGGATCCCGCCGAGCACCGCAGCGGCGAAGAAGTCGCCGTAGCCCATGCCCGCGTAGTGAAAGCTCGCCGACTGCAGCTGCGGCAGACCGGCTCCGGGTTCGGCCGCCACGAGCACCGCGTTGGGCGCCTGGAGCGTATTGCCGAAGACGAGGATCGCGTCGGAGATCGCCAGCGCGAGCAGCCCGAGCTTGAGCAAAACCAGCGGCGCCGCGCCGGCGAGCAGACGGCCGAGCGTGACGCACGAGCCGACGATCAGCAGGATCGTCGCCAGCTCGCCGATCCGCGTCTCCTGATCGGCCCAGGCGAGCGCAAGCAACGGGATCGCCAACGGCGCCAGCCACCAGCGCGCACCGCGCATCGCCCAGCCAAGGGCGAGCGCACAACCGGGTGGGATCAGCAGCAGCGCAACCCAGGTGAGGACGTCGGCGCTGTGCGGGACCTCGTTGATCGCCACGATCACGACGACGATGCACAACGGCAGGACCAGCGCCCAGGCACCGCTGCGGAAGCGCTGCAAGGCGTACGGGACGCCGGCGGCGGGCAGCGCGACGCACGTGGCCTGGGCCACCGTCAGGACCATGTTGTCGGCGCTGAACCACATGGGTGCGCAGGACCGTAGCGGCCAACATCGTTAGCGTCCGCGCTCGATGGCCGACGCGACCACCTCCGCGCTGCGCTCCGTGCGCGCCACGCGCTACGTCACACCGCTGCGCGAGGGCGGCTCGATGCCCGGCCTCGTCGAGGCCGACGACGACGGGCTCTACGTCGTCAAGTTCCGCGGTGCCGGACAGGGCGTGAAGGCGCTGATCGCCGAGGTGGTCGTCGGCGAGGTCGCCCGTGCGCTGAGCTTGCGCGTCCCGGAGATCGTGCTCGTCGAGGTCGATCCGCTGCTCGCGGCGGCCGAGCCGGACCCAGAGATCCAGGAGCTCGTGCAGGCCAGCGGCGGGAGCAACGCGGCGCTCGACTTCTTACCGGGCTCGCTGCCCTTCTCCCCCGCCGCGCCGGTCGGCGTGACCGAGGAGCTCGCCGCCGCGATCGTCTGGCTGGATGCGCTGACCGCCAACGTCGACCGCACGCCACGCAACCCCAACATGTTGATCTGGCACGAGGAGCTGTGGCTGATCGACCACGGCGCCGCGTTGTATCGCCACCACGCCGCGACGTGGCCTGACGGCGCCGCCAAGGCCGCGTTCCCGCTGATCGCCGACCATGTCTTGCTGCCCTTCGCGGGCTCGATCGCCGAGGCCGACGAGCGGCTGGCGTCACGGCTCGATCGCGCGACGCTGGAGCGCATCGTCGCCGCCGTGCCCGACGACTGGCTCGGCGACAGCGCGGCCCTCGCGCGTGAGATCTACGTGGACTACTTCGTCGAGCGCCTCGCCGCGCCGCGCGCGTTCGCTGCCGAGGCCGAGGAGGCGCGCCGTGCCCTCGCTTGACGACGCCTTCCAGTACGCGATCTGGCGCGTCGTCCCGAGCGTCGAGCGCGGCGAGGCGCTCAACGTCGGCGTCGTCGTCTACTGCCGCCGCCGCCAGTTCCTCGCGGCACGGGTGCTGGTCGACGAGGCGCGCCTGCACGCGCTCTCACCCGACCTCGACGTCGACGCCATCCGCCGCCACCTCGACGGCATGGCCCGCGTCGCCGCCGGCGACCCTGCCGGCGGGGCGATCGCCGCGATGGACCAATCCGAGCGCTTCGGCTGGCTCACCGCGGCATCGTCGACGATCGTCCAGCCGTCCCCGATCCACACCGGCCTGTGCGGCGACCCACAGGCGGTGCTGGATCGGTTGTACACGCGGTTGGTCGCGGCAGACGGCTAGGCCTGCTCGGCCTTGACCTCGTGGTTGGCGTGGATGGTGTCGCGCGGGTCGTAGGTGGCCTTGACCGCCTGCAGCGCCCTGAACGTCTCGTCCTCGAACGCGGTGCTCACGTCGGTGGGCTCCTCGGCGAAGTTGAGGTAGGCGCCGTCGGCCTTCCACGGGGCGAGCACCTCGCGCAGCTGCGCCAGCGTTGCCGGGATCGCCGCGCCGAGCTCCGGCGTCATCGGCACGCCGACGGCGAAGTAGACGTAGGGCGCGTCGATCCGGGAGCGGGCGCCGGCGCCGGCCGCCGCCCGCGACAGCGCGCCGCCGAGATGGCGCAGCTCGACCACCGTCAGCGGCGAGCTGGACCGGTGGCCGGCGGCCTCGACGATGGCGTCGATGAGCTCCGGCGTCACGTCGCTCAGCAGCGCGTGGTCGCCGATGCCGGGGACCGGCTGCTCGGGGTCCATGTGCAGGTGGCTGAGCGCGGCCGGCGGCGCGGCGGCGAACATGTCGATCTCCGGCTCGAGCGCGCGCAGCGGGGCGAGCACCTCGTTGGCGTAGGCGTCGGAGCCGAGCACGGCGCCGTCGATCACGACGAACTGGCGACCGCGCAGCATCTCCGGGACGTCGGGAAGCGGCGGGACCTGCACGATGCGCGCCGACGTCGTGGCCGTCTCGGGCGCGTCCAGCGTCCATACGCGCCACGCGTGCAGAACCTCAGCGGCTCGCTCCCAGGGCCACAGCATCGCGCCGGCGTAGAGCTCGGGCGTCGGGATCAGCCGCAGCTCCATGTGCGTGATGACCGCCGGGCTGCCCGTGCCGCCACGCAGCGCCCAGAACAGCTCCGGATGGTTGTCGGCGTCGACGTGCAGTTGCTCGCCGTCGCCGGTGACGACGTCGAAGGACAGGACCGAGTTGCAGCACAAGCCGAACGCGCGCGCCAGCCAGCCCATGCCCCCGCCGAGCGTGTAGCCGACGAGGCCGACGTCGGGCGAGGAGCCTGCCAGCGCGGCGAGGCCGAGCTCGGAGGCGGGCGCCGTCAGGTCGGCGCAGAGCGCGCCGGCCTCAACGCGAGCGCAACGGCGCTCGAAGTCGATCTCGACGCCGCGCATCAGGCGCGTGTTGAGCAGGATCGACTCATCGACGCCGGTGCGGGCGACGGCGTTGTGGCCCGTGCCCTGCGGCGCGACGCGCATGCCCTGCTGGTGGGCGAAGCGCACGACGGCGGCGATGTCGGCGGCCGTGCGCGGCTCGGCGACGAACACGGGGCGCTGGTCGGCGACCAGGTTCCACGCCACGCGGGCTTCGTCGTAGCCGGCATCGCCCGGAGCGTGCAGGTTGCCGGTGAACTGCGAGCGGAGGGTGTCCAGCGCGATGGCGGGACGGGCGGAGGCGATCAAGGGGAGTCCTTCGGGGAGACGGGGTGGGGAACTGACGCTGATCCTGGACTCCGCGGCCGGGCGTCGCATCAGGGTTCCCCCTGGTCGGCGCCCGGGGTACGGACAACCGCACCAACCCTAACTTGACGTTCACGTAAGATAGAGGTTCCACACCCAGTCTCGAAAGCCCGTGATGCCCGAAGCGCTCTCCTCGTCTCCCGCTCCCCGTCGCCGCCTCGGCGTCGACGCCGACCACGAGCACTACAAGTGGTGGGCGCTGAGCTGCACCAGCCTCGGCATGCTGCTGGCGACCATCAACTCCGGGACGCTGGTCATCGCGTTGCCGGATCTTGAGCAGGCCCTCGGCGTCGGGCTGCTCACCCTGGTCTGGGTGATCCTCGCGTTCATGATCGCCTCGACGGTGCTCGTGCTCACCTTCGGCCGCCTCAGCGACCTCTTCGGCCGCAAGCGGGCCTTCGTCGCCGGCTTCGTGGTCTTCACCATCGCCTCACTCGGCGCGGGCTTCGCGACCGGCGGCACCGACCTGATCCTCTGGCGGATCGTGCAGGGCATCGGCGGCGCGCTGCTGTTCGCCAACGCCAGCGCGCTGGTCACCGACGCGTTCCCACGCGAGCAGCTCGGCGTCGCGATGGGGACCAACGTGATGGTCGCGGGCGTCGGCCTCGTCCTCGGTCCGGTGCTCGGTGGCGCGCTGGTCGAGATCTCGTGGCAGTGGGTCTTCTGGTTCAACGTGCCGTTTGGGATCGCCGGCTCGCTGTGGGCGGCGTTCGTGCTGCGCGAGCTCGTCGCACCCGAGGTCGAGCACCGCTTCGACTGGCCGGGGACGATCACCTTCGTGGTGGGCCTCACCGGCTTGACGTACGGGATCTCGCGCGGCGGGATCGTCAGCTGGAACGACGCGCACACGATCGTCGCGCTCACCCTCGCCGCCGTCCTGCTCCCCGCGTTCCTGGTCATCGAGCGCCGCGCGGCCTCGCCGATGCTCGACCTTGCGCTCTTCGCCGACCGCGGCTTCGCCGCCGCCACCGGCGCCGCGTTCCTGGCGGGCCTCTCACGCTTCGCACTGACGTTCGTCTTCGTCCTGTACTTCCAGGGCGCACTGGGCGACGACCCGATCCTGGCCGGCGTCAAGCTCGCGCCGCTCGCGCTGGGGATGCTGATCTCCTCGCCGCTGGCCGGCGCTTACGCCGATCGCCACGGCGCCCGGGCGCTCGCGGCGGCCGGAATGGTCGTGAGTGCCGTCGGCCTGGTCGGCATGACGACGCTGGGCACCGGGTCCTCCTACTGGCTGACGGCCACCTGGCTGCTGATCAACGGGCTGGGCTCGGGCATGTTCAACTCCCCCAACACCGCCGCGATGATGGGCTCGGTGCCCGCCCACCGGCGCGGCATCGCGGGCGGCACCCGGATGATGCTGCAGAACACCGGCTCGGTCTTGTCAATCGCGTTCGTGCTGGCGATCGTCACCGCCGCGGTGCCGACCAAGGTCCTGTTGTCGATCTTCTCCGGCGTCAGCTCGGGGCTGTCGGATGCGGACCTCGCGCCGTTCATCCACAACATGCACGTCGCCCTCTGGGTGCTGGCGGCCACCGCGATCCTGGGCGCCGGCGTCTCGCTGCTGCGCCCCACGCGCGAAGCCCAGGCGCAGGCCGACGCGATCAGGGTCGCGGCATGAGCACCGAGACGCTTCCCAGCCCGCCCACGCTGCGCATCGGCGAGGTCGCCAAGCTCGTCGGCACGACCACGCGCACGATCCGCTACTACGAGGAGATCGGGCTGCTGGCCGGCGGCGACGAGCGCGAGGCCGGGCGCCATCGCCTGTATGCCGACGCCGACGTCGAGCGCCTGCGCGAGGCGCTGCGGCTCAAGGCGCTGCTCGGCGTCAGCCTCGACGAGCTCAAGGAGCTGCTCGAAGCCGAGGAGGCCCGTGGCGTGCTGCGCCAGGAGTGGCGCCACGGCAACCCGGACCGTGACCGCCGCCGCGAGATCCTCGACCAGGCGCTCGGGCACGTCGACCGCCAGCTCGATCTTCTCGCGGGCCGCCGAGCGGAGATCGCCAAGCTCGAACGCGAGCTTCAGGAGCGGCAGCGCAGCCTGCGAGAGAGGTTGGCGGACCTGACCTCTCCCTGACGCGGTTCAGGAACCCTTGAGGTCCGCGTGCGAGGGTCAGCTGGTGTCCAGCAGACGACGCGACGGCAGACCGCTCGCCGCCCTGCGTGGCCCGCCCCGCTGGTTCGCGCTGCTGACGATGACGCGGCTGCTCGGCGCGACGCTCGCGATCGCGCTGCTCCTCGCGCACCGCATCACCCATCACGACCTGCTGCTGGCGCTGATCACCCTGGCGTGGACGCCGATCAGCCTGCTGCTCCTGCGCCAGACCCAAGACGCCGCGTGGGCCCCGGCGATCTGGGCGCTGGACGCGCTCGCCGCGTTGGGGCTTGTGCTCGGTGGCGGCGACTGGCGCAGCCCGTTCTACGTCTTCGCGCTGACGGCACTGGTCCTGCCGGCGACCTCGCTGCCGTGGCGCCGCGCGGTCGGATGGGGCGTCTGCTTCTCGGCGGCCTACGGGGTCGTAGCCCTGCTCACCAACAAGCTCCCCGACGACACGCTGACCAACACCATCAGGCTGGAGACGCTGGCGACGCACCTCTTCGTGCCGGTGATCATCACGACCACGCTCGCCTACTCCAGCCTGCTGCTGGAGCGACTGCGCACCGCCCGCGGCCAGTCCGAGCGCCTGGCGCTGCAGGCTGAGCGCCAGCGGATCGCGTGGGAGCTGCACGACTCCGCCAAGCAGCGCGTCCACGCCGCGCACCTGATGCTGACCGCGCTGGACGGAGCGATCGCCGACAGCCCTAGCCGGCAGCTGCTCGACAGCGCCGTCGGCGAGCTGCGCGCCGCGACGTCTGACATGGAGACCAGCGTCGCCGAGCTGCGCACGCCGCTGGACGGCCGCCCGGTCGACGTGCTGCTGCGCGAGCGCGCCGCCGAGCTGTCACAGACCGGCGTGGCGCGTATCGACGTCACGGGCCGGCTGCCCGCCCTGCCGCCGCTGGTCGCCGCTCACACCTACCGCATCGCCGCCGAGGCACTAACCAACGCCGTCCGCCATGCCGACTGCTCGACGATCTCGGTGACGCTGGACGGCGCCCCGAACGCCATCACGCTCACGATCGCCGACGACGGCGTCGGCATGCCCGCCGAGCCGCGCCCCGGCGGCCACGGCCTGCGCTCGATGCACGGTCGCGCCGAGACGATCGGCGCACAACTGCACATCGGGCCCGGACCCGGAGGGCGCGGGACCGCCGTCGCCCTCGCTCTCCCCCACCCCGGAGGTTCCCCATGATCCGCCTGCTGATCGTCGACGACCACCCCGCCATGCGCGCGGGACTGACCGCGGTGCTGCGCGCCGAGCCCGGCATCATCCCGCTGGGCACCGCTTCCTCGGAGGAGGACCTCGGACCGGCCATGACGCGCACCAAGCCCGACGTCGTCCTGCTGGACTACCACTTGCCCGGGGCCGACGGGCTGAAGCTCTGCCGGCGACTCAAGCGCGAGGTGCCAGCACCCGGCGTCTTGCTGTACTCCGCCTACGCCGACAGCGCGATGGTCGTGCCGGCGATCCTCGCCGGCGTCGACGGCCTCCTGAACAAGAGCGCACCGGCGCCGGAGCTCTTCGACGCGCTGCGCGCCGTCGCCCGCGGCGATCGCGTCCTCCCACCCGTCCCGCGAGAGCTGTTGGAGGCCGCCGGCCAGCGCGTCGACCCTGAGGACTTGCCGATCCTGGCGATGGTCATCGACGGCACGCCGGTCACCGAAATCGCCGAGGCGCTGCGCGCCCCCGCCCGCGAGATCTCACGCAGGCTGGACGGGATGATCGAGCGCCTGCGTGTGGAGATCGCAGCCGTGTGACACACCAGCCATTGACAGTTGACCCAAATTGTTCATGAACATCTAGACACGTGGTTGCAGTGCGCGCCGCACAGGTCCACACTGCCACCGCTTACGTCAACATGGAGGTCAACGGGCAGGTTGAGCGCCGATGCCCGGCGTGAGGATTGACAGGCACGGCTTCGTCACTCCAAGGGCTCGCACAGGGAGTCTGGACTGAGACCGGGTTCAACAGCAGCGCAACTGGCTGCAAAACCGATCCGTTCACTCCCACTGTCACAGCCTCGAGCAGCGACCAGTGTCTGCTGGACTGGCACGCTGACGGGACTGCGTTCGACACCTCGTTCGTGTTCTGCGGCAGCGACGCCCCGCCGATCACTACGCAGATCCACACTATGAACGCACCAGTCGCCACTGGCGGGCCACCATCACCCGCGTCGTCCGCGACGGCTGGGACGGCGAGACCTACCAGTTCAAGCACTGGCTCACTACGCAGTTCGCCGGCAACGTGACGACCTCACCGAACCGGAGCTGGGGCGATCTGCAGAAGTCGTCCACTAACACGGCCTGGCCGGGCTCGCCGGCACGGTCGCAGTCGGGCTGCACTATGGGCTCGTGCGACGGTGGCAGCGGCTTTGGCGACGAGGACGCGGTCCAGACGGCTGGCAACACCACCGGCAGCATCACGTTCGCCGCGCTGTGGGCCATACGCAAGAAGTTCATCATCCACACTTACCCGTTCCTGAAGTGGATCGCGATCAGGCGCGAAAGCAGTCTGGAGACCATCGACCCGTCGACCAACGGCTTGGCTACTACGAAGGCACAGTCGAACTGTCCGTCAACGACTAACAACGTCTACGGCACGCTGCCCACGAACACGGCGGCCACCTGGGCGACTGTGTACAACACTACTGCCGACACGACTAACTATCCCATTTGCACATTGACCTACGTCCTGGCATTCAGCGCGTACACACCGAAATGGGGCTCGTCGAACACTACTGGGCGGACTTACGCCACAACGGTGCACGACTACCTCGGCTACGTCACCACTTTAGCTGGCGGCCAGACTGACGCCCTGACTACAAGCAACGACTACTCGCCGCTTCCGCCAGACGTTCGTGACAAGTCCCTCACTGGTCTCACTGCGATCACCGACTGACGGTCAAGGCCCCAAGAGGCGCGGTCGCCAAGCGACG
>JBEVLC010000036.1:0-7703 GCA_040509415.1 Baekduia sp. | reverse complement strand
CTCGCTCGAGGAGGTGATCCGCGCGGCGGTCGACGACACCGGCGTGGGCGATCTCGTCAAGCTCGCTATCGCGCCAGGCCTGCCGCTGATCAGGGCCGACGCCGGCCAGCTCGGGCGGGCGTTCGCAAACCTGATCGAGAACGCGCTCCGCTACAGCGACGGCCACCCGGTGTCGGTCCGCGCGCGGGTCAGCGGCGGCCGGATCCTCATGCGCGTCGTCGACCTCCTCGATCGGCAGCGTGATCACGAACGTCGTCCCCTGCCCCGGCAGCGACTCGACGGCGACCTTGCCGCCGTTGGCCTCGATGAAGCCGCGGGCGATCGCGAGCCCCAGCCCGGAGCCGGCGACCTGCCGCGCGGTCGCCTCGCCGCGGTAGAACGGGGTGAAGATCCGCTCCTGCTCGGCGAGCGGGATGCCCGGGCCACGGTCGACGATGCGGACGATCACGCGCCCGCCGATCGCGCGAGCGCGCACGGAGACCGGCAGGCCGTTGCCGTAGCGCGACGCGTTCTCCAGCAGGTTGGCGAACGCGCGCTCCAGCTGCGCGGCGTCGGCGCGCACGAGCGGCAGGTTGGCGTCGATGGAGAAGTGGACCAGCTCGCTGTCGGGGCAGGCGTGGTCGGCCGCCTCGCGCAGCGCCTCCTCGACCGACGACCACTCCCGGTTGGGCGGCGCGGTTCCGGCCTGCAGCCGCGAGAGGTCGAGCAGCTTGTCGATCAACACCGACAACTTGGTCGCCGAGTCGGCGATGTCGGCCTCGACCTGCTCGCGCTCGTCACCCGTCACCGAGGCCGAGCGCAGCGCGCCGATCCCGGCGAGCATCGCGGTCACCGGCGTGCGCAGGTCGTGGGAGACCGAGCGCAGCAGCGCGGTCTTCATGTCGTCGCTGCGGCGCAGCGCCGCGGTCTCGACGACGTCGGCCTGCAGCCGCTCGCGTGCCAGCGCGGCGGCGACCACCGACTCCAGCACCGGCACGATCCGCTCGCGCACGCGCTGCTGTTGGCCGCTGGGCAGATCGGCCGGCAGGACCAGCGAGGCGATGCGGGCCTCGCCGCTCATCAACGGGATCGCGATCCGTCGCTCGTCGGTGGCCACCGTCCCGAGCTCCACCGAGGCCGAGCGCGCATCCAGCAGCTCGGCCAGCCGGCGCGAGACCATCGCCAGCGACTCTGACAAACGCGGCGAGCCCAGGACCGTGCGCGCCAGCTCGGCGCCGAGGTCGGCCTCGCGGCGCCGCTGTTCGGCCTCGTCGGCGCGGGCGCGGATGCTCTCCGCCAGCGTGCTCGTCACCAGCGCCACGCCGAGGAACGCCAGCAGCGCGGCCCAGTTGCGGCTGTCGGCGATCGTGAACCGGCCGGTCGGATCGAGGAAGAAGAAGTTGAACGACAACGCGCCCAGCACCGACGTCGCCAGGCCGAGGACGATGCCCCAGTAGGCCGAGACGATCAGGATCGGCACCAGGTAGACCACCGACAGCGAGACGACCGGCGCGGCATGGCGCAGCGCCTCGATCCCGCCGGTCGCCAGCGTCAGTCCGATCACCATCACCGCCACGCCGAGCGGCCACGACAGGCGCTCGCGCGGCAGCAGCGTCGGGTTGCGCGGTGCGGACATCTCATCTCGGAGCGTAGTGCGCTCCGCGGCTCGCGCAGCGCCCGGCCTACCGAACGCTCACCGGCAGCTCCCTGACCAGATAAAGGTAATCAACTTCATCCGCGGTCGGCGGCGAGAGGTCGAGGTCGACGCACCGCAGCTCGGGATTCGTCCCAAGGCAGGTGACGAGGCCGCCCCCGGTGTCGACGGCGCAGCTGCCGCCGACGAACCGCAGGCCCGACTCCTCCCCCGTGCGGTTGACGTAGACGTGCGGGCGGCGGTTGTCGAGCGCGCGGGCGCGCGCGGCCAGCGCGTGGTCGGGCCCGTAGGGCTCCATGTTGGCCGCGATCGTCACCAGCAGCTCCGCGCCCGCGGCCGCGAGTGCCCGCGCGGTCTCGGGGAACTCGACGTCGAAGCAGATCAGCAGCCCGAGACGGTGGCCGCCGACGTCGGCGACGACCAGCTCGCCGCCTTCGACGAAGGCCGAGCGCTCGGCGGCGCCGAAGAGGTTGGCCTTGCGGTAGACGACCGGCGGCGTGCCCGGCGCCAGGCAGGCCACCGCGTTGGCGATCCCCTCGGGCGTGCGCTCGGCGAAGCCGACCACCACGGTCGTCTTGCTCGCCGTCGCCGCCTCGGCGATCAGGGTCAGCGAGTGGTCGGCGAGGTCAATCGCCAGCGCGTCGATCCGCGCGAGGTCGTACCCGCACAAGAACAGCTCCGGGAAGACCGCAAGCTCAGCGTCGGGATGGGCGCGCAGCGCGTCGCAGACCTGGGCGGCGTTGCCCGCGACGTCGCCCGCCGCAGGCTCCAACTGCCCCAGCAGGACGCGCATCCCGCGCCCCCGCTAGCGGCCCATGCCGGCGTGGGCCGCCATCGCCTCAAGCGCCACGCGGGCCGAGATCAGCGCGGTCGAGGAGGTCGTGTCGCCGTCCAGCCCCGGGGCGGCCTCGACGACGTCGACCCCGAGCAGGCCGCGGCGCGACACGCCGCGCACGATCTCGATCGCCTCGCGGCTCGTCAGCCCGCCCGGCGACGGGCAGCAGGTGCCCGGCGCGTAGGCGGCATCCAGCGCGTCGACGTCGAAGGACAGGTAGATGCCATCGCCGGCGCCGGCGATCTCGACCGCCTGCTCGACGACGGCAGCCGTCCCCCGCTCCCAGATCTCCTCCAGCCAGATGATCGTGATGCCCTGCTCGCGGCAGTAGTCGAGCTCGGTCTTCGGGTTCATCCAGCCAGAGATGCCGATCAGCGCGATCTTGGCCGGATCGAAGCCGGCATCGACGGCGCGCGTGACCGGGCAGCAGTGGTTGAGCGTTTCGCCGCCGACGTCGGGGGCGGTGTCGAGGTGCATGTCCACCAAGATCAGCCCAGGATCGTTGACGCGCTCACGGACGGCACGGACCGCCGGGATCGTCACCGAGTGGTCGCCCCCGAACAGGACGGGGAGCGCCCCGCCGTCGAGGATCGCGCCGATGTCGGCCTGCGCATTGGCGAACGTCTTCTCGGCGTTGGCGAGGATCAGCGTGCAGTCGCCGGTGTCGACCGGGTTGAGCGCCTCGATCAGGTCGAAGCCGTAGGTCGCATTGTGTGCGGTGAACTGACATGAGACCTCCCGAATGCCCTTGGGCCCATAGTTGGCGCCGGTCCGGCTGATGCTGGTCGAGTCCCACGGCATCCCGTAGATCGCCGCCTTGGCGGCGGCGGCACGCAGCTCCTCGGCCCGCGGCGGAACGTACGGGAGCTGCATGAAACTGCCGATCAGCCCGGCATGCAGCACGGTGCTCCACATCGTGGGATCGGGGGCGGCGGGGGTCGTGGTCACGCTTCTCTCCTGGTCATGGTGATGTTCATGGACGGCCGGGCAGCGCGATCTCGTTGCGCAAGGGCTCCTGGGCGACGAACCGCGCGAAGTTGTCCATGAAGATCTCGAGCATCGCGACGGTGTAGTCGAGGGGATCCGACGAGATGTGCGGCGTGACCAGCAGGCGCGGGCAGTCCCACAGCGGCGACTCGGGGTCCAGCGGCTCGGGCTCGAAGACGTCGAGGATCGCTCCGCCGAGCCGGCCGGCGCGCAGCGCATCCTCCAGCGCGCCGTAGTCGACGATCGGCATGCGGGCGATGTTGATCAGGCCGGCGTGCTCGGGCAGCAGCGCGAGCGCATCCGCATCGATGAGGCCGCGGGTGTCGGGCGTCAGCGCCGCGCACACGACGACGAAGTCGACGCCCTCGATGGCGCGCGCGAGCTCGTCGGTGCGGAACATCTCATCCACGTCGGGATGCTCGGCGCCGCTGCGACGGACCCCGCGTACCTGAAGGCCCAGCTCCTTCGCCCGCCGCGCGACCGCCCCGCCGATGGTGCCGACGCCGACGATCAGGACCGTCTTGCCGCCGATCACCGTGCTGTAGCGCGGCGTCCAGCGATGCGCCTGCTGCTCCTCGAGATGCAGCAGCATCTTGCTGTTGAGCATCAACAACCCCGCGGCGACGAACTCCGCGGCCTTGGCCGCGTGAACGCCGCTGCTGTTGGTCAGCCGCGCGCCGTCGGGCACCCAGTCCAGCGGCTCGAGGTGGTCGACGCCCGCGCCGATCACGTGCAGCCAGGAGACGTCGGGCGTGCGCTCCAGCACAGCGCTCGGGAAGGTCCAGCCGATCAGCACGTCGGCGCCTGCCGCCGCGTCGACCTCGTCGGTGCCACCGGCGCTGAACGTCACCGCTCCGGCCAGCTCCGGCGGGCAGGCCGCACGCAACTGGTCCTCGCTGACATGGAACTGCCCGGCGTCGAGGTCCGGATCGTTGACCGCGTGGATGTGGAGGGTCATGACGCCGCCTCCGCCTCGGAGCGGCCGCCGCCGCGACGACGCAGACGCGAGATCTTCAACCGAATGCCATTGTCATGGCCCGTCCCCACGAGGCCGTTGGGCCGCCAGACGAGCACCAGGATCACGGCCACGAAGATCAGGGCGTCCTGGTAGCGGCCGAGCGACTCCGGCAGCAGCGCCTGGAACGCGATCTCGATGGCGCCGAGGGCAAAGCCCCCGACCACCGCGCCTGACAGGCTTCCGAGACCGCCGAGGATCGCGGCGATGAACGCCTTGAACATCGGCAGCAAGCCCATCGCGGGCTCGACTGAGCCGCGTGCCGCGACCCACAGGACCGCCGCCGCGCCCGCCAGGATGCCCGACACGAAGAAGGCCATCGCGATGACGCGGTTGGCGTTGATCCCCATCAGGCGCACGACCGGGAAGTTGTCGGCGGCGGCGCGCATCGCGATGCCGAGCGTCGTCTTGCGCAGGCACCACGACAGCGCCGCGAGCAGCATCAGCGTCACGCCGATCGAGACGATCTGCACCACCGCGATGTTCAGCGACCCGATCGAGACCGTCGACGTCAGCACCGACGGGGTCGGGATCGCCTTCGGCCGCGCCGAGATCAGCGTCTGGAACAGGGTCTGCAGGATGATGCTGACCGCCAAGCTGGCGAGCAGCAGCGTCGGCACGCCCTCGCCGCGCAGCGGCCGGAACGCCACGCGCTCCATGAGCACCGCCGCGACGCCCGCGGCAAGAACACCAAGAAGCGCGGCAAGCAGGAACGGCATCCCCGCCTGCAGGCTGAAGAAGATCGTGTAGCCGGCGATCGTCATCAGGTCGCCGTGCGCGAAGTTGATCAGCCCGAAGATGCTGAAGACGATGGCCAGGCCGAGCGCGAGCAGCGCGTAGGTCCCGCCCAAGCTGATGGCGTTGATGACCTGCTGAAGGAAGTCGGTCATGACCTCACCCTCCGATCCCGAGGTAGGCGCCGACGAGCTCGTCGCCGGCTTCGTGAAGCTCGGCGGCCGTGCCCGACATCACGACGCGCCCGCCCTCGAGGACATAGCCGCGGTCGGCGATCTCCAGCGACCGCGTCACGTTCTGCTCGACGAGCACGATCGTGATGCCGCGATCGTGCAGCTTGGCGATCAGCTCGAAGATCGCATCGACGATCGTTGGCGCCAGCCCGAGCGATGGCTCGTCGAGCAGCACGAGCCGCGGTCGCGACATCAGCGCGCGGGCGATCGCAAGTTGTTGCTGTTGGCCGCCGGAGAGCGTTCCCGCCTGCTGGTCGCGGCGATCGCGCAGGATCGGGAAGAGCTCGGTGACCTCGTCGAAGGCCGCCGGCCCGCCGTGGGCCTTGCCCTGCGACGCGCCGCCGAGCCGCAGGTTCTCCATCACGGTCAGGTTCTCGAAGACCTGGCGCCCTTCCGGCGAGAGCGCCATGCCGCGCCGCACGCGGCGCTCCACCGGCTCGTCACGCACGTCGGCGCCATCGAACCGGATCGCGTTGGCCGACGCCCGCGTGCACCCCATGATCGCGTTCAGGGTCGAGGACTTCCCTGCGCCATTGGGGCCGAGCAACGTCACGATCTCGCCGGGGAAGACCTCGAGGTCGAGGTCACGCACGGCGACGATCGAGCCGTAGCTCACATGCAGCTGCTCGACGGTGAGCAGCGGCTCGCGGGCGTCGGTCACGCGCTGACTCCTACTTGTCCAGGTCCGGCACGTCGGACGGATCGAGCTCGACCTTGTCGAGGAGCTCCTTCTTGCCGTCCTGCACCGTGACCATGTAGGTCGGGTTGATGAGCGGCAGACCCGTCGCCCCCGGGTAGTCGTAGGTCGTCGTCGTGCTGACGCCCTGGACGTCCTTGAGCTTGGCGATCGCGTCGCGGATCTTCTGCGGGTCGGTGCTCTTGGCGTCGTTGACCGCGGCCTCGATCGTGCTGACGAGGTCATAGCCGCGCGTGGCGTAGCCCGTCACGGACTCCTTGCCAGCCGCAGCCTCGACCTTCTTGTCGAACTCGGCCTGCGCGTTGCCGTCCTGGGCGAAGCCCAGCGTCGGGAAGACGATGCCGTTCATCTCCTTGCCGCCACCGACGACGCTCGGCGTGTCAATGCCGGCCGCGCCGATCACGGGCACCTTGACACCGGCCGCACGCAACTGCTTCATGAACGCCGGGAAGGCCGGCTCGAACATCGCAGTCTCGACCACGTCGGGCTGCGGTGACATGTTCTTGATCTTGGTGACGATCGGGCTGAAGTCCTGCTGGTTGAACGTGAAGTTCGACTCGCCCGCGACCTTGCCGCCCGTGGCCGTGAACGCGGCCTTGAACGCCTTCGGCACGTTGGCCGTGTAGGAGCTCTCCGCCGAGGAGATCAGGAACGCGCTCTTGAAGCCCTTGCTCGCGGCGTACTGCGCAGCAGCCGCGGCCTCGAAGGTGTCCGGCGGGAAGTTGCCGAACATGAAGTTGCCCACCGAGGTGGTCAGCGTCGTCGACGTGGCACACGAGGAGAACGTCGGCACCTTGGCGGCCTGGGCGAGGCGCCCCTGCGGGATCGCCGCGTCGGTCATGCACGCCGCGATCAGCACGCTCGGATCAGCCTGCAGCAAGGCCTTGGTGTTGATGACCGCCTGGCCAGGATCAGACCGCACGTCCTTCACATCCAGCACGATCTTGTGCTTGCCGAGGAGGCCGCCCTTGGCGTTGACCTCCTTGATGCCGAGCTTGATGCCGGTCAGCGCCGGCTGGTCGAAGCCCGCGAAGCCGCCGGTCAGCGCAAGCCCTGCGCCGATCTTGAAGTCTTCGTTGCCGCCCGACCCGCCCGAGCTCCCCGAGTCGCTGTCGCTCGACCCACAGCCAGCGGCGACGCCTCCCAGCGCCACCACCGCGATACACGCCATCGCGGCGCGCAATTGCACTCTCCTCATGCCAGGTCCTCTCATAGTTGATGCACGTCGATCACTGTTCTTGCGTCTTTGCCGTCTGCGACTCGGCGGCACCACGCGCCCCGAGGTACGCCTCGACGACCTTCGGGTCGGAGCGGACCTCGGTCGGCGCTCCCGCCGCGATGAGCTGCCCATCGTTGAGCACCGTGATGTGCTCGCAGAGCCGCATCATCATCCGGACGGCGTGGTCGACGACAAGGATGCCCACGCCGTACTCGTCCCGGATGGCGGCGAGGCGCTCTCGCAACGCCTCTGCCTCGACCTCGTTCATGCCGGCAGCCGGCTCGTCGAGGAGAAGGAAGTCGGGTCGCACGGCCAGGGCGCGTGCGATCTCCAGGCGCCGTTGGCGCCC
>JBEVLC010000035.1:0-16890 GCA_040509415.1 Baekduia sp. | reverse complement strand
TTACAAGCGACGCTGCCGTCGTAGCTGATCGACCCGCCGGTGCTGAGGTCGAAGTTGCTCTGGTAAGCCCACTTCTTGGTGGACGGGCAACTCGTCGTAGCGAGCCAGTCCTTGGCCCAGCTCTTGCCGCCAGCCGTCACGTTCAGCGAGTTGAGCGTGATCGGGATCCCGGCGACGATCTGCAGGGAGGTCGGGACCTTGAAGGTGAGCTTGTAGGCCCACTTGCCGCTCATCTTGGTGATGTCCCCGGGGACAGCAGCCTGGACGCGCGCGGGGTTCTGGAGCACCGTCCAGAACCAGACCTTCTTGGCGCCACCGTTGATGACCGTGATCCGCGGGGTCGTGTGGACGGTGTCGGCCCAGGCGTCACCGGAGCCGGAGCCCATGATCGACTTCGGCGGACACTTGCTGGGGCCGCCACGGCTCAGCGTCGCCTGAGAGCAGCTGGGGTACTTGCCGCCGTTGTACAACGCGCCCTTGGGGAACAAGACCGAGCCGCCCGTGATGATCGGATGCTCGACATCACCGGGGGTCGTGTAGGTGGCCTTGTAGACCAGCTTGACGCCTTGCGGCTTGGACTTCGTCCCCGCCTTGTTCGGGGACACGGTCGTCGTGGACGTCACGGTCGTCCCGCCTTGGGCGACCGCGGCTGCGACCACGACCAGGGCGAGCGCGCCCACGGCCAGGATCAGGAACTTGCGCATCTAATGCTCTCCTCGTTGGTTCTGCGACTCCGGCACCGTAACCGCTAAGGGCACCAGGCCGCAAACAGAAATGTCTGCAATAGGAACTCGATCAGCGTACGGAAGTTGCGGCGGCTTTAGCTCCGCTTACGGTTCCACGTTGCCGCAAAAAACGAGCCCGTGTACATTGCCGCCATCTCCTCCGCGGTACGCCATCCGTCCCGGGCGCCGCGCCGGCTCGCCCTCGCTGCCCTGCTGCTTGTCGCAGTAGTCCTGGCGTGGGTGCTCCTGCGCAGTCATCCCCACGAATATCGGCTTGTCTTCCCGAGCTCGGGCCAGCTCGTCAAGGGCGATGTCGTGCGTATCGGCGGGACGGCTGCCGGCACGGTGAAGTCCGTGAGCCTGTCCGATGACGATCAGGCGCAGATCGACATCGCCATCAAGGAACACTACGGCCGGCTGCACGAGGGCACGACGGCGACGATCCGCGCCGAGGGGCTGACCGGCGTGGCGTCGCGCTACGTCGACGTGAGCCCGGCATCGCAGACCCGGCCCGTCCTCGACGATGGGGCCCTGATCCAGGGCGACAAGACGACGGCGATCGTGGAGATCGACCAGGTCTTCAATGCGTTGGATCCCAAGACGCGCAAGGGCCTGGCGGGCTTCATCAAGGGCTCGGCCGACTGGTATGACGGCATGGAGCCGGAGGCCAACGCCTCCGCGCGACAGATTCCGAAGGCCTTGGCGCAGCTGTCGGCGGTCGCCGACGAGATCACCAGCGACAGCGCGACCTTCGAGCAGTTCCTGACCGAGACCGGCGATGCGATGGGCGCGATCGCCGACCACCGCGCACAGCTCACCGATCTCGTCTCCAACACACGCCAGACCGCTGCGGCGCTGGCCTCCAACACCGCGTCGCTCAGCGACGCGCTGCACGAAGTCCCGCCGGCGCTCGAGAGCGGCAGCGACGCGTTCGTGTCGCTGCGTCCGGCGCTGGGCGACCTGCGCAAGCTGACCGACACGTCGGGACCGGCCACCAAGGATCTGGAGCCGTTCCTCAAGCAGCTCACGCCGGTGCTGCAGGAGTCCGACCCGGTGTTCGCCAAGCTGCGCAAGATGTTCGCCCAGCCGGGCCAGGCCAACGACCTGCTCGACGCGCTGCGCGACCTGCCGGCGATCGCCAAGGCCACCGACAAGACGTTCCCCAGCGGGATCAAGGCGCTCAAGGAGTCGACGCCGATCTTCTCCTTTGCACGGCCCTACACGTCAGACCTCGTCGCGTGGGTCCGCGGCTTCGACGGCGCCACGGCGGCCTACGACGCCAATGGCCACTACGTCCGCGGCCTTCCGATCTTCAACGCCTACACCTTCACCGACGACGCCAACGGCGGGTACCTGACGCCACGTCCCGCGGCGGAGCGCGGGACGAGCCCGGCGTTGACAAATGGCAACCTGCGGCGCTGCCCGGGCGCATCGACGCCGGCGCCCGCCGATCGCTCGGCGCCCTATGTCGACAGCGGCGACCTGGCCGCGCCGGACTGCGATCCGTCTCAGACCGTGAGGGCGACCGGATGAGGCTCCGTCGCATGGCCGCGCTGAGCGCTGCCGTCTTCGCCGGCTCGGTCGCGATCGGCGCGGCCCTCGGTGCGGGCGGCGACGATGGCGACGGGACCTATCGCGTGCGCGCGATCTTCGACAACGCGAGCTTCGTGATCGCGGGCGAGGACGTGAAGGTCGCGGGCGTCAACGCGGGGACGATCGACTCGCTCGACGTCGACGACCACCACCGCGCCGTCGTCGTGCTGAAGATCGACGAGCCCGCCTTCAAGCCGTTCCGCACGGATGCGCGCTGCGCCGTCCGCCTGCAGTCGCTGATCGGCGAGCAGTACATCCAGTGTGAGCCGACGCAACCGCGTGGCGGCGACCGTGCGCCGGCGCCAGAGCTCCCGAAGATCAAGGACGGTGAGCCGGGGGCGGGCCAGTACCTGCTGCCGGTGCAGCGGACCTCGTCGCCGGTCGGTGCCGACCTGCTCAACGACATCATGCGGGTCCCCGAGCAGCAGCGGCTGCCGCTGATCCTCAACGAGCTTGGCGCTGGACTGTCGGGCAACGGCGAGGCGCTGCAAGCGGCGCTGCGACGGGCCAGCCCAGCGCTGCAACAGGCCGACGAGCTGGTCGCGATCCTGGCCCGCCAGAACAAGCTGCTGGCCCGGCTGACCGACGACTCCGACAAGGTCCTCGGCCCATGGGCCGAGCACCGCAAGGACTTCACGGGCTTCATCAAGAACGCTGGCGAGGCCGGTGCGGCGACCGCGCGCCAGGGTGACGCACTGGAGCAGAACTTCGCGAAGTTCCCGGCCTTCCTGCGGGAGCTCGGGCCGGCTGCCGATCGGCTCGGCGAGTTGGCCGACGAGACGACCCCGGCGATCCGGGCCCTCGCCGCGCAGGCGCCGGCGGTCAACGAGGCCACGGCTCGACTCGGCCCCTTCACCAAGCAGGCCAACCCGGCACTCAAGACGCTCGGCAAGGTCGCCGACCAGGGCCGCGCGACGTTCCCGAAGATCGAGGATGTCGTCTCCCAGCTCAACGAGCTCGGCATCCCGCTGGAGCCGCTGGCCCAGAACCTGGGCGGCCTCTCGAAAAGCTTCGACGACACGGGCGGCATCGAGAGCCTGATGCGGTTCATCTACTTCTACACGGGCGCGGTCAACGGCGAGGACGCATCGGGCCACTACATCCGGGCCGGGATCTCACTCAGCAACTGCGCGACGCGCACGCCCACCCCAGACCAGGGCTGCTCGGCGAAGTTCTTTAGGCCTGACACCGAGGCGACCGCGGCTTCCGCGGCGCGCGCCAAGACGTCCTCGACCCTGCTCGGCTACCTCCTCGGCGGCAAGTGAACCGCCGGCGCAACAACTCGATCGCGGCCAACCCGATCCTGATCGGCGGCGTCACGGTGCTCGTGACGATCGTCGCGGTGTTCTTGTCCTACAACGCCAACCACGGGCTGCCGTTCGTCCCGACCTACAAGGTCGACGTGGTGCTGCCCGACGCCGCGGGGCTGATCGCCGGCAACGAGGTGCGGATCGGCGGAGCGCGTGCTGGTGTCGTGCGCAAGGTCGACGCGGTCGCCCGCGAGGACGGCTCGACCGGCGCGCGCCTGGAGCTTGCGCTCGACGACACCTCCAACCACCTGCCCGTCGACAGCGTGGTCAGGGTGCGACCGAAGTCGTCGCTGGGGCTCAAGTACGTCGAGATCACCCGCGGCAAGGCGTCGAGCACGGTGCCGGCCGAGGGGACGCTGACCGTTGCGCGCGGCACGCCGCGCCCGGTCGACATCGACGACTTCTTCAACATGTACGACGAGCCGACGCGCCAGGGCTCGTCCGACAACTTGATGGAGTACGGCACGGCCTTCGCGGGCCGGGGCGGGGACCTCAACAAGGCGTTTGCCGACCTCGACCCGCTCGTGCGCGTCCTCGAGCCCGGCGCGCGCAACCTCGTGGCTCCCGCGACGAAGTTCAAGGACTTGTTCCCGGCCTTCGCGCAGGCAGCCGCCGAGGCCGCCCCCGTCGCCGAGGTCCAGGGCGTCCTCTTCGGCAACCTGAGCACCACCTTCCGCGCGTTCGCCGACAACGCGGACGCCCTGGAAGCGTCGATCGCCGGCGGCCCACACGCGCTGGACGTCGCCACGCGCGAGTTGCCGGCACAGGCCGGCTTCGAGGCCGATAGCGCCGAGCTCTTCCGGCGCTTCCAGAAGCCGTTCAGGTCGCTGGCCTCCGCATCCGTGCACCTGGCGCCGGCGTTCCGGGCCGGCACGCCGGCGCTGAAGATCTCCCCGCAGCTCAACGACCGGATCGTCGCCACGCTCAACGCGCTGGACACCTTCGTCAGCGACGCACGTGTGATGCCGGCACTGCAGCGCCTGACCCGGACGGCCACCCTGGCCGACCCGCTGCTCGCGTACCTGACCCCGGCGCAGACGACCTGCAACTACGCGTCGCTGCTCTTCCGCAACCTCGGCAGCGCGCTCTCGGAGGGCGACGCGGTCGGGACGTTCCTGCGGACCGTGCCGATCGTGGCCGCACAGAAGCCCAACAGCGAGGCGGGCCCGTCCTCGGCGCCGGCCAACGGGCCGCCGGACGATCCGGACATCACGAAGGATCCGATCCGCGACAACTACCTGCACAGCAACCCGTACCCGAACACGGCCGCCCCAGGCCAGTCCCAGGAGTGCGAGTCCGGCCTCGACAACTACGTGGCCAAGCAGCAGGTCATCGGCAACGAGGCCGGCGACCAGGGCAGCGCCACCGACGAGACCAAGCGGGGTGAGGTCAAGTGAGGCGCAACCACAGCCTCGGGATGTCGCCCCTGCGTGCGGGCCTGCTGGCCATCGTGCTGCTCTCGATCGGCGCGTACTTCGGGTTCACGAAGGCCGTTCCGTTCCGGCACCACTTCGAGATCCAGGCGATCGTCAAGAACTCCAACCTGCTGCGGCCGCGCTCGCCGGTGCGCATCGCCGGCGTCAACGTCGGCGAGGTCGTGCGCAGTGGCCGCTACAAGCACACCAACCTGTCGGTCCTCACGCTGCGGATCAACGACAACGGCCGGCCGATCCATCGGGACGCAACGCTGAAGGTCCGCCCACGGCTCTTCCTGGAAGGCAACTTCTACGTCGACCTCAAGCCGGGCACGCCGAGCGCCGGGACGCTCGATGACCGCGGCATCATCCCGGTCACGCAGACCGGGACGCCCGTGCAACTCGACCAGGTGCTCACCGCGCTGCAGTCCGACACGCGCGGCTCGCTGCAGGAGGCGCTCAAGGGTCTCGGCGACGCGTTCAACGAGAAGCCGACGGCCGCCGAGGACGCGGTGCAGAACCCGGCGGTGCGCGGTCTCAGCGGCGGTCAGGCGCTCAACAAGACCCTGGAGACGAGCCCGCGGTCCCTACGCGACACCGCGCAGGTCGCCGGTGCGCTGCTCGGTCCCAAGCCCCACGACCTCGCCAAGACGGTTCGCGGCCTGGCGCGAACGATGACCGCGCTGGCCGATCACCAGACCGACCTCGCCGACTTCATCGTCGACTTCAACACCACGATGGGGACCACCGCGGCGCACGCGGCGGACCTGCGCGTCGCGGTCGACGAGCTGGGGCCGACGGCTCGCCATGCCGCCGAGGGCTTCGCCGAGCTGAACGCCGCCCTGCCCGCCACGCGCCGGTTCGCGCGCAACCTGACGGCGAGCCTGCCCGAGCTGCCGGCGACGATCGCCGCGGCCAAGCCCTGGCTGGCTCAGGCGCGCCGAGCGCTGAGCGACGAGGAGGTCGGCGGCCTGCTCGACCGGCTCCAGCCCGCCACCAAGAACCTGGCGGCGCTCGGCCACGCGCAGCGTGCCTGGCTCCCGCGTATCGACGCCTTCAACCGCTGCGTCACCAAGGTGCTGATCCCGACGGCCAAGCTCAAGGTCGACGACGGCACGCTGTCGGCCAACACGGAGAACTACAAGGAGTTCTGGTACGCCTTGACCGGGATGGCCGGCGAGGGCCAGTTCTTCGACGGCAACGGCAGCTATCTGCGCCTGCAGGCGGCACACGGCCCGACGCAGATCGTGACCGGCAAGACCAACTACTCCAACTTCCCCTTCATCGGCGCGCCGACGCTGCCGCCGCTGAGCACGCGACCGGCCTACGGCAACAAGTTGCCGCCGTTCGTGCGCTCGGTGCCCTGCGCCAGCAGTCCCGTCCCGGACGTCAACAACGCCTCCTCGACCGGTCCGCGTGACGGCGCGAGCCCGAACGCCACGGCGCCGGACGACAAGGCCGTCGACGGCGGAGGCGGCGGCTGATGCGCGGCGTTCGCAAGCAGCTGGCCAACGCGGTTTGGCTCGGCGTGATGGTCGCCGTCGGGCTCCTCGTCGGCGGGTACATCCTGGCCCATCAGCGCGTGAACTGGCCGACCTGGACCCCGGGCCTCGGCAAGGAGTACTTCACCCTCAACGCCGAGTTCACGAACTCGGCCGGCGTGCTGCCGGGCCAGGGCAATGCGGTCACGATCTCCGGCGTCAAGGTGGGGGAGATCACCGGTGAGGAGGTCCGCAACGGCCGGGCCGTGCTGCGGTTCCGCATCGATGAGAAGTACGGCAAGGTCCATCCGGACGCGACCGTGCTGCTGCGGCCGAAGACCGCGCTGAAGGACATGGTCGCCGAGCTCGATCCGGGGCGCCGCGGCAAGCTGCTGCACAGCGGCGACACGCTGCCGATCAGCTCGACCAACCCCGACGTCAACTTCGACGAGATCCTGGCCGGCCTCGACGGCGACACGCGCGCCGCGCTGGTGGCGCTGCTGCAGGGGGCTGGCACGGCGCTCGGCGGCCAAGGTGGACGCGAGCTCGCCGCCACGTTCAAGCGCTTCGAGCCGCTCTCGCGCCATGCCGAGGAGGCCCAGCGGCTCGTCGCCAAGCGGCGCGTCAAGCTGCGTCGCCTGATGGGCAACCTGTCGCTGCTGGCCCAAGAGCTCGGCAACCGCGACAAGGACCTGGGCCAGTTCGTCAACTCCAGCGCCGCGGTCTTCCGTCGCTTCACGGCGCAGAACGACAAGTTGGGCGAGACGCTCGGGCTGCTGCCCAACGCGCTGAAGAAGACCAACGTCGCCCTCGGCAAGCTCGACACGATGAGCACGACGTTCAAGACCGGCCTTCGGGACCTGGCGCCCGGCGTCAAGGCGCTCGGGCCGACGCTGCGCGACACCCGGCCGTTCTTCAAGGACACGACGCCGGTGCTCAGAGACTCGATCCGCCCATTCGCACGTGAGGCGCAGCCGTCGGCAGCCAAGCTCATCCCGGCGGCACGCCACCTGGCAAAGGCCACGCCGGACCTCGACACGCTGACCAAGATGTTGAACGACCTCACGGCGGAGTTCGCGCACGACCCGCCGGGCAACGGCGTCCACGGCAACAGCTACCTGTACTACGCGCCGTGGGCCGGTCACAACACCAACTCGGTGATGGCATCTCAGGACGGCATGAGCCCAGTGCGCCACACGCTGGTGCTGTACCCCTGCCAGTCGCTGCAGCTTCTGGACTCGACGTCGAAGAACTTCAAGGCCAACCCGACGTTGGCGGCGACGCTGCAGCTCCTCGACATGCCCAAGCCAGGTTCCTGCGGGGCGGGTGTGAAGTAAGTGATTAAGACCGTCCCCACCCTCGGCCGCATCGCCGTGATGGCGATCTTTGCGCTGTCGAGCTTCAGCGCGTGCCTGTACCTCTGGATGGCGTTCGGCGGGTCTTCGCCGCTGCGGCCCAAGAGCTACGAGCTCCACATCGCCTTCCCCGAGGCAACGCAGCTGGCCGACCAGTCTGACGTCCGCATCTCCGGGGTCAGCGTCGGCAAGGTCGTCAAGCTCGAGCCGCACGGCAACCGGACGATGACCACGCTCCGGCTCAACCACCAGTACGCGCCGATCCCGCAGAACACCAAGGCGATCCTGCGCGTGAAGTCGCTGTTGGGAGAGACCTACGTCGAGCTGACGCCCGGCAACCGCAAGGGTCCGCAGGTCCCTGACGGCGGCACGCTGGACGCCGGCCACGTGGCGCCGACCGTCGAGCTCGACGAGATCCTGGCGACCTTCGACCCCAAGACGCGTGAGGCGTTCCGAACCTGGATGCAAGCCCAAGCGGCCGCAGTCGAGGGTCGCGGAACCGACATCAACGCCTTCTTCGGCGAGCTGCCGCAGTTCACCGACAAGTTCCAGCGGCTGTTCGAGACGCTCGACGCCCAGCAGGCGGCGACGACCAAGGCGATCTCCACGACGGGGGAGGTCTTCGACGCGCTCAGCGAGCGCGAGGGGCAGCTGCGTGGGTTGATCACCGACTCCCAGCGCCTCTTCGCCATCACGGCCGATCGCAACGACGACGTCGCCAAGATCTTCCAGCGGCTGCCGCGCTTCGAGCGCGAGAGCAGCGTGATGCTGCCCAAGCTGACCGACTTCGGCAACCACGCGCGGCCGGTCGTGCGCCAGTTGCAGCCCGCGGCGACGGCGATGGGCCCGGCGTTCGCCGCGCTCGACAAGCTCGCTCCGCAGTTCGACGGCTTCTTCGGCCAGCTCAAGCAGGTCGTCGACGCCTCCGAGAAGGGCCTGCCGGCCTTCAACCGGATCCTCGGGGACTTCCCGCCGGTGCTCGAGGCGTTCGAGCCGTTCCTGCGCAACATCAACCCGATGGTCGACCACATCTCCAAGAACAAGGGCGAGGTCACGGGCTTCCTGGCCAATACGGTCGGTGCCTCTGAGGCGTTCGACATCGGCGCCGAGACCAACCCGGACAGCGGTGTGTTGCTGGGCACCGACAGCAGCGTCCGCTATGTGCGTCTGGCCCAGATCCTGGGCCCGGAGTCGCTGTCCTACTACCCGCGTCCGCTGGGGACCTCGCGGCTGAACCCCTATGGGGCACCGGGCGGGCTCACCGAAGGCCTCAAGGCCGGTGGCTCGATCTTCGGCACGGGCCCTTGCCCGGTGGGCAATGTGGCGATCCCGACCACGGCCGAACCCGCGACCGTCGCGCCGCTGATCCAGCCGTTCGTCTTCCGTTCCGAAGACCGCAACAACGTCGCCGCCCCGGCGTGCAAGGTCCAGGGCGCCTATCCCGGCAGCGCGACGAGCTTCCCGCAACTCCGCGCTGAGCCAGCGGGCACCGGTTAAGACGGTTGACACCAGTCACGACTTCTGATCCAATTTGCCGCGAGATACGAGATCGTGTCTGGACCGGCACGATTCCACCTCGCAGCAGCTCTCTCCTGGACCTGGCCGCCACATAGGCGCGTGGGGCGCCACCCGGCCAGGCGGACGGGAGAGGACCAACGCCGGAGAGCCTGCCCACCCCCGAGGGCAGGCTTTCTGGTGCGCGCTCGGCAGCGGTTCTTGCCGTAGCCGCCGTGGCAGTGCATCCTGGGCGGCGTGAGCCTTCCTGCGATCTCGGTCCCCGTTCTCGGCACCCACGAGGAGGCGGTGGCGGCCGCTCACGCGGTGGCCGATGCGCTGGCCCAAGACGTCGTCGCGCGCGACCGCGCCGGGTCGGAGGTCGTGCCTCATGAGGTGCTTGCGACGCTCGACGCCAGCGGGCTGCTCGGCATCACCGTGCCACGCGCGCACGGCGGAGCGCAGCTCGGTCTGACGACGCTGGCCGAGGTGACGCGGATCCTCGCTGCCGTCGACCCCGCCATCGCGCAGGTGCCCCAAGCGCACTACCTGTTCGTCGACGTGCTGGCGGTGTGGGGGAGTGCCGAGCAGCGCGCGCGGCTCTTTGGCGAGGTGCTCGCCGGCGCGCGGATCGGCAACGCGCTGGCCGAACGCGGCGGCCAGCATGCGCAGGATCTGAAGGTGCGGATCGCCGACGGCGTCCTGGACGGCACCAAGTACTACTGCACCGGTGCGCTGACGGCGCGCTGGATCGCGGTCAGCGCGCTGGACGACGACGGCCGCCTCGTCGCGGCGTTCGTGGCGCGTGACGCGCCGGGTGTCACGGTCGACCGCGACTGGGACGTGCTCGGCCAACGGGCGACGATCAGCGGCACGGTGAGGTTCGACGCCGTCGCGCTCGATCCCGGGCTGGTGCTCGACTACGCCCGTGCCTACGAGGTGCCCCAGCAGCTTGGCGCACGGGCGCAGCTCGTGCATGCGGCGATCGAGGCCGGCATCGCCGGCGGCGCGCTGCGCGACACGCGCGCCTACCTGCGCGAGAAGGCGCGACCGTCGACCGAGGCGGTGCGCGCCGGGGCGGCCGTCGCCGCCGACGATCCCCATGTCCTTCACCGCTACGGCCGCGCGGCGACGCGCGTGCGGGCGGCCGAGTCGCTCCTGGCTGACGCCGCGGCGGTGCTCGACGAGATCGGGCTGGAGCCGGCCGACGCCGACGCGGCCGCGCGCGGCTCGCTGGCGGTGGCGGCGGCGAAGGCGTTCGCCTCAGAGGTCGCGGTGGAGGTCTCCAGCGAGCTCTTCCAGCTCTGCGGAACCTCCTCGACGGCATCCAAGTACGACCTGGACCGCCACTGGCGCAACGCCCGCACCCACAGCGTCCACGATCCGCTGGACTGGAAGTACCACCACATCGCCGCCTATGAGCTGGCGGACGTGCTGCCGCCCAACCACAGCCAGCTCTAGTCCGTGAGCCGCAGCCCGTACTCGTCGCAGACCGCGACGAGCTCCGGCAGGTCGGCGGTGAGCTCCAGCGGGGCCGTGTCCCCGCGCGCCGCCAGCCGGCCGCGCGCCTCGAAGACCGCGTAGCAGGGGCGGTCGTCGAGGTTGGAGCCGAAGCGGATCGCCGCCGCGCCGCGCTCGTAGAGCGTGCGACCGATGTGCTGGGTCACGACGCGCGTGCGGCTGCGGACTTCGGCGACGTCGAGGTGGGCCATGGCGTGTTCGGCGAGCATTGCTGCGTGCTCGCGCTCTAAGCCAGCGCGCGTGGCGGGATCGTCGACGTCGATGAGCTCGCCATCGAGCACCAGCTCCGCCGGCGCCAGCACGCGCGCACGGCAGAACTCGGCGGGCACGGTGCCCGCGGCAGCGGTCAGCGCGGCGTCTGGGCCGAAGAGGTCGTTGAGCTCGGCCAACATGGTGGTGTCGGGTCGCAGGTCGCCGAGGATCTCGCGCAGGCAGGTGATCGCGTCACGTGCCGCGTAGAGGGTGCGGTAGGCGCGGCGCGGGTCGTCCCAGCGGTTCTGCCAACCGCAGTGCTCGAGCGGGATGAGGTCCAGCGGCGCGTCGCGATGGCCGACGCGCCAGACCGCGGCGCTCAGGCCGGGCCCCCGGCGAACGCGCGGGCGGCCGGCACGACGTAACGCAGTGCCTCGGGATCGGCGGCGTGGCGGATGACCGCCGCGGGCGCGCGGTCGTCGAGGCGGGTGTTGGAGCCGACCCACCAAGCCTTCGCGGTCGCGGGGCCGAAGGCCTCGACGAGCATCTTGGTGGCCTTGAAGGCGTCACGCAGGCGCATCTCGCGCTCATCCCGGGGGCGGACCTTGCCAGCGGCCCAGCGGCCCACCATCTTGGGGTCGGTGACGCCGGACAGGTACGCGGTGAGCTTCTGACCGAGTTGGAGCTGGAGATAGGTCGCGATCTCGCTGACGTCCAGGCGTGTCGCCTCGTCGCTGACGGCCATCGGGTCGAGCACTGGCATGGTGGTTGCTCCTGTTTCGTCGGTCTCCTGTAAACTCTACCAGGAAACCTACCGCTCCACGATCACGTTCGTGGACTTGATGACGGCCGTGGCAGACATGCCCGGGCGCAGGTCGAGGTCGTCGACGGCCTCGCGCGACATCAGCGAGACGATGCGAAACGGGCCGCAGGCCATGTCGACCTGGGCCATGACGCCGTCGCGCTGGACGGCGACGACCACGCCCGAGAGGCGGTTGCGGGCGCTGGTGCGCTCACGCGTCGTGCGCTCACGCAGCATGCTCGCCAGCGCGTCGGCGCGCAGGTAGCGCTGGCCGCCGTGGCGCTCGAAGGTGATGCGTCCGTCGCGCTCCCAGCGGCGGAGCGTGTCGACGCTCAGGCCGAGGGCAGACGCTGCCGCACCGATGCGCACCATGTTCTCCATAGCGCGCAAGCTACTTCGCGATGGCCACGAAAGCGAAGTGATCGTGCGCATCTCGCGCCCGGGAAGGTTCCGGGTCGCGCGGAGTCTCTGCAGATATGACCCGCCTTCTGACCTCCCTCGCAGCGTTTGCCGCGGCCGGGGCGCTCGTCGCCGGTTGCGGCAGCGACGATTCGTCGTCCTCCGGCGGTGGCGGTGGCGGCTACGGCACCCAGGCGCCGGCCAAGACCGCAGCCACCACGGCCACCACCTCCGCCGCGGCGCCCGCGGCCTCATCCGGCGGGAAGCTGGCGATCAAGGCCGTCGAGAGCAACGGGCTCAGCTTCGACCCCAAGACCCTGAAGGCCAACGCCGGCACCGTGACGATCACGATGGACAACCCGAGTGCCGACAGCCAGCCGCACGCGGTCTCGGTCGAAGGCGCCGGGGTCGCCGCCGCGGGCGAGATCGCCCAGCCCGGGAGCAGCTCAGCGGTGACGGTGAAGCTCAAGCCCGGCACCTACACGTTCTTCTGCCCCGTGGGGAGCCACCGCGCCGCGGGCATGGAAGGAACGCTCACGGTTCAGTGACCGCCTCGACGCAGGGCGCGATCGCGGCTACGGTCCGGGGCGTGCCTGACGAGGGTCAGCGCCCGCTCGACCCCCAGCGGCTCGGCGATCACGTCGACCGGCTGTATCGCGCTGCCCTGGCGCTCTGCGGCAATCGCCACGACGCCGAGGACCTCGTGCAGGAGACCTACGCGCGCATCCTCGCCCGCCCGCGGTTCCTGCGCCACGACGACGACCTCAGCTACCTGCTGCGCGTACTCCGCAACACCTTCCTCAACCGGCTGCGCACCCAGAGCCGGCGCCTCGCGCCGCTGGAGCTCGACGACGAGCGCGATGGCCTGCCGCGGACCTCTGACCCTCGACATCCTGAGGCGGCGCTGGAGGTCAGCGAGCTGCTGGGCGCGATCGCCGACCTGCCTGACGACCAGCGCGACGCCGTCGTCGCGATCGACATCGTCGGGCTCAGCTACCGCGAGGCCGCGCGGGCGCTGCGCGCCAAGGAGGCGACGATCACCACCCGCCTGCATCGGGGTCGCGCGCGCCTGGCCAAGACGCTGTCGGCGACGCTCGGCGAACCTGTCCGCGACCACACCCCACATCGATGACCGCCCACCGCACCCCATCGCAAGACCCGCTGCCTGACGACGCCGAGAGCGCCGCGATCGGCGCCCGGATCCAACAGCTCGCGCTGGAGGTCGAGGCGCCCGCAAGCCTGCGGATGCGCCTGGCCGACGACGGTCAGCGGACCACAGGGCGGCGGCGCTTCACGCTTCCCGCGCTCGGGGGGCTTGGGCTGGCGGCGCTCGCCGCCGTGGTGCTCGTCCTCGTCGGTGTCGGCGGTGGATCGAGCGCGCCGTCGGTCGACGACGCGGTGGCGCTGGCGCTCGCGCCCCCCACGGCGCCAGCGCCCGCGGTCGACCCCGCCGACATGCACCTGGTGCGCGCGCGGATCGGCGGCATCACGTTCCCCAACTACACCTACGCGTGGCCGAAGTGGACGACCATGGGCGCTCGGCGCGATCGCATCTCGGGGCGGGACGCGACGACCGTCATCTACCGCGGACCGCGCGGCGACGTCGGCTACACGATCGTCGACGGCAAGCCGCTGGATCCGCCCAGCGGTGCGCGCCGCGTGCGTGCCGGTGGGGTGGACCTCTCGGTGCTGCGCCGCGATGGCGCGACGATCGTCACGTGGCAGCGCGACGGCCACACGTGCGTTCTGGCCGGTCGCGGCGCCGGGGTCGAGCGCCAGCTGGTGCGGTTCGCCAGCTGGGCGTGACGCCTAAGCGGTGACCTTCTCGATCGCCGTCAAGACCCGCTGGGCCTCGAACGGCTTGGCGATGAAGTCCTTGGCCCCGGCCTTGACGGCCTCCAGCACCTTGGACTCCTGCCCCAGCGCGGAGCACATGACGACGGTGGCGCCCGGGTCGATCGCGATCAGCTCGCGCAGGGCGGTCAGGCCGTCCTTCTCGGGCATCGTGATGTCGAGCGTCATCACGTCGGGGCGAAGCTCCTTGTAGCGCTCCACGGCCTCGTTGCCGTCGGCGGCCTCGCCCACGACCTCGTGTCCGCCGCTCGTGAGCACGTCGGAGACCATCCGGCGCATGAAGGCTGCGTCGTCTACTACGAGAATGCGGGCCATGTCGTCCTCGTTGTTCGGCCGCGCCGCGTGGACCTGAAATCGCCTGGTCAGATGACGGTTCGGGCCCAGGCCTCGCGCAGGATCGCGCCGACGTCCTCGTCCGGGACGGGCTTGAACTGTCTGTACCAGGCGCCAACGGCCTTGAAGCGATGGGGGACGAGTGGGCAGACGACGGCGTCGGCGTCGGCTTCGAGCAGCTCGCAGGCCTCCTCGGAGCCGACCGGAGCGGCGGCGATGACGCGCTCGGCGCCGCCCTCACGCAGCGCCAGGACGGCGACGCGCATCGTCGCGCCGGTCGCCAACCCGTCGTCGACGACCACGAGGGTGTGACCGGTGACGACGGGGGCGGCGCGGTCGCCGCGGTAGCGCAGCTCCCGGCGGCGCAGCTCGCGCTCCTCGACCTCGGCCACGTGCGCGATCGCGGCGCTGTCCAGCCCTGCCGCGAAGACGATCTCCTCGTTGAGGACGCGCGCGCCACCCGAGGCGATGGCGCCGAACGCGAGTTCCGGCTGCTCGGGGACGCCGAGCTTGCGAACCAGCAGGACGTCGAGCGGCGCGGCCAGCGCGGCGGCGACCTGCGCGCCGACGGGCACGCCGCCGCGCGGGAGCGCGAGGACCAGCGGCACCGTGCTGCTGGGGTGCAGCGCCGCGGCGACCAGCGGCGCCAGCCGGCGACCTGCGTCGGCGCGATCGGCGAACGGCTCCATGGTCGACGGCTGCCCGCACGTGGGCGCGCCCAACCGTCGCGTCGCTAGCGTGGGAGGCGATGATCACCATCGCCCCCGAGGTCGCCGAGGCGCTGAGCACTGGCCAAGCCGTCGTCGCGTTGGAGTCCACGATCGTCGCCCACGGACTGCCGCGCCCGCAGAACGCCGAGATCGCGCGCCAGATCGAGGAGGCGGTCCGCGCGGGCGGCGCGATCCCAGCGACGATCGCGTTGGTCGACGGCACGGTCTGCGTCGGGCTCGACGATGCGGCGCTGGCGGCGATCGCCACGCGTGATGACGTTGTCAAATGCAGCGCGCGCGACCTGCCGATCGCCGCGGCGCGCGGAGCCACCGGCGCGACGACCGTCGCGGCCACCGCGCACGTGGCGGCGCAGGTGGGCATCAACCTGTTCGCCACCGGCGGGCTCGGCGGGGTACATCGTGAGGCGGCCGACACATGGGACGAGTCGGCTGATCTCGTCGCGCTCTCGCGGACCCGGATCTGTGTGGTCTGCGCCGGCGTGAAGTCGATCCTCGACATCCCCGCGACGCTCGAGCGCTTGGAGACGTTGGGGATCGGCGTCGCCGGCTATCGGACCGACACGTTCCCCGCCTTCTACTTGACCGACAGCGGGCACGCGCTGCCGTGGCGGCTTGAGACGCCGCAGGAGATCGCGGCGGTGCTCGCGGCGCGCGAGCAGCTGGGGCTGGAGGGCTCGGCGCTGGTGATCGCCAACCCGCTGCCCGAAGACCAACAACTTGATCCTGAACTGCACGAGCGCGTCCTGCGCGAGGCGCTGGCCGCGGCGGCTGCCGAGGGCGTGACCGGTCGTGACGTCACGCCGTTTCTGCTCGCGCGCTTTCACGAGGGCACGGGTGGCGAGTCGCTGCGCGCAAACGTGGCGCTGGTGCTCGCCAACGCGCGCCTGGCGGGAGAGATCGCCAGCGCGACCGCTGCCCGCCGCGGATGAGGTCGCCGGCGCCGATCGTCGTCGTGGGCGATGTGATGGTCGACGTCGTCGCGGCGGCGGCCGGGCCGCTGGCGCATGCGTCGGACACCGACGCGCACGTGCGCTGGACGGGCGGTGGCGCGGCGGCCAACGTGGCGACATGGCTGGCCTCTGAGGGCGTGCCGGTCGCGCTGGTCGCGCGGGTGGGCGCCGACATCGCTGGACGCGGCGCGGTGGCCGAACTGCAGGAGGCCGGAGTTGTTGTCCGTGTCGCTGTGGATGGCGAACGCGCCACCGGGACGTGCGTCGTGGTGATCGGGCCCGACGGCGAACGCACGATGCTGCCCGACCGCGGGGCGAACCTCGCGCTCGCGCCCGACGACGTCGCCGCCGAGCTGTTCATGCCGGGTGGCCATCTGCACCTGTCGGGCTACGTGCTCCTGCATGACGGCCCACGCGCGGCCGGCCTCGCGGCGCTCGATCACGCACGCGAGGCAGGGATGACGATCTCCATCGATCCCGCCTCGGCGGCGCCGCTTGTGGCCTGTGGCGTCGAGCGCGTCCTGCGCTGGTTCGCTGGTGTGGATCTGCTGCTGCCGAACCTCGACGAGGCGCAGGCGCTCACCGGAGAGGACGAACCGGAGGCGGCAGCGCTGGCGCTGATCGTGCGCGCGGGCGTCCGCGAGGTAATCGTCACGCTGGGCGCCACAGGGGCGTTGTGGACCGACGGTCGCACCGTCGCGCGCGTGGCGGCGCCGGAGGTCATGTCTATCGTCG
>JBEVLC010000034.1:0-19926 GCA_040509415.1 Baekduia sp. | reverse complement strand
GGTCGCGACGCGCACCGCCATCCGATGGCGTGGGACGCCCCGGCCAACGGCGGCTTCACGACGGGCACCCCGTGGCTGCCCGTCGTCGACCCGTCCGCCGCCAACGTCGCCGACCAGGAGCGCGACCCCAACTCGCTGCTGCACCTCTACCGCGACCTCATCGCGCTGCGCCGCGAAGCACTGCGCGGGCCGCTGGCGCTGATCGACGGCACGGCGCCAGGCGTGCTGGCCTTCACGCGCGGCGATGCGCATATCGTCGCGCTCAACCTGGGCGACGCGCCGGCGCCGGCGCCGGCGGCGGGCGCCGTGCTGCGCCACACGCACGACCTGGCCCGCACCGGCGCCCCCGTGCCAACGCTGGCGCCCGGCGAGGGGTTCATTGCCACCACCGCCTGACGCACCGGGTTCTGGCGTCGCATCGCTCGTGACCCCCGTTACATGGACGGGTGTACGGGTACTCCCTCCACGCCATGACGACGAGTCGGGTCATCTCTGTCCTGGCGCTTGCCGCAGCGGTCCTTGCGGTGGCCGCCTGTGGAGGAAGCGACAACCAGCAGGGTCGGGTGACCCTGAACTGGTTCATCTTTAACGAGCCCAGCGGCGGCGTGCAGGCCGCGGCCAAGCAGTGCTCGGACAGCTCCAACGGCGCCTACAACATCAAGTTCGAGTACTTGCCTTCCCAGGCCGACGCGCAGCGCGAGCAGCTCGTCCGGCGCCTCGGAGCCGAGGACGACACGCTCGACCTGCTCGGCCTCGACGTCGTGTGGACGGGCGAATTCGCCAACGCCGGGTGGATCGAGCCGGTGCCCGCCGCGATCAGGCCCGCGGTGACCAAGGACGTCTTCCCGAGCGTGCTCAACACGGCGCGCTTCGAAGGCCGCCTCTACGCCGTGCCGATCTGGTCCAACACCCAGTTGCTCTGGTACCGCAAGGACCGGGTCAAGGAGGCGCCTAAGACCTGGGCGCAGATGATCAAGATGGCTGAGCAGATCGGCCGCGCCAAGGGCCAGATCCAGGTCCAGGCCAACAAGTACGAGGGCCTCGTCGTGTGGACCAACTCGATGATCGCCTCGGCGGGAACGTCGATCCTGTCGGGCCCCGACAAGATCGCGCTCGATCCCCGCAAGACCGATCTCGCGCTCGCGACGATGGGAACCCTGGCCAACTCGCCCGTCGCCCCGCCCAACATCGACACCTCAACCGAGGACACCGCGCGCCTCGGGTTCGAGTCGGGCTCGTCGAGCTTCATGATCAACTACCCCTTCGTCTATCCGTCGGCCAAGGAGAACGCTCCCGCGGTCTTCAAGGAGATGAAGGCCGCGAAGTTCCCGCAGGTCGACCCATCGCTGCCCAGCAAGCCTCCGCTGGGCGGCATCAACATCGCGGTCTCGTCCTACTCCAAGCACAAGGCGGCCGCCTTCGAGGCGATCAAGTGCTTGGTCAAGCCCGAGAACCAGCTGACGATCGCCAAGGCGGGCGGCCTACCACCGGTGCGTGCCGACGTCTATGACCGACCGGCGATCAACGAGGTCTATCCCGGCTTCGCCGACCTGATCCGCGCCTCGATCCGCGACGCGGCGCCGCGCCCGTCCGAGTCGCCGGCCTACCAGGACCTGTCGCTGGCCATCCAGGACGCGGTCCACCCGGTCACCGGCATCGACCCCAAGAACCCCACGTCGACCTACGACAAGCTCAAGGACAACGTGCAGAACGCCATCGACCGCAAGGGACTGTTGTGAGCGCGGCAACGGCGACGGCACCGGGCAAGACCGGCAAGGTCACCGCAAAGACGCGCTCCGAGCGCAAGCTCGGGCTGATGCTGTGCGCGCCCGCCGTCATCATGATGTTGTTGGTCACGGCCTATCCGATCCTGTACGCGATCGGCCTCTCGGTGCAGAAGAAGGACCTGCGCTTCCCGACCGAGAGCGGCTTCGTCGGCCTCGACAACTACGTCACGGTGCTCACGTCGAGCCTCTGGTGGCAGGCGGTGTTCAACACCGTGTTCATCACCGTGGTCTCGGTGGCGATCGAGCTCGTGATCGGGATGGCGATCGCGCTCATCATGCACCGGGCGATCTTCGGGCGTGGGGTGGTGCGCACGTCGGTGCTGATCCCGTACGGCATCGTCACCGTCGTCGCGGCCTTCGCGTGGTTCTACGCCTTCGATCCGAGCAGCGGCTTCGTCAACCACCTGCCGCTGATCGCCGACGACAAGGCCTGGTTCGGTGAGCGCTGGAGCGCGTTCGCCGTGATCATCATGGCCGAGATCTGGAAGACCACGCCGTTCATGGCGCTGTTGCTGCTCGCGGGCCTGGCGACGATCGACGAGAGCCTCTACGAGGCCGCGCGCGTCGACGGCGCGACGGCGTGGCAGCGCTTCACCCGGATCACGCTGCCGCTGCTCAAACCAGCGCTGCTCGTCGCGCTGCTGTTCCGGACGCTCGATGCGTTCCGGGTGTTCGACTCGATCTTCATCATGACCAAGGGGGCGCAGAACACCGAGTCGGTGTCAATCGTGGGCTATCAGCAGTTGCTCTCGCGGCTGAACCTCGGCCTCGGATCAGCGGTCTCGGTGCTGATTTTCGTCCTGGTCCTCATGATCGCGACCGCCTTCGTCAAGGGCTTCGGCACGACCGTGCCCAAGGGGAACTGAGCCATGCGCCACGGCACGTCGGAGTACACCCGCTGGTCGATCCTAATCGTGGCGGTCGTCGCCTTCGCGATGATCCCGGTGCTCTGGATCATGTCCTTGTCCTTCAAGACGCCGGCGACCGTCGGCGACGGGCGGCTGATCCCCAAAGAATGGACCCTCGACAACTACAAGAGCCTGTTCGAGGGCGGCTTCGACAGCCCGCTGCTGCGCCCGCTGATCAACTCGATCCTGATCGCGCTGATCGCGACGCTGATCGCGGTGACGCTGGCGTCGTTTGCCGCCTACGCCATCGCGCGCCTGGACTTCCCGGGCAAGGCCATCGTGTTGGGCGGCGCGCTGGCGGTGTCGATGTTCCCGCCGATCTCGGTTGTCGGCCCGCTGTTTGACATGTGGCGTGCGTTGGGCCTCTATGACACCTATCCGGGCCTGATCATCCCGTACCTGACCTTCGCGCTCCCGCTGGCGATCTACATCCTGGTCGCGTTCTTCCGAGAGATACCGTGGGATCTCGAGGAGGCGGCGCAGGTCGACGGGGCGACGCCGTTTCAGGCCTTTCGCCGGATCATCTTCCCGCTGGCCGCGCCGGGCGTGTTCACCGCCGCGATCCTCGTGTTCATCTTCGCGTGGAACGACTTCGTGTTCGCCATCTCGCTCACGTCGTCTGACGCGTCGCGCACGGTGCCGGCGGCGATCGCCTTCTTCACGGGGGAGTCGCAGTTCACCTCACCCACGGGGAACATCGCTGCGGCGGCGGTCCTCGTGACCATCCCGATCATCATCTTCGTACTCATCTTCCAGCGCCGCATCGTCGCGGGCCTCACGGCCGGCGCGGTGAAGGGCTAGCAAGGACCACCGGAGGCGTTCATGGCCGGCATCGAGCTCAAGGACATCACCAAGCGCTATCCCGACGGGACCGAGGCCGTCAAGGACCTCAGCCTGTCGATCGCCGATGGGGAGTTCGTCATCCTCGTCGGCCCGTCGGGCTGCGGCAAATCGACCGCGTTGCGGATGATCGCGGGGTTGGAGGACATCACCGAGGGCGAGCTGCTGATCGGCGACCGGGTCGTCAACGAGCTCGCGCCGAAGGACCGCGACATCGCGATGGTCTTCCAGAGCTACGCGTTGTACCCGCACATGACCGTGCGCGAGAACATGGGCTTCGCGCTCGAGCTGGCCGGCGTGTCCAAGGAGGAGCGCAACAAGAAGGTCGAGGAGGCCGCGGCGATCCTCGACCTCCAGCAGCATCTGGACCGCAAGCCCGCCAACCTCTCCGGCGGTCAGCGCCAGCGGGTGGCGATGGGCCGCGCGATCGTCCGCGACCCCTCGGCGTTCCTGATGGACGAGCCGCTCTCCAACCACGACGCCAAGCTGCGCGTGCAGATGCGCACCGAGGTCTCGCGCATCCAGCAGCGTCTGGGTACGACGACGGTCTACGTGACCCACGACCAGACCGAGGCGATGACGCTCGGCGACCGCGTGGCGGTCATGCGGGCCGGGCAGCTGCAGCAGGTCGACACCCCCAAGAAGCTCTACGAGGAGCCGACCAACCTCTTCGTCGCGGGCTTCATCGGCTCGCCGGCGATGAACTTCTTCTCGGCCGAGATCGCCGGCGACACGCTCAAGACGCCGTTCGGCGAGGTGCCGCTGCCCGAGCGCCTCAAGCGCGCGGCGGCCTCGGCGAGCGGCAAGCGCGTGCTGGCCGGCCTGCGCCCCGAGTCCTTCGAGGACGCCGAGGTCGCGCGGCGCCAGAACCGCCGCGGCGGCCACGAGTTCGAGGCCGACGTCGACCTGACCGAGTCGATGGGCTCCGAGGTGTACGCCTACCTGCGGTTGGAGGGCGACCTTGCCGAGGCCGACGAGCTGGCCGAGATCGCCGCCGACTCCGGCGCGGCCGACGTGCCGGGCGCCGGCAACGACCAACTGGTCGCGCGGCTGAGCGCCGAGACCGAGGTCACGCGCGGGTCGCGTGCGCGGTTCTGGATGGACAACAACCAGCTCCACATCTTCGACGTCGAGACGGGTCGGAGCCTGGGGCGCGACGAGCAGGCTCCGGTGGCCTCGGCAAGTCCGGCGGGGCCGGTGTCGGAGGGCTAGCGCTGCTCGGCGCGCAGCCGGGCGAGCACGTCCTCGCTCCACTCATGCGTGCGCAGGAGGCGATAGCGGTCGCCGCCGACGCGCAGGTACGCGTCGGCCTCGGTCCCGCGCCCGAGCATGTCGGCGTCGCGCAGCAGCGTCACCACCGGCACGTACTCCTCCTCGTACCAGCGACGCGCCAGCTCGCGGCGGTCCATCAGCTGCCCGTGCTCCTGGGTCCAGCGCCAGCCCCACGCCTCGATGCCCTCGGCCAGCTCGGCGAACGCCCACGGGTCGCTCGGGCGCACGCGCTCGCGTGCGGCGGGCGGCAGCGGTACGCGCTCGAGGAAGACCCGCTCGTGGCTCTTGAGCGGCAGGTCGGCGCGCAGCAGGTCGTGGCCTGCGCCGACGCGCGTCACGACCTCGGTCACGCGCGCGTCGATGTCGTGACGTCCGAGCGCCCGCGCGACCGAGACGCGGTGGTGGCCGTCCTTAACGAAATAGACATCACCGACGCGATACAGGTCAACGGGTGGCATCGCCTCGCCCCGACGCATCGCCCCAGCAATGCGCTCCCAGCGCGCGCGGACCTGTGGGGTGGTAGGCCGGAAGTGACGGTCGAAGCCCTGCATCCGGTCGACGGTGCCGACGATCGCGTCGAGCGGGACCACGGCGTTGCCGGCGTCGCGCTCCTGCACGCGCCCAAGGGCAGCGACGACCTCCTCGAACGGCAGGATGTGGTCGACGTCGCCGGGCTCGCGCCGCAGCCAACGTCGCAACCGCGACAACGCCAGCCGGCGACGGGCACGCAGGAAATCGTCCTGTGCGTCGGCGCCGGACATCCCGGTGCTCCGCGGGGGCACACCCCGCAAGGTACCCCGTGTCGGAATCCACACGCCGCCGTGTCGATCGCGTACGCCACTGCGGACAACGTGGGCGACAAACCGGCGCCCCGACGGCCCAAGACACGTTGACCTTTGTCCTGAACCATGCCTACTGTTGGCCATACCGGTGCAGGTGCCTTGAGGAGGGCCACTATGGAGGGGACACCGATCGCAACCCCTGAGGGAGAGCGGGCTGACGCCGCGGCGCCGGAGACCGACATCCGTCTCGAAGGTGTGACCAAGCGCTTCGGCGAGGCCGTGGCGGTCGATGACCTCACGCTGTCGATCGAGCGCGGCGCGTTCTACGCGCTGCTGGGCCCGTCGGGCTGTGGCAAGACGACGACGCTGCGCATGATCGGCGGCTTTGAAGATCCGTCGGAGGGCGTGGTCTACCTCGGTGGCCAGGCGGTGACCGATCTGCCGCCTTACAAGCGTGATGTCAACACGGTCTTTCAGTCCTACGCGCTCTTTCCGCACCTCAACGTCGAGCGCAACGTCGCCTTCGGCCTGGAGCGCAAGAAGGTCGACAAGGCCGAGGCCAAGCGCCGTGTCGCTGAGGCACTCGACATGGTGCAGCTCGGCCCGCTGGCCAAGCGCCGCCCGGGTCAGCTGTCAGGCGGCCAGGCCCAGCGCGTCGCCTTGGCCCGTGCGCTCGTCAACCGCCCGCGCGCGCTGCTGCTCGATGAACCGCTCGGCGCGCTGGACCTGCGCCTGCGCAAGCAGCTGCAGATCGAGCTCAAGCGGATCCAGCGTGAGGTCGGGATCACGTTCGTGCACGTGACCCACGACCAGGAGGAGGCCATGTCGATGGCCGACACGATCGCGGTCATGAACAAGGGCAAGATCGAGCAGGCGGGCTCAGCGGAGGAGCTCTACGAGCGTCCACACACGGCGTTCGTTGCGAACTTCCTCGGCGTCTCGAACCTCGTCGACGGCAAGGTCCTGGAGCGCGGCGTCGAGATGGCGACCGTCGAGACCGACGACGGCACCGTGCAGGTCCCGTGCTCGCGCATGTCCGAGGCTCCGGGCGATGCGGTCCGGATCGGCGTGCGGCCGGAGAAGATCGAGCTCGTCCCGGCTTCGAGCGGCACGCCGACCGGACACAACGCGCTGCGCGGCACGGTGACCGTCGCCTCGTTCTTGGGCGTGTCGATCCAGTATCTGGTGACCGCGCCGGGTGGGGAGGAGCTGACGGTGATCGCTCCCAATCGCGATGGTGGGCAGCCCTCGGCGCTGGGCGTCGGCCAGCAGGTCTTGCTGACGTGGGATCCGCAGCACACGTTCGTCGTGGCCCGCGATGCCTGAGCGTGACGTCGAGCGCGCGCTGGAGCGTCTCCTGTTCGAGCGCGACGGCATGTCGCGCCGGCGCTTCCTTGGCCGCTCGGGCGCCGCAGCGCTGGGCCTGACCGCGCTGGGTTCGGCGCTGGCCGGCTGCTCGATCGAGGGCGAGGCCGCCAACAGCGTTGATGCCAAGAAGGCCGTGACGGTCAACCACCCGCGGGCCTCGATGGCCGGGCTGGTCTGGGCCAACTGGCCGCTGTACATCGACGAGCACACGCTCAAGACCTTCGACAAGCGCTACGACGTCAAGGTCAAGTACGTCGAGGAGATCAACGACAACTTCGAGTTCTTTGGCAAGGTCCGCCAGCAGTTGGCACAGGGTCAGGACATCGGCCGCGACATCGTGACGCTGACCGACTACATGGCCGCGCGCTGGGTGCGCGACGGCTACTGCGAGCCGCTGGACAAGAAGAACATCCCCAACATCAAGAACCTCGTCCCGAACCTGAAGTCGATCAACTACGACCCGCAGCGCACCTACACGCTGCCGTGGCAGTCGGGCGGCATCGGGATCGGCTACAACCCCAAGAAGACCGGGCGCAAGCTCGAGAGCGTCAACGACCTCTTCGATCCCGCGTTCAAGGGCCGGATCACGATGCTGCAAGAGCCCTATGACTCGGCCTGCCTCGTGCTGCTGGGCATGGGCATCGACGCGTCGACGGCCAAGATCGACGAGATCCTCAAGGCGATCGAGAAGATCCAGGTCGCCAAGAACGCGGGGCAGATCCGGCGCTTCACCGGCAACGACTACACGACCGATCTCGCCAAGGGCAACGTCTGGGCCGCGGTCGCCTACTCCGGCGACCTCGTGCAGCTCCAGGCCGACAACCCCGACCTGGAGTTCATCTACCCCAAGGAAGGCGCCATGTTGTTCACCGACAACATGCTGATGCCCAAGCACGCCGCCCATCCCTACGGCGCCGAGGTGCTCATGAACTACTACTACGAGCCTGAGGTGGCGGCGAAGGTGGCGGCCTACGTCAACTACATCTCGCCGGTGGAGGGCGCCAAGGAGGTCTTGCTCAAGACCGACCCCGACATCGCCAACAACCCGCTGATCTTCCCGCCCGACGACGTCCGCAAGCGCCTGCATCCCTACCCGGCGCTCTCGCCGACCGATGAGCGCACGATGCAGTCGGCGATGGCCGACGTGACGGGGGCCTGATGCTCCGGCTGAGCTTGCGCCGGCGCCGCAGCCTGCTGCCCTATCTGTTCCTCGGGCCGGGCCTGCTGTGGCTCATCGTCTTCTACGCGATCCCGCTCATCAACCAGGGCGGCGTGTCGCTCATGACGGGCAACCCTGAAGACGGCTACACCCTGCAGTGGCACTTCGCGACCTACACCAACGCGATCTCCGACTACTCCACCCAGTTCGGGCGCTCGATCCTCTACGCCGGCATCGCGACGATCCTCTGCCTGATCATCGCGTTCCCGCTGGCCTACTTCATCGCCTACAAGGCGGGCCGCTGGAAGAATTTCCTGTTGCTGATGGTGGTGCTGCCGTTCTTCGTCTCCTACGTGTTGCGCACCGTCTCATGGCAGCTGATCCTCAACGACAACGGCTGGGTCGTCAGCCGCTTCCAGGACGTTGGCCTGATCTCTGAGAACGGACGCCTGCTGGCCTCGACCAAGGCCGTTATCGCAGGAATCACCTACAACTTCCTGCCGTTCATGGCGCTGCCGCTCTACGTCTCGCTGGAGAAGATCGACCGCCGGCTGATCGAGGCGGCGACCGACCTCTACGCCAGCCGCGTGACCGCGTTTCGCAAGGTGACGCTGCCATTGGCGCTGCCCGGGATCTTCGCCGGCTCGCTGCTGACCTTCATTCCGGCGTCCGGTGACTTCATCAACGCCGCGCTGCTCGGGACGCCCAAGCAGTACATGATCGGCAACGTGATCCAGAGCAAGTTCCTCAACATCCTGGACTACCCGACGGCGGCGGCGCTGTCGTTCATCCTGATGACGGGGATCCTGATCGGGATCTTGATCTACGCCCGCTTGCTCGGGACCAAGTCGCTGCGGGAGGCCGTGTGATGCTGCGCAACGATCGTCTGCGCAACGGGCTGCTGGGCCTGTGGTCGGGCCTCGCGCTGCTCTACCTCTTCATCCCGATCTTCATCGTCGTCCTCTACTCGTTCAACGACAACCAGGGTCGCTTCAACTTCACCTGGCAGGGCTTCACGCTCAAGCACTGGGCACATCCCTTCTCCAACTCCGACCTGACGACGGCGCTGCAGAACTCGCTGATCATCGCGTTGGTCACGACGGTCATCGCCGTCGCGCTCGGCACGTTCATGGCGTTGGCGCTCGTCCGCTACGGCTTCCGCGGCAAGGCGCTGACCGACATGTTCGTCTTCCTGCCGCTGGCCACCCCGGAGGTCGTCCTCGGCGCTTCGCTGCTGGCCCTGTTCCTGACGCTGCACGTCAGCACCGGGATGGTGACGATCATCATCGCCCACGTGATGTTCACCATGTCCTATGTGGTGGTGACCGTCAGAGCCCGGTTGGAAGGCATGGATCGCCACATCGAGGAGGCGGCCATGGACCTCGGCGCGGCCGAGTGGACGACCTTCCGCAAGGTCACGCTGCCGATGATCGCGCCGGGGGTGGCGAGCGCCGCGCTGCTCGCGGCCGCGATCTCGGTCGACGACTACGTCGTCACGAGCTTCAACGCCGGCTCGACACAGACCTTCCCGCTGTTCATCTTCGGCGCCACGCGTCAGGGCGTGCCGGCCGAGGTCAACGTGCTGGCGACGATGCTGCTGATCGTCGTGCTCGTGCTGATGGCGCTCAACGTCGCGCTGCAGCGGGCTCGCGCCAAGCGCGACTTCCGGGCCACCGGTGGCGTGCCGGGTGAAGATGTAGGTCTCGAGTTGGCTGAGGCCAGCGCGCGCGGCTAGACGGCCGGCCGGATAGGCTCGCTCACCATGCGAGCCGTCGTCATCACCAAGACGGGCGATCCGTCCGTCCTGCAAGTCCAAGAACGTCCCGATCCACCGCCGCCCCGCCCGGGCCAGGTGCGGATCGACGTGCGCGCCTGCGGCGTCAACTTCGCCGACACGATGGCGCGCGTGGGGCTCTACGAGGAGGCGCCGCCGTTGCCGGCCGTCGTCGGCTACGAGGTCTCCGGCACGGTCACCGCGGTGGGCGAGGGCGTCACGGCGCCGCAGGTCGGCGACCGCGTGATGGCTGGCACGCGCTTCGGCGGCTACGTCGACACCATCAACGTGCGCGCCAGCGACGCGATCCCGCTGGCCGACGGCCTCAGCTTCGAGCAGGGCGCCGCGATCCCGGTCAACTACGCGACCGCCTGGGCCGCCCTGCTGGGCTACGGCTCGCTGCGGCCGGGCGAGCGCGTCCTCATCCACGCCGCGGCCGGCGGCGTCGGCATCTCGGCGCTGCAATTGGCCAAGGCGGCAGGCGCCGAGGTTCACGGCACCGCCTCGCCGGGCAAGCACGCGCGCCTTGCCGAACTCGGCCTCGATCGCGCGATCGACTACCGCCGTGACGGCTGGTGGAAGGGCCTGCCGACCTATGACCTGATCCTCGACGCCGTCGGCGGCCAATCGTTTCGGCGCTCCTATGGGCTGCTGCGCCCAGGTGGCCGGCTGGTCGCTTACGGCGCCTCGTCGATCAACCCGGGGGAGAAGCGCAACCTCCGGCGCGTGCTCCCGCAGGCCGCTCGGATGTTCCGCGGCTTCAACCTCATCGACCAGATGAGCACCTCCAAGGCGATCATCGGCCTCAACATGCTCGCGCTGTGGGATGACCGCGGAACGCTCGAGCCATGGATCACCCCGGTGACCGCGGCGCTGGCCGACGGCACGGTCGCTCCGGTCGTGCATGCCGCGGTGCCGTTCGCGGATGCGCCCGAGGCCCACCGGATCATCGCCGCGCGTGAGAACGTGGGCAAAGTCGTGTTGGTGCCGTAGTCCGCCCCTGCTAGGCTCGCCTGCAGTCCATGTCGTTCCTCTTGCTCGACCTCCGACTTCTTCTCCTCCCCCGCTAGGGGGAATAGCAGCGCGTGGCGGCCGCCTGAAGCCGCGAACCAGCCTGAAGAGAGTCGCAGCACACGAGCCCTTAGCGAACGGAGAAGCACGACATGTCTCATCTGCCCGAAGACCCGAACCGCGTTCTGCTGTTCGACACGACCTTGCGCGACGGCGAGCAGTCGCCCGGCATCTCGCTCAACGCGGCGGAGAAGCTCGAGATCGCCCAGCAGCTGGCGCGCCTCGGCGTCGACATCATCGAGGCCGGCTTCCCGATCGCCTCGCCGGGTGACTTCGACGCGGTCCAGATGATCGCCCGCGAGGTCCAAGGCCCCGTCATCTGCGGCTTGGCTCGTGCCAACAGCGCCGACATCGATCGTGCATGGGAGGCCATTCGCGACAGCGAGCGACCTCGGATCCACACCTTCCTGTCGACCTCCGACATCCACATCGAGCACCAGCTGCAGTCCACGCGCGAGGACGTCAAGGGCCTCGCCCGCGCATCGGTCGCCCAGGCCAAGGCGCTCTGCGAGGACGTCGAGTTCTCGCCGATGGACGCGACGCGCTCCGAGACCGCGTTCACCGCCGAGGTGGTCCAGATCGCGCTCGACGAGGGCGCCACCACCATCAACATCCCCGACACCGTCGGCTACGCGACGCCCGACGAGTACGCCGAGTTCCTGACCGAGCTGTACGCCTTGGTACCGGACCTGCGCGGCGCCGTCCTGTCGGTGCACTGCCACGACGACCTGGGCCTGGCCGTCGCCAACTCGCTGGCGGGCGTCCAGGCCGGTGCGCGCCAGATCGAGTGCGCGGTCAACGGCATCGGCGAGCGCGCCGGCAACGCGTCGATCGAGGAGCTGATCATGCTCCTGCACACGCGTCGCGATCGCCTGGGCTACAGCACCGGCGCGGTCACGACCGAGATCGCCAAGACCAGCCGCCTGGTCTCGCGCCTGACCGGCTACCCGGTCCAGCCCAACAAGGCGATCGTCGGCCGTAACGCCTTCGCGCACGAGTCCGGCATCCATCAGGACGGTGTGCTCAAGGCGCGTGAGACCTACGAGATCATGGACGCGCGCTCCGTCGGGCTCGACGCCAACTCGCTCGTGCTGGGCAAGCACTCCGGCCGCGCCGCGCTGCGCCAGGCGCTGGAGGACCTCGGCTACACGATCGACGGCTCGCAGCTCAAGCAGGCCTTCGAGCGCTTCAAGGAGGTCGCCGACCGCAAGAAGCAGGTCACGGCGATGGACCTCGAGGCGCTGGTGACCGACGAGCTGCGCGCCGATGTCCAGGGCTACGCGCTGGAGTGGTTCGAGGTCGAGGCCTCCAACCGCCGACCGCCGCACGCGACGGTCGCCGTGCGCACGCCCGACGACGCGGTCGTCGAGGGCTCGTTCACCGGCGACGGTCCCGTCGACGCGATCTTCCGCGCGATCAACAGCGCGACGAAGATCGACGCGCGCCTGCGCGAGTTCCGTGTCGACGCCGTCACGGGCGGCCAGGACGCGCTCGGCGAGGTCAGCGTCGTCGTCGAGCTCGGCGCGCCCGACGAGGCCGTCAAGAACGACACGCCCGGCGTGCTCACCGGCCAGCGCGTCACCGGCGCCGGCCAGGCAGTGACAACCGACATCATCGAAGCGGCCGCGATCGCCTACGTCCGCGCGCTCGGCAACGCGGTGACCAAGGCGCATGCGGCGGCCTCCGACGCGGAGCTTGCGCAGACGCCATAGGCCTGTGGCCGCAGCACCGGAGTTCCGCTACGACGTCCGTCCGCGCCGTGCAGCTTTGCTTGTGCCGGCCGACCGTCCGAGTACGGTGAATGGCGGCGCGTGAGCTACGGGGGAAGCGTGATGCAAGGATGGATGCGGGGGCGCGATGCCAAGGTGATGGCATTGCTGCTCGTGGCGCTTTCAGCGCTGGGCATAGGGGCGAGCACAGCCGGTGCTGCGAGCACGGTCGTCGGCCAATGGCGGTTTGACGAGAGCGGTGGCCAGCGGGCCATCGACGACGGTCCCTTCGGTCTCGACGGCCGGCTGGGCTTGACGAGCAACGTCGACGCGCGCGATCCCGAGCGCATCGCCGGCCTGTCCGGCCGCGCCCTGCACTTCGACGGGCGCGGCTTCGTCCGCCTGCCCGCCGCGCCCGAGCTCGAGCCCGGCACGCTGACGCTCGAGGCCGTCGTGCGCGGGCCGTCGAGCCCCGGTCAGTACCGCTACGTCGTCTCGCACGGCGCCCAAGACTGCCTCGCGGGGTCCTACGGCCTCTACACCGCCGAGGATGGGGGCATGGCCTTCTACGTCTTCGACGGCCGCAACTTCTACGTGACCGCGGCGATCGGCCCGGCCGAGATCTGGAACGGCGCCTGGCATCACGTGGCGGGTGTCTTCGACGGGAGCTCGCTGCGACTGCTGGTCGACGGTCGTCCTGTCGGTGACCCAATCGCGGCGCCGCAGAGCATCGCCTACGCCTTGACGTCGTCTGACCACTACATCGGGACCTACCAGGGCAGCTGCGTGCTGCCGCTGAAGGGCGACGTCGACCTGATCCGCCTGTGGCACGGTCCGCTGGCGCCCGACTTCATCGGTGCGCTGGCCGATAGCGCTCTGCAGCCCCCGGCCGTGGTCCCGCCCGTGGTCACGCCCGTGCCGGAGAGCGTCCCCGTCGCCACTGAGGAAGACAGCAAGGCCGACGCGCCGGCCACCCGGCCGCCGCTCGTCCCGATCGCGCCCGGCATCTCGTTCCCGGCACCCAGCCCGCCCGCTGATGGCGTGGCCCCGAAGACCGTCGCGGGCGCCCCGCCGCGGGCCTGCGTCGTGCATGCGGTCACCAAGCGCGTGCGAGTCGGAAGGCAGACCACCCTGACGGTGCGTGTCGCTCTGCGCGGCAAGCCGCTGCACGGCACGCGCGTGGTCGCCACCCAGGCGATCTCCGCCCGTCGCTCGCGCACCCTCGGTCGCGCTACGACGGCACGCGACGGCCGCGCCCGCCTCCGTCTGCGGCCGGTTCACCGGACGACCATCGACGTCGCCGTTCCGAGCCGCACCGACTGCAGCGGCGTGAAGGTCATGGTCCTGCGGGCGCGGTCGCGCTAGCCGCTGGCCAGCCGCCGACCCTGCGCGTAGCCCGCACGCAGCGCGCCGGCCGTGTGGCTCTCGGCCATCAGGTTGGTGCCGATGGCTCTCGTGGCCTGATGGTCGGGCGCGACATGGACAACTTGGGCGCCGCGGCGGCGCAGCGTTTGAAGCTCAAGCTCTGAGGCGACCCGGAACGCGCCGCGCAGCGCGGCCATGCGGCGGTCGTTGCCGCCGAGCGATGCGGTTGGATCAAGGCATAGGACATGGGTGTCCCGGCCCGCGTTCGCGGCATCGAGGTTCGTCACGCTCCACGCCCCGCCGTCGACGTACTCGCGGTCGCCGATGCGCACGGGGGAGAAGACCCACGGGATCGCGCACGAGGCACAGACCGCGTCGGCGACGGTGGCCGCCGGCGCGCCCGGCGCGCCGAAGACGGTGCGGCGTCCACTGCGGCGATCGACGGTGCAGATGCGCAGCCGTCCGTCGAAGCGCGGGCCCCAGCGTGCGACGCGCGCGTGGAGGTGGTCCAGCGGGCGCCCGTGGCTCGCGGCGCGGGAGAGGACCGCGGCGCGCGCGAGCGCGCCCACCGGCGTGGCGGCGCGGGCGGCAGTGCTGGTCAGCGGCTCGCTGACAGCCCAGCCGACGCGGGCGGCGCCGCGGACGGCACCGCGCAGGCCACCGGGCGTCTCGGCCTCCTCGGCTCGGCCGTCCACGCTCCAGGCGCTCGCATCAGCTTCCGTGGCATTGGGCCGCGGCGACCGCCTTCCCGCCGCCAGCCGCGCAGCGACGATCGAGCCGGCGGACGTCCCGACATACGCCTCGACCCGACGGAAGTCCGCGTCGCTGCCATCCTCGATCCCGGCGAGCACCCCATGCATCCAGGCCTCACCGACGATGCCGCCGCCGGCGAGCACGAGGACATCGGGCCGCAGGAGTGCCGAAGGCGCCATGGGGAAGGAGGGTAGTTGGGTGCTGGCGGGCGTGGTGCGGGGCGTGGCTGGATGGTCGGCGCTCCGTGACGATCGCCACCACGCTCCTGTGGTCTGGGGCGTGTGGTGCGTAGCCGGGCTGTGGTCCGGGGTGCATTTGTGTGGGCATCGAACGTTGGCCGCGCGGATGGCGACATCACGGATCACCGCCCTCCCCAGGCGCTCGCGCTGCCAACGAAGCGTTGCGCGCAACCGTCACGCAGGTGCGACGAAGCGTCGCGGGGCCGCTGCGGCTTCGCCACTTCTTGGCGGGGTCTGACCCCGCCACGACTCTGGGCGGGCACTCGGGAGGTTCCGGGTCACCTTGAGCACAATTTTCGTGCTCGAACCGACCCACACCCAGTACCAGGGTTCGGGGCGGTTTCGACGTCCATGTGACGTTCAAACCGACCCGGACCGCGACGGTCGCTGGTCGAGTTGACGTGGAAAATGCCGGTCAACTCGACCACGAGCACCATCGCCCCTCGTTTTCGGGGCACAACCGAATCGCCGACCCCAGCGCCCGCGGACGACCGGCCAACGCGACGAGCGACCGACACCGCTCACTCCCCTCGGTGCAGACGGATCACGCTGGCACCCGGACAACGTCTGAGCGGAACGCCACCAACAAGCCGCACCACCCAAGCGCTCGCTGCAGACCAGGTCTGGCCCGCGACCAGCGCCTCACGACGACAGTCTTGGGCGGTCCGCTACCCGTCTCTGACAGATGCTCCCGAGTTGTTGGTGTGGTGGAGCGCAACGGAACTGCAACATTGCAACGACTCTGTGAAATCCACCATTCCGTCGGCCCCGCCATGTAGGCTCCGCCGCTCATCCAAATACAAACCCCCGCGACCGCGTCAACGGCCCGGGGGCATGACCCAAGGAGACATCAGCTCCCATGAGTGCCCACCAGGGTAATTCAGCCTGCCGTATCAGCGTCGACCCGTCGACGGCCGACGTGCTGCGCATCGAGGCCAAGAAGGTCTTGATGTTCAACCACGACCCCTTCGAGGACTTCCTCGACTACATCCCCACCAAGCAACTCGCGCTCGCCGACGTCTACCGCGACGCCACCGCCGTCATCGACGCACTCGGCTGGGACCCCGAGATGGCCCCACACACCGACACCATCGACGTCCCCCTCACACGCGGCCACATCGAACACCTCCACGAACGCCGCTGCGACCTGCTGGCCACCAACCTCGACCTCCTCACCGACATCGGCGCCGACACCACCATCAACGCCGCGGTGATGAGCGACATCCACGCCAACCGCCACAGCGTCGAAGCGCTCAACCGCATCTTCGACACCTACACCACCACCATCACCACATAGCCCGTCGCACTTCGGTTCAGGGGCCAGACCCCAAAACGAGAGTGCGTCAGTCGTCGCACTTCCGTTGCGGGGTCTGACCCCGCAACGGAATCGCGACAACAGCAAGCGCCCCGGCAAGGCCACCCACACCATCAGACATTTGTACGTGATAACGTACGCGCCCTCACCCATGTCACCCGTCGCCCCCGCCGACCAGCTCGACCAGCAGATCCACGTAGGCCCCCGCGTCCGCGCCCTCCGCGAGGCCATGGACCTCTCCCTGCGCGACCTCGCCGAGCGCAGCGGGGTCTCAGCCCCGATGCTCTCCCAGGTCGAGCGCGGCGAGACAAGCCCGACGCTTGCCGTCGCCAGCCGCATCGCCAACGGTCTCGACCTGCGTCTCTCCCAGCTGCTGCGCCTCGACGAGGCCGACAGCGTCTCGATCGTCCGCACCGCCGAGCGCCGTCGCGGCGGCGGCGCCGCCGGCCACACCTTCGAGATCCTCACCCCACCGCTGCCCGGCCAGCGCGCCGAGCTCAGCCGTCACGAGCTCGCGCCCGGCGCAGCGACCGGCGGCGAGGGCGACCCGCCGATGCATGAGCCCGGCAGCCGCGAGATCGCGGTCGTCGAGCGCGGCACCGTCACGCTGCACATCGACGGCGCCGAGCATGAGCTCCACGAGGGCGACACCGTGACCTTCGACGCCGATCTGGCGCACCGCTTCGAGAACCCCGGACCCGGCGAGGCCGTGCTGCTCGCAGTCGTCAGCGCCGGTCTGCGCAGAAGTTAAGGAACAACATCAGATGCCCAAGTCCCTGTTCGACAAGATCTGGGAGGCCCACGAGGTCGCCTCCAACCTGATCTACATCGATCTCCATCTCGTCCATGAGGTCACGAGCCCACAGGCCTTCGACGGCCTCCGGCTCGCCGGCCGTCCCGTGCGCCGCCCGGACCGCACCGTCGCCACCGCCGACCACAACGTCCCGACCGACGGCACGCCCACGGCCGCCCGGATCAAGGACGTGCTCAGCCGCACCCAGGTCGAGACGCTGGAGCGCAACTGCGCCGAGTTCGAGATCCCGATCTACTCGCTGGGCTCCGAGCACCAGGGCATCGTGCACGTCATCGGGCCCGAGCTCGGCCTGACCCAGCCCGGCATGACGATCGTCTGCGGCGACAGCCACACCGCCACCCACGGCGCCTTCGGTGCGCTGGCGTTCGGCATCGGCACCAGCGAGGTTGAGCACGTCCTCGCGACACAGTGCCTGGTCCAGAACAAGCCCAAGTCGATGCGGATCCGCTATGAGGGCGAGCTCGGCAAGGGCGTCACCGCCAAGGACCTCATCTTGGCCACGATCGGCCAAATCGGCGTCGACGGCGCCGCCGGCTACGTGGTGGAGTTCGCCGGCCCGGCTGTCGAGTCGCTCTCGATGGAGGGCCGGATGACCGTCTGCAACATGACGATCGAGGGCGGCGGTCGCGCGGGCATGATCGCCCCCGACGAGACCACCTTCGCCTGGGTCGACGAGCGCGGCGTCGAGGTCGACCCTGCTTGGGCGGAGCTCTATACCGAGGAGGGCGCGCACTTCGACAAGGAGGTCGTCGTCGACGCCTCCGCGATCAGCCCGATGGTCAGCTGGGGCACCAACCCGGCGCAAGTCGCGCCGGTCACCGCCTCGATCCCGACCCCCGCCGGCGAAGGCGAGGAGCGCGCGCTGCAGTACATGGGGCTGGAGGCCGGGACGCCGATCGAGGAGATCAAGCTCGACCGCGTCTTCATCGGCTCCTGCACCAACTCGCGCATCGGTGACCTGCGCGCTGCGGCCAAGATGGTCGAGGGCAAGAAGGTCGCAAGCGACGTGTACGCCATGGTCGTCCCAGGTTCGGTGAAGGTCAAGGCCCAGGCCGAGGCCGAGGGCCTGCACGAGATCTTCACCGCGGCGGGCTTCGACTGGCGTGGCGCCGGCTGCTCGATGTGCTTGGCGATGAACCCCGACAAGCTCGAGCCCGGCGAGCGCTGCGCGTCGACCTCGAACCGCAACTTCGAGGGCCGCCAGGGCGCTGGCGGCCGCACGCACCTCGTCAGCCCCGAGATGGCCGCCGCGGCAGCCATCGCCGGCCGCTTCGTCGACATCCGGAACTGGAACTAGAACATCATGAAGGCCATCGAGACGATCACGGGCCCGGTGTCGGTCCTCATGCGCGACGACATCGACACCGACCAGATCATCCCCAAGCAGTTCCTCAAGCGGGTCGAGCGCACCGGCTTCGGCCAGTACCTCTTCTACGACTGGGCCAAGGAGCCCGACTGGGACCTGCCGGTCAACCAGATCCTGGTCACCGGCCGCAACTTCGGCTGCGGCTCCAGCCGCGAGCACGCGCCGTGGGCGCTGGAGGACTACGGCTTCCGCGTCGTCATCGCCTCCAGCTTCGCCGACATCTTCAAGTCCAACTGCACCAAGATCGGGATGCTGCCCGTGCAGCTCACCGCCGAGCAGTGCAAGGCGATCGCCGACGTCGGCAGCGCTCAGGTCGACCTGGCTTCCCAGGAGGTCCGTTGGGAGGGCGCCAACGGCCTCCAGACGGCGTCCTTTGAGATCGACCCCGAGATCAAGCACCGCCTGCTCGAAGGCCTCGACGACATCGCGCTGACGCTCAAGCAGGGCGCGTCGATCGACGCCTACGAGCGTGACCGCCAACGTCCGGGGCCGGTCACCACCGCCGTGTAGTCGCAAGTTCTCTACCTCCTGCGCGTTGGTGTCGGTGAGTCCCAACCAGCAGGAGGAGAGAACATGCAGCGACGCGCAATCGCAGGCCTTGCCGCGATCGCAGCCCTCGCCTTGGCGCCCTCCAGCGCCGCAGCGTGGGCTCCCGCGGCAACCGCCCCCGTCCATCCTGGCGTCCAGGTCTTCACCGAGGGCGCCCAATGCACCGCCAACTTCGTCTTCACCAGCGGCGGCGCGACCTATCTCGGCCAAGCAGCGCACTGCTCGGGCACCGGCAGCTCGACCGACACCGACGGCTGCACCTCAGCCTCGCTGCCGCTGAACACGCCCGTCGAGGTCACCGGCGCGTCGAAGCCCGGATCGTTGGCCTACAACTCGTGGCTGGCCATGCAGGCCGCCGGCGAGACCGACGAGGAGACCTGCGCCTACAACGACCTGGCGCTGATCAAGCTCGACCCGGCCGACGTGGCCAAGGTCAACCCATCGATCCCGAAGTGGGGCGGCCCCACCGGCGTCGGCACGGCCGGGACGCTGGATGACGTCTACAGCTACGGCAACTCGTCGCTGCGCCAGGGCATCACGCAGCTCAGCCCCAAGCGCGGCAAGGTCGTGCAGGTCAGCGAGGGCGGTTGGTCTTCCACGCTCTACACGCTGACGCCCGGCATCCCGGGTGACTCCGGCAGCGCGTTCCTCAACGGCGACGGCCAGGCGCTCGGCGTCCTGAGCACCGTGGCGTTGGCACCCCTGGTCGCCTCCAATGGCGTCGGCGACATCGCCAAGGAAATCGCCTACGCCCGTGCCCATGGGTTCCCGGATCTGACGCTCGTCAACGGAACCGAAGCGTTCAAGGGGGGACTGCCGCTTTAGCGGCAGCCGTACGTCGCCACGCGGGGTGCC
>JBEVLC010000033.1:0-26983 GCA_040509415.1 Baekduia sp. | reverse complement strand
TCGCGCTGCTGGCGGGCGCGGCGATCGTCGTCGTGGCAGTCGTGCTGCTCGGCGGGGGCGACGATCAACCCGACTCCGGGACGGCGTCGCAGACGGTCACGACGCCCGCCGCCGGCGGCGAGCCGCGCGTCGCGCAGACCGCGACCGTCGATCCGCGCCCCAACGCCATCGCCTACGCTCGCGGTCGCGTGTGGGTCGGAAGCGTGCGCAGCGGCCGGCTGATCGGCCTGCCCGCCGACGGCGAGGGCGCGCGGCGGACGATCAAGCTGCCGTGGAGCAGCGGGACGACGAGCGTCGCCGCGGGCTTCGGGTCGTTGTGGGTGACCAACGGCGACCAGGCCCGCCTCGTGCGCATCGATCCCGTCAGCGGGCACGTACAGGGTGACCGCCTCGTCGGCTCGGGCACCGCGGACGTCGTCGCCGCCGGCGAGGGCGCGGTCTGGGTCGGCCAACGCGCGCGACGGACGACCGGCCCGCCGTCATCGATCATCAAGGTCGACCCGCACGGCGGTGCCACCAAGGAGATCCTCTTCGGCCAGGAGGGCGTCGGCGACATCACGACCGGCGGCGGCTACGTCTGGGTCCCCAACCGCCGCCGTAACCGCCTGAGCCGCATCGACCCTGGCAGCGGCGAGCGGCGGTCGACGCCGATCGGCTTCGGCAAGCACCGCGTCGCCTTCGGTGCCAACCAGGTCTGGGTCACCAACTACGACGACGGCACCATCTCGCAGAACAACCGCTCCCTGAGCAATGCGGTGACCGATGCGCTTGCGGTCCGCGGACCGTTGGACCTCGTGGTCTCAGGCACCACGGTGTGGGTGGCCAGCTACCTCGATGACGCCGTCGTCCGCCTCGACGCCCGGACCGGCAAGACGATCGGCGAGCCGATCCCGGTGGGACGCAACCCGTTTGCGATCGTGGCCCGCCGAGGTCACGTGTGGGTCACGAACCTCGCGAGCGGGACGGTCTCCCGCATCGACTTCGGCTAGTTACAGGTCTCGCTGCGTCAGCATCCCGCGCTGGAACGCCTCGGCCACGAGGCGCGAGCGCTTCTGGTTCTGCGGCAGCGACTCGATGCCGAACCTCTGAAACAGCGACCGCAGGTGCGCCTTGACCGCGTCGACGCTCAGATGGAGCTCCGCCGCGATCTCCTGGTTGGTCGCCGGCGTCGCGAACTCGGCCTGCTTGTAGGGACGAGCCAGCGCGACGAGGACCTGGCGCTGCGTCGCCGGCAGATCGGCCAGCGCGACGGGCTCGCCGGCAACGACGGTGCGCTCGACGGTCTCCTCGGCGTCCGGACGGCGGTAGCCGAGCGTGGTGCGACCGATGCGCAGCGTGTCGCCATCGCGCAGCCGCGCGCGGCCGGAGATCCTGGTGCCGTTGACATAGGTGCCGTTGCGGCTGAGGCCGTCGTCGACGACCGTCCACTCGCCCGCGATGCACTCGAGCTCGGCGTGCAACCTGCTGACCTCGGTGTCCCACGGCAGCGCGACGCCGTTGGACTCCGCGCGCCCGACGCTGAGGCGCTGGCCGTCGAGGCGCAGCAGGCGCTGACGGCCCTCGCCGTCACGGAGGACCAGGAACGGGGCGCCCGCGCGCTCGGCGCTCAGGCGCTCCTGGAGCTCGGCGGGCGATGCGGCGTGGGCTGCGAGCGGGGACTCGTCGGCAGGCACGCTCCCAGCGTAGCTGCGGGTTTCGCCTCCTGGGCGAACACCCGCGACCGAACCTCGCCCTCTGGGCGAGCGTTCGGCAGCCTAGAGACCGTGCCGGCCCCACACCTAGGTGTGAGCCCACCACACCTTGGGGGTGGAAGGTGTAGCCCCGGGGTCGCTGGGAGCGGGCGCCGAGGCGAGCGAACATCTTGGACATGAACCCGGTCCTCTCCTCTCCCTCCCCCAAGGCGCGCACCCCACGCGCCGGCACCGCCTCCGACGAGGCGCTCGTCGCCGCCGTCCGCTCCGGGTCTGACGCCGCGTTCACCGCGATCGTCCACCGCTATGAGCCGCAGCTGACCGCCTACGCCCGCCAGGTCCTCGGCGGCCGCCACCATGACGCCGAGGAGTGCGTCCAGGACGCGTTCATCCGCGCCCTGCGCTCGATGAAGGGCAACGGTGCCGAGATCGCGCTGCGCCCGTGGCTGCACGCGATCGTCCGCAACCGCTGCCTCGACCAGCTGCGCAAGCCCAACCGCACGACCGACCTCGACCCGCACGAGGCCGTCCTGGCCGACCACGGCCCGGGCCCGGTCTCAATGATCGCCCATCGCCAGCGCCTGCACGAGGTCGTCGGCGGCGTCGAGCAGTTGCCCGAGCGCCAGCGCCGCGCGCTGGTCATGCACGAGCTCGAGGACCGCTCGCACTCCCACATCGGTCGCGTGCTCGGTGTGTCGGCCGGCGCCAGCAAGGCCCTGGTCTGCCGCGCCCGCCAGGGCGTCGCCGCCGCGGTCGGCGGACGCACGGCTGCCTGAGCCCACCTCCACACTTTCGTCTCGGGGCCAGACCCCAAAACGGAACTGCAACGGCCGTCGCATCTCCGCAACGGGGTCTGACCCCGCTACGGAAGTGCAACGGGCCGTCGCGCCGACCTTCTACAGTCCAGCGCGATGAGCACCGCGCGGGCTGCCGAGCCCACCGCTGCCCACCGCGCCGGCGCGGCCGGCGTGCTGTCGTCGCCGTGGGCGTGGGTGGCTGGGCTCTACTTCGTTGCTGGCGCGCTGTACCTCGTGCTCGCGCTGCGGTCGCCGCTGCCCGTCCTGTTCCCGGACGAGTTCCGCTACTCGCATCTCGCGCGCGGGCTGGCTGACGGGACCGGCACGGACTGGCGCGGCGAGCACATCGGCCAGACCGCGGCGTTGTACGTGTACTTCATCACCCCAGCCTGGGGGCTGTTCAGCTCCTCGGTGGACGCCTACCACGCGTCCAAGGTGCTCGGGACGCTCGCGCTCTGCGCCCAGCTAATCCCGGTCTGGCTGCTCGCGCGGGAGCTCGTCGGGCCGCGGCTGGCGCTCGTCCCCGCCGCGCTCTCGGTCGCCGGCACGTGGATGCTGACGAGCGCCGAGACCGTCACCGAGGTGCTCGCGTTTCCGCTCACGACCGCGGCGCTGTGCGTCGCGGTGATGGCGCTGCGAAGGCCCGGAAGCCGCCTCGGCTGGCTCGCCTTCCTGCTGCTCGCGCTGGCCACCTGGGCCCGGATCCAGATGGCCGTGCTCGTCCCCGCGTTGTTGATGACCTTCCTGCTTGACGCGCTGCGCGACCCCACCCGGCGCGCCGAGCGGCTGCGCGCGCACCGGGTCTACCTCGCCGTTGCCTCGGTCGGCTTCGCCGGGCTCGTGGTCGTCGCGCTCGCCGCCCCCGGCGTCACCGGCGACTACGGCGGCTTCTTCAGCCTGCGCCCCTCGCTGGACCGGATCCTCTCCAAGAGCGGCCTGCAGCTGCTGGCGCTGGTCGCCGTCGGTGGCTTCGTGCCGATCCTGCTGGCCGCAGGGGCCGCCTGCTCGCGTCGCGCCTGGCGCGACGACCGCACCGGCCCGCTGCTGGCGGTCTTCTGGCCGGCCGCGCTCGCGACGGTCGCACAAAGCGGCTTCTTCCTCGCCGGCTACCCGCCGGCGCTCTCGGCGATCGACCGTTATGTCACCTACGCGGTGCCGCTGGCGCTGATCCTGATGACGGTCCTGATCTCGCGGCCGGCGCTGCTGTCGCGGACGGCGATGATCGTCGCGGGCGCGCTGTCGCTGACGCTACTCGCGCGGCCCGCGATCCAGATGATCGGGGAAGAACGCGCGAGTTGGGGCATCAGCTACAGGTTGGACCATGTCCTAGGACTTGGCATCGGGTTCGGGCTGACACTCGTCGCGCTCGCGCTGCTGTGGACCGTCGGGCTGCTTCGCGCGCGTGAGACCGCGCCGGCGCGCGCGGCCGTCATCGTCGGTGCCGCGGTGCTGGCGGTCTTCGCCGTCCAGAGCCAGGCCGCGTGGTGGCAGATGACCAAGACGGGCACGTCGTTTCGCTCGGTCATGCCCGCCGACCTCGAATGGGTCGACCACCGCGCCTCCGGACCCGTCGCGCTGCTGGGCGTCACCCAGAACGCACCGCAGTTCGACGACATCGACTTCTTCAACCGCAAGATCACGCAGGCTTACGCCCCGGCCGCCGGGCTGCTCGGACGCAAGGTCCAGGGCATCTCCTGCTCGATGCGCTTCGCGGTGTCCGGTGAGCTCGTGCTCGGCGCCGGCTGTGGCCCGCGACCCTCGCGCTTCTTGATCAACGACCCGTCGGCGCGCGTCACGTTCCAGGATGAGCTGCGCTCGGCGTCGGACCCGGACATCGGCCGGCTGGTCGAGCTGAAGCCATCGACGGTCCCGCACGCGCGATCGCTGATCGTCCTGCCCTGCCCACGTCGTACGCCCGGCTATGCCACCAACAGCCCGGACATCGTCGGCGTCGACGCACCGATCACCTGCGCCCGCGAGATGACCGGCGCGCTGTGGCTCGACGCGGCCTCGCAGGTCGAGCTCCGCTACCGCGGCGGACGGCGCGACCAGCAGGTCGAGGCCGGCGGTCGGCGCTGGAAGATCCCGGCAGGCATCGACACGACGATCCGCTTCGGCGCGCCGAAGGGCTACTCGCAGCTCGTCGCGCAGGCCGACTGGGTGTCGAGCGTGGGAACGCCGACGGTCCTCTCGGTCGCGTTGACCAGCGGCGGCAAGCGCACCGTGGTCGCGCGGCCGTGAAGGCCTACATCTTCGGCTACGCCTCGCTCGTCGCGGCGCCGCGCGTCGCGCGCGCCGTCCTGCGCGGCCACCGCCGCGTCTGGGGCGTGGCGATGGACAACGCCGTCGAGGTGCCGGGATACAAGGTGTATGCCTTGCCTGACGGCACGCGGCCACCGCTCGCCGTCGCGTTCCTCGACCTCCAGGACGTCGACGGCGCCGAGGTCGAGGGCGCCCTGCTGGCGGTCGACGCGCCGGGGCTCGCCGCCCTCGACGCGCGCGAGCGCCAGTACGAGCGCGTCGACGTGACCCCGCTCATCGATCCGGCGCCAGGCGCCCCGGTCTGGGCCTACACCGGCCGCGCACCCGGGCGGGCGCGCGTGGCCGCCGGCCGCGCCGGCACCGCCACGGTCGCGATCCAGCGCTCCTACCTCGAGCAGGTGCAAGCCGCCTTCGCCGCACTCGGCGACGATGCCCTCGCGCGCTACCGCGCCAGCACCGAGCCCCCGCCGTTCCCGGTCCTCGACCTCACGCGGATCGACCTGCCGGGCTAACCGCGTACCCGGGCCGCTGCCACGCCCGCCATCCGCTGGCGCGCGTCATCCACCAGTGAAGCCACGAGCTTGCTCGTCTCGTCGACCTCCGGATGCCACTGCACGCCGAGGACGAAGCGGGCGCCAGGCAGCTCGACCGCCTCCGGAAGGTCGTCAAGCTCCGAGTGACCGGTGACGACCAGCCCCTCGCCGACGCGGTCGACGCCCTGGTGGTGGTGACTCAGCGTGCGGTGCGCCTCCTCGCCCGCCGCGCGCGCCGCCAGCGAGCCGGGCTCCAAGCGGACCTGGTGGTCGGCACCTTCGAACGAGCCGGGATTGCGGCGGTGGTTCTCGTGGCCGTGACTCTCGGGCAAGTGCTGCAACAACGTGCCGCCGCGGGCGACGTTGAGCACCTGCATGCCGCGGCAGATCCCGAGGAACGGCAGGTCGCGCTCGATCGCACGCTGGGCAAGCGCGATCTCGAACGCGTCGCGCTCCGGGTTGGTGTTGATGGTCTCGGGGTGCGCGGCCGCGCCGTAGCCGGCGGGATCGATGTCGGAGCCACCCGCGAGGATCAGGCCGTCGAGCAGATCCAGCAGCTCGTCGGGATGCTCGGTCACTCGCGCGTCCGGCGGCAGCAACAACGTGATCCCGCCCGCGCGCTGCACGGCATCGGCGTACTCGCGCGGCAGCAGGTGCGCGGGCGTGTCCCAGGCACCCCACCGCGCGCGCTCCAGCGCGGCGCAGAGCCCGATCACTGGTCTGTCGGCCATACCTTCAACGCTACTGCGTGCGTCTGTCGGCGGCGGGCGTCGGTGGCGCTCAGTGCGAGGCGCTGGTCGTCGTGCGTGGCGTGGTTCGCTGGCAGCGAGGAGAGCGAGCGGGAGCGGAGCCCAGGCGTTGGTCCGTCGTCCGCCGGCGCCATGGCGGGTGGGCTCAGCGTCCATCTCGACTTATGCACCGCATGGGTGCTTTTCTCGAGACCAAGCGCCCTCCGTGTCGAGCAAAGGGTCTATATGACCCATAGCTCGACACGGACGCGGCGTTTGCGCTAGCGCCCCTGCCAGACCGGGTCGCGCTTCTCCTTGAAGGCCGACGCGCCCTCCTTGGCGTCTTCTGACGCGAAGACCGGGCCGCTGATCGCGCCCTGCTTCTCCCACATCTCCTCGCGGCTCCAGTCGAACTGCGACTGGATGATCTCCTTGGAGGCCGCGAGCGCCAGCGGGGCGCTCTTGACGATCGCCGCCGCCAACTCCAGCGCCGCGTCGAGCACCTCGCCCTTGGGCGCAAGCCGGTTGACGACGCCGAACTCGTGGAAGCGCTCAGCCGGCATCGGGTCGCCGGTCAGGGCCAACTCCATGACCACGTGGTAGGGCATCCGCTTGGGCAACTGCAGCAGCGCGCCGCCCGCGGCGACCAGCGACCGCTTGGCCTCCGGGATGCCGAGCTTGGCGCCCTCGGCAGCGACGACCAGGTCGCAGGCCAGCGCGATCTCGAAGCCGCCGGCGACCGCAAAGCCCTCGATCGCGGCGATCAGCGGCTTGCGTGCACCGCGCTGGGCGATGCCGGCGAAGCCGCGGTCGCCGAACCACGGCGACTCGCCCTTGACGAACGCGCCGAGGTCCATCCCCGCGCAGAAGAAGCCGCCCGCGCCGGTCAGGATGCCGAGCGCGAGGCCGTCGTCGGCGTCGAGCTCATCGAGCGCGGCGGCGATCCCGGAGGCGACCGCGGCATTGACCGCGTTGCGGACCTCGGGCCGGTTGATGGTGATGACGAGGACGCCGTCGCGGCGCTCGGTCAGGACAGCGGGCTGATCATCGGACATGGCGCGGGAATCTACCCGCGCCACGCCGACGGGTGCGCGTTAGGCCGCGAGCGGCTCCTGCTCGGGCACCGACTGGGGCGCCTTGGTGAACTCGATCGCGCCGTCCTCCAGCGCACCGCGCTTCAACATCATGATGTCGCGCGCGTAGTTCTGGTACAAGCGCCACGGGGCCCGCACGCCCTGGCGCGGGAACTGGTCGATGGCGCGCGCGACGTAGCCCGACTTGAGGTCGATGAAGGGCAGCGTCTCGAGGTTCGCGTCGTGGTTACGCGGCGTGACCTGACCGTAGCCGTTGGCGTCCATGTGGTTGAGCAGCCGGCAGACGTACTCGCAGGTCAGGTCGCACTTCAGCGTCCACGAGGCGTTGGTGTAGCCCAGCGCGATCGCCAAGTTGGGGACGTCGCTGAACATCATGCCCTTGTAGCCGATGGTCTCGTTGAGCACGACCTCGCGCCCGTCGACCTCGACCTCCATCCCACCCAGCGCGAGCAGGTTCAGGCCGGTTGCCGTGATGACGACGTCGGCCTCCAGCTCGGCGCCGGAGGTGAGCTTGATGCCGTTCTCGGTGAAGGTCTCGATCGTGTCGGTCGCCACCGAGGCCTTGCCGCTGCGCAGCGCCTTGAAGAGGTCGCCGTCGGGAACGAGGCAGACGCGCTGGTCCCACGGGTTGTAGGTCGGCGTGAAGTGCGGGTCCAACGGGACGTTGTCGGGCAGCTGGCGCTGGACCATCTTGGCGATGAGGCCCTTGACGAGCTTCGGCGCGTGGCGGCTGAGGTTGAAGAAGATGCCCTGGGTGATGACGTTCTTCCAACGCACGGCCGCATAGGCGGCCTTGGAAGGCAGGACACGCCGGAGCGCGTTGGCGATCGGGTCCTCGCCGGGCAGCGCCATGATGTAGGTGGGCGAGCGCTGGAGCATCGTCACGTGGCCGGCGGTCTGCGCCATCGCGGGGACGAGCGTTACCGCCGTCGCGCCGCTGCCGATGACGACGACGCGCTTGCCGGAGTAGTCGTAGTCCTCGGGCCAGTGCTGCGGGTGGATCAGCTTGCCGCCGAACTGGTCGAGGCCCGGGAAGTCCGGCGTGAAGCCCTCGTCGTAGCGGTAGTAGCCCGTGCAGGAGAAGACGAAGGAGGCGGTCAGCTCGACCGTCTCGCCGGTGTCGGTGCGCTGCGCGGTGATGGACCAGCGGGCCTCGGGCGTCGACCACGCGACGCGCGTGACGCGATGACCGAAGCGGATGTGCTCGTCGATCCCACCCTCGGACGCCGTGTCGCGGACGTAGTCGAGGATCGCAGGGCCGTCGGCGATCGACTTCGCGGCCGTCCACGGACGGAACGAGTAGCCCAAGGTGAACATGTCGGAGTCCGAGCGGATACCCGGATAGCGGAAGAGGTCCCACGTGCCGCCGATGGCGTCGCGCGACTCCAAGATGGCGTAGGACTTGCCTGGGCAGTTGGCGTTCAGGTGATGGGCTGCGCCGATCCCCGAGAGGCCCGCACCGACGATCAGGACGTCGACGTGATCCGTGGTCATCTGCGTGATGATACGGGCGAACGCCCGCGTTCAAACCAGGAACAGTGTGAGATCGGGCTCACGCTCGCCGCGCAGCACCGCGAGATCGACCTCGACGCAGCGCATTCCGCGCGACTCTGCAAGCACTCGCGCCTGCGGCTTGATCTGCTGCGCGGCCAGCACGCCCTGACAGTCGGCCATGGCCGGGTCTTCGCGGAGACGCTCCAGATAGCGCGTCAACTGCTCGACCGCATCGATCGTCGCGACCCGCTTGATCTCGACCGCAACCCAGCCGTCGTGCTCGTCGCGGCACATGAGATCCACGGGCCCGATGTCGGTCGCCCACTCCCGCTTGACGAGCCGGAACCCCTCGCCACACCAGTGCGGCTGCTCGGCCAGCAGCTCCTGCAGATGCGCCTCGACGCCATCCTTCTCCAGCGCCGCAGCCTCCCCCATGTCGTGCGTGACATCGGAGACGACCTCGCTGATCGCGATGTCGAGACGGTCCTCGGTCGCTCCCGCGCGCTTGCGGACGACCATGTGGGTGAGGACCCCATCGTCGCCCTCCTCGAACTCGACGACCGTCGGCGGGGTCATCCAGTTTTGAGGTTTGTATCCACCGGTGTCGGCGTGGACCATCACGCTGCCATCGGACTTGATCATCAGCAGGCGCAAGGCCTCGGGCAAAAGGGCGTCGAGGCGACCGGAGTACCGGACCTCGCAGCGGGCAACGATGAGACGCATCGCCTGGAACGGTACGCAGACGATCGGGCAGAAGCGACTGCCTTCCCGCTCGTACCGCGCTTTGCCCCGACGCGGCCCGATCATGCTGGCCGCACCGATCCCTTCCTGCTACTTTGATGTACATGACGACCGTCGGAGTCGCGGAGCTACGCCAAAACCTCAGTCGCTACCTGCGGCTCGTGGAGCAGGGCGAACGCCTCGTGGTCACCGAACGCAACCGGCCGGTGGCCGAGCTCGGTCCACCGCCCTCAACCGGTGAGGCACTCGATCGCCTCATCGCAGAAGGCCGGGTCGCTCGACCGACCCGCCGCGGTCTGCCCGCACCGCTGTCGCTCGACGGCGACCCCACAGCCCTCAGCAACGCACTGAGCGAGATCCGCGGAGACCGCTGAGAGCCGGTGGCGCTTTTCTACGCCGACGCCTCCGCGTTGGTGAAGCTCGTGCATCACGAACCCGAGACCGCAGCGCTCGGCACATACCTGGCCGGTGCCGACATCATCTCCAGCGAGCTCGCCCTCACGGAAGTGCCTCGCGCGGTGCTCCGCGCCGCAGCAGACGATCCCGCGCTGCCCCTCGATGCGCTCATGGCCAGAGCTGACGATGTCCTCCAGGCACTTGCGCTGCTCCCCATCGACCGAGCGCTCCTCCTTGCCGCCGGCGCGCTCGCCGAGCCGAGCCTCCGCGCCCTCGACGCGATCCACATCGCCTCGGCCGTTGCCGTGCTACCGATCGACGCCTTCGTCACCTACGACGATCGCCAAGGCGCCGCCGCGAGGCTCGCGGGCCTCCGCACCGTCGCCCCCGCCTGACGGACTCACGGCTCCCACCACTCGATCGATGCCGCACGCCTCAACCCCTATGCCACTGGCCTCCGCCCCGCCTTGGACTCGTTCAACGCCACAGCAGCGCGCACGAGTGCCTTCAGCGCCTCCTCGTCGATCTTCTCCCCCTCGTGGAAGTCGATGGCACGCCTGGTGTTCCCGTCAAGGCTGGAGTTGAAGAGGCCCGAAGGATCCTCCAGCGCCGCCCCTTTGGCGAAGGTCATCTTCACGATGTTCTTGTACGTCTCGCCGGTGCAGACCATCCCGTCGTGGTACCAGACCGGAACCCCTCGCCACTTCCACTCCTCGATGACGTCGGGATCGGCGTCCTTGACCAAGGCACGGAGCCGGCCGAGCAGCTCACCCCGCCAGTCGCCGAGCTCCTTGATCCTCGCGTCGATCAGCTGAGAAGGAGACTTGCTCTCCTGCGACTCACTCTTCGCCATGCCCTGAAGCTACACCGATGCGCAGCAGGTCACCTCGGGGCTCACGAGCAGAAGACGAGACAGGCGGCCTCGTTGTGACGACCTGTGCCGTAGTGCCCCGATCCCTTAGCCGCCCTCGATCGCGCTGTCGCGCGTCTCGTCGACCACGATCTGCATCTCGTGCGTCCAGCCCAGAGGCGGCACCGCGCCTGCCGCGAAGGCCTCCGGACGCTGCGCCCGCTCCGCCGCACGGAAGAGGTTGCGGATGCGCTCCTCGGTCAGCCGCGCGAGCGGCGTCGCCACCACGTACGGGTCCTGATCGGGGACCGGCACGGCGAGGATCGCGTGCGGCGCGTCGTCGGGACCGCCCGCGAAGCTCAACGCGAAGCCGCGCCGCTCAGCCTCGATCGCGGTCCGGGCGACCAGCGATGCCTGTCCCAAGGTCAAGCCACTGGTGTCCTTGAAGCGGTCGCTCTCCTGCGTCGCCATCCCGCGGTGGAGACCGAGGACGAGGCCGCCCAGGCCCTCGATCTGGGTGGAGAGCTCGGCCAGCGCCTGGTCAGCCGAGCCTCCGCGAGACAGCGCCTCGACGTTCAGCATCGTGCTGATCGGCGAGTCGACCGCGCCGGCGAGCGCCTCCGTCAGATGCGCGGTGATCGCCCCCTTCGCGCGATCGACGCTGGCCAGGTCTCGGTGGTCGAAGCTGATCACGCGCATCTGGTTGATGTCGAACGGCAGGCCCGCGACCTCGTCCTCGTCGACGATGAGCACCACCGGCAGCTGGACGGTGTGCCGCACGGCCAGCTCGTAGAACACGTTGGGGTTGGCCCCGGTGAGATCGGCGACCGCGGCCTTCGCGTTGACGATGTGCCGGAAGACATCCAGGGTCATCTGCCCAGGACGCTCGACCTCGTCAGCGCGCACTGTGCGCAGGCCCAGCGACTCGACGGCGGGCTTGACCACGAAGTTGTTGACGGCGTCTGACCGCCGGCGGATCTCACTGCCCTCGGCGCCGATGGGCGAGATGAAGAAGCAGACGTCGTCGTACCGTGGGTCCTCGGCCATACGATGACTCTATGCGCAGCAGAGCACATGAGTCCATGAGACTGCGCGAAGGACTAGGCGCGCCACCGACGGCGCGTGCGGTCAGGCCGGCGTCGCCGCCAGCGTCACCGAACGCCGCAGGAACCGCCCGAAGCGCCCGGCCTCGTCCTCGACGGCCGTCAACCCGTCAGCGTCTGGCTCGGTGAAGATCGTCGCCTCGACGGTGACGGTGCGGGCCGTCAGGGTCCGCTTCCAGGAACCGATGGTGGTGCCGTCGACCAGGATCGGGCGCTCGAGCAGGCCGCTGCGCGGCGGTTGCGCGGCGAGGACGACGCGGGCCTGGCGGTAGGCGATCGTCAGCTCGTCGTACATCGGGACGAGATGCGCGCCGGTGCGCACGGGCGCTGCCGGGGCGTCGGGGGCCGACCACCACGCCGCACCGTCGCCGTCGACCTCGCAGACCAGCTCGTCACCGACCAGCGCCAACCCCGCCTTGGCGTCGGCGACCGTCAGCCCCGACCACGTGGTGAAGTCCTTGACCGTCGCCGGGCCGCGACTGCGGAAGTAGCGGGAGATCAGCTCGACGAGGGCCTCCTCGCGGTCCAGCGCCGGTGCCGGAGGTACGCGCGCGTCGACCGACATGTAGGTCTGCTGCTTGCCGCGCCGCGGCCCGCTGCAGACCAACGCCTCCAGCTCGGCGTACATCATCATGTAGGTCAACGCCAGCCGATCGATCTCGATTCCCGCGCCGGCGAGCGCGCCGCCCAGCTCGGTGCGCGTGCGCGCCTCGCCGTCACCCAGCGCGCGATCGATCACCGCCATGCCACGAGCGAGGAGCGCCTCGTCGAGCCCGAGCTTCTTGTACCAGTACTTGTTGACCGCGTGGACACGCGGCGCCGTCAGCGCCAGCAGCCAGCGCAGGTCCGCCGCCGCGACCACGTGCCACGTCGGTCGCAGCAGGTGCGTGCGCACGAGCGCCCCCGACGCGAAGGCCTCCTCGATCACGTCGTCGGTGACCTCCTCGCCCATCCGCCGCGCGATCGACCACTGCACCTCGGCGTACTCCTGGCCCTGCATCGCGCCGAGCCACCGGACGACCGCGGCGGGCGTGCCGAGCGGATCGGCGCTCAACCGCTGCACGGCGAGCCGTCGCCGGATGGTCGTCAACGGGTCCACGGCCGCGGAGCCTACGCGGGGCCGCGGAGGTGGCTTGCGGCCCCTGCGCCCGGGAGGGGGCGCAGGGACCGGCAAGCGCATGGCGTTCTTGCCCGGAAGGCGGCGGCATCCGTTCCGGGGCGTCCGTGCCCTTGCCTCAAGTTCCCCATCGGCCAGGGATTACGGAACCTGAAGGGCATGTCCCCGCGCGGACATCGAGGCCCTAAAGCGTCGTGCCACCCGTCCGCAGCTGGACGTCGTGGCGGCGGTGCTCGCCGAGGGTGAAGCACGCCTCGGGCTCCTCGCTGCCAGCGATCCAGGACTCCAGGCGCTCGGCGAGGGCGGGCCCGTGCTTGAACGCGTGGCCCGAGCCGCCGCCGACCAGCCAGACGCGCCCGCCGTGCACGGGATGCGGCGAGACGACGAAGCGCTCGTCGAGCGTCATCTCGTACTGGCAGACGCGCGAGCCCACCAGCGGCGCGCCAGCCAGCGCGGGGAAGCGATGGGCCAGGTACGCGCGCGCGACGCGCTCGAGCTCCGGGTCGTTGCCCCGCTCGGCGGTCAGAGATTCGACGCCGGGACCCTCGACGTCGGGGCCGACCTTCACGCCGCGCCCGTCGAGATCGCCCATGCCGTAAGCGGCGCCGTCGAAGTCGACCCAGCCCGGAACGCCCGGCGCCGCCCAGCGGCCGTCGGCGCCGAAGTAGTAGACGTCCTGATGGGTGATGCGCAGTTGCAGCACGTCGCCGAAGATCGCCGCCATCCACGCCCCGCACGCCCAGATGACGTGATCGGCCTCGAGAACGCGGCCGTCGTCGAGGACGACGCGCTCGCCGTCGGGTCGCGCGACCGCGGTCACCCGCCGCGTCCCCGCCGCCACCGCGCGGTCGGCCAGCGCCCGCACGCCCTCGCGCGCCCGCAGGAGCCCGGCCTCGGGCTCCAGCAGCGTGAACGCGAGATCGTCGGCGTTGACGGACGGAAAGAGCTGCGCGGGATCGACGCGCTCGTTCGGGATGCCCAGCCGTGTGAGGACGCGCTCGCTCGCCGCCTCCCACCCATCGGCTCGGCGCGCGAACCACGCAACGCCGGCCTCGGAGATCAGCCGAGGGTCGAGCTCGCGCCAGAGCTCCAGCGCCCGGCGCGACATCCGCGCGTGCAGCTCGTCGTCGCCGTGGCTGGCGCGGATCAGCCGTGACTCGTCGCCGCTGCCCGACCGCACGTGGCCCGGCGAGAACTGCTCCACGTGCGTCACGCCCCATCCCGAGCGGGCGAGGCGGTCGGCGAGCGACGAGCCCAGCACGCCGGCGCCCACGACCACGACGGAAGACGTCATGGCCGGGACGCTATCGCGCGCTCTTGCGGCGCCGGCCTACTTCACCGTGAAGGTGAGGTACTTCGACGTCGCCTTCTTCCACGGCGCCTGGCCCTGGTAGACGACGCGCACGCGCCACTTGCCCTTGAACTTCAGCTTGGCCTTGAAGGTGAAGGGCTTGTTGGCCGGCTTGAGGCCACCGACCAGCTTGCGCCACTTGCCCTTCTTGTTGCGGAACTGCCACTCGACAGCGACCTTGCCGCCGAGCGACGGGACGGCACCCGCGGCCTTGGCAGCCTTGGCGCGCGAGATCGAGCCCGCGATCTTGCAGACGCGCTTCTTGCAGCTGATCTTCTTGGACTTCAGCTTGACCTGGGGGGTCAGCGTCGACTTCAGCGACCCGGCCGTGACCTTGACGACCGGGATCTTCTGCACCGACGTGTTGCCGTTCTTGTCCAGCGCCGTGACCTCGATGGTGTGCGGGCCGAGCGCGAGCTTGCCCGAGCCCTGCCACGGCGCGAGACCGACGGGCGCGTCGTTGGTCAGGCTGTCGGTGAAGTTGCGAATCGCCTGGCCGCCGTCGAACGAGTAGGTGATGCGTGCGATGCCGACGCCGGTGTCGCTGGCCGCGGCCGACAGGTCGAGCTTGTCGACGAACTGCTGGTTGGGGGTGGGCTTGACCACGCGGATCGCCGGCGCGTCGAAGTCGCCGCATGGACCGGCCACCCCGCCACCCGCCGCCGCGACGGCGCGAAAGGCGCCCAACGCGGGCTTCGGCGAGCCGTCGGTGCGCAGCAGGCCATAGTGGTTGAGCTCGTCAACCGGCTCGCTGCTGGTGTCACGCATGGTGAACCAGTCGGCCTTCGTGACGTACGGGTCGTTGGCGAGGCACGCGTAGGCCTTGGTCAGGAACGCGGCCTGGCTGGCCTCGCTGACGCCGGACGGCTTCTGGCCGGCCCACGTGCCGCGCGTGCAGGAGGTCGGGCTGCCGTTGGTCGAGGACCAACCCAGCTCGCTCATCCAGATCTGCTTGCCGCCGTCGCCGTGGGCGACCATCGTGTCCCGCACCGTGCGGTAGCCCAGGAACGTGAAGCGCGCCAGCACGCCGTTGTCACGGTAGAACTCGTCCGGCCCGCGGTCCAGGCACGCGGTGTCGGTGTGCACCGCGACGACGTCGAAGGACCCGCCCGCGCCGGCGGTGTAGAGGTTCTCCAGCCAGCCGTAGTTGTTGCCCGTCGTCGGGCCGGCCACGACGGCCGCGCTCGGGTCGCCCGCCTTGATGCCCGCGTAGGCAGCCTTGAGCATGGCCGCGTACTTGATGGGGTCGGGGCCCGGATGCCAGAAGGAGTTCTCGTCGGGCTCGTTCCAGACCTCGTAGCCCGCGACCTTGCCTACGGTCTTGTTGTGGGCAGCGAAGCGCTTGAGGAAGTCGCCGAAGTCGTTCGGGTCGGTCGGCGGGACGGCGACGTCTGAGGAGCCGCCGTTGGACCACGCGGGCGCCTCGGTGACGACGAAGAGCGGCTCGATGCCCGCGGCGTTGAGCTGCTTGATCGCAGCGTCGAACGTGTTGGAGATGTTGAGCAGGTTGACGTCGTTGGACGGGTACTGGTTGCGGTGGTTGGGCTCGAAGGCGTTCCACAGCGCGAAGATGCGCACCGACTTGGCACCGGCGTCGATCGCCTCGGTGATGCGGTCGGGCGTCGGAGCGCCGGCGAGGTTGACACCCGGCGCGGCGGCGTGGGCGGCCGATGGGACGGCCAGCGCCACGAGGGCGGCCAATGGAAGCAGGATCTTGGGGAGGCTCATGAGGAGATGGGGGCGCACGGCGTGGCGCGATGGGTCGCGGTCCTTTGGTCTCACAGATCGGTGGTCTGTGAACGCGCTTGAACGGAATCCGTTCCGTTCCGGACACCTTTGGACGCGCTAGCGTCAGGTTTCATGAGCGTTGTCGACCGTCTGTCCACCAATCCGGCCGACGTCTCAGATGTCGTCTGCCTTCGTCGCCGCAGCCCGCGCCGCCCGGGCGGCGCAACCGGGGTGGGCTGCGACGCCCGCACCGCGCCGCGGGCGCGCGATCCAGCAGATCGGCAGGCCTCGGGCGCCGAGGCGCACCTGCCGTTCGGCGGCAACGGGAAGTCGGGCAACGGCTCGCGCCAGTCCGGCGTCTGGGTGCTGGATCAGTTCACGCGCTGGCAGTCGATGAACTGGGACTACGCGGGCAAGCTGCAGAAGGCCCAGATAGATGTCGACGACGTCGACGCCGACCTCGATTTCCGCCTGGGAGACTGAGCGAGCATGGATCGTCCCGCCCCCGACCTCGACGGCCTCGCCGCGATCATCGCCGTCGACGCGCTGGCCGACGGCCTGCCGATCAGCTGGGTCAGCCCCGGCTTCGAGCTGCTGACCGGCTACGGCGCATCCGAGGTGCTCGGCCGCAACGCCAAGCTGCTGCAGGGACCAGACACCGACCCGCGCTCGATCTCGGTCCTGACCGAGGCGATCGCCGCGGGCCGCGACGCGTACGTGACGCTGCTGAACTACCGGGCCGACGGCACGCCGTTCTGGAACGAGGTCGCGATCGCGCCCGAGCGCGACGGCGAGGGCAAGCTCGTCCGCTGGCTCGGCACCCAACGCGACGTCACCGACCGCATGCGCCAGAACGCGCGGCTGCACGAGCTCGCCTACTACGACGCGCTCACCGGACTGCCCAACCGCTCGGCACTGCACGACGAGCTGCGCTCCGCGATGCATCGCGCGCGCGTGCATGAGACTGAGCTGGCACTGCTGCAGGTGGATGTCGACGACTTCCGCCGCGTCAACGAGAAGTGGGGCCATCAGGCGGGCGACGCGCTGCTGCGTGTGGTGGCCGACCGCCTGCGCTCTGTCGTCCGGCCGCAGGACCTGCTGGCGCGCCAGGGTGGCGACGAGTTCGCGCTGCTGCTCAAGGACCTGCCGACCGGCGAGGGCGAGCGGGTCGCCAAGGAGCTGGCGGCTCGGTTGCTTGCTGCTGTGCGCGACGCGCCGCACGTCGTCGGCGACCTGCGCCTGGAGATCCGCGTGAGCCTCGGGATCGGGCTCTATCGCCAGGGCACGACGACGACGTCTGCCGATCTGTTGCAGGACGCTGACGTCGCTGTCGAGTCCGCCAAGGCCGCGGGCAAGGACACCGTCCGGGTCCACCGCGCCGTCTCCGGCGAGGCGGTCCTGGTGCCCGACGACGCCTTCGACCCCGCCGCGGCGGGCGGCGCGCTGGATCGCGTGCTGGCCGAGGGGGCGATCACCGCGGTCTACCAGCCGATCGTGGAGCTGGGGTCCGGTGAGACGCTGGGCTACGAGGCGCTCGCGCGTGGGCCGGAGGGCTCGCCGCTGCACCGTCCTGACCGGCTGTTCGCGGCGGCGACCGCGGCGGGGCGTGTTGTCGAGCTGGACTGGGCCTGTCGGGTGGTCGCCGTGCGCGGGGCGCTGGAGGCGGGCCTGGGACGCTCCTTGGCGTTGTTCCTCAACTGCGAGTCGGTCGCGCTCGGCACGCCGTGCCCGACGGAGCATTTGCCGCTGTGGGAGCGTGCGCAGCGCGAGCTCGACCTCGTGGTTGAGATCACCGAGCGCGCCGTCACCGCTCGTCCGGCCGAGCTGGTGCGGGTTGTTGCTGGCGCGCGCAGCGCCGGGCACGGGATCGCGCTGGATGATGTCGGCGCCGACGTGCGGTCGCTCGCCCTGCTGCCGCTGATCGAGCCCGACGTCATCAAGCTCGACCTGCGCTTGGTACAAGACCGGCCGTCGACCGACCAGGCGGCGATCGTCAGCGCCGTCGCGGCCGAGCACGAGCGCACGGGCGCGCAGATCCTCGCCGAGGGGATCGAGAGCGAGGAGCATCTGACGATCGCCCGCTCGCTCGGCGCGACGCTGGTTCAGGGCTGGCACTTCGACCGTCCCGGGCCGCTGGCGGCGGTGGCACTGCTCCCGACGGGGCGGACGCGTCGCCACGCCGCGACCGCGTCGGTGCTGCCGGGGTCGACGCCGTTCGAGGTCGTCGCGGCGGCCCGTGAGACCGGTGAGGCGACCAAGCGCCTGCTGCTGGCGATGAGCCACCACCTCGAGGCGCAGGCGCTCCGCATCGGCGAGGGCGCGGTGATCTTGTCGGCCTTCCAGGAGGCCCGCCACTTCACCGCGGCGACTCTGCGCCGGTATGAGGAGCTGGCGCGGCGGTCGTCGCTGGTCGCGGCCTTTGCCGTCGGGCTTGCGGATGAGCCGGTGCACGGCGTGCGCGGCGCGCGGCTCGATCCGGATGACGCCTTGGCCGGAGAGTGGTCGGTGATCGTGCTGGGCCCGCACTTCGCGGGGGCTTTGGTCGGCCGTGACCTTGGTGACGTCGATCGCGCCGATGGCGACCGGCGGTTCGCGTTCGCGACGGTCTATGAGCGCGGGCTGGTGATCGCGGCGGCGCGGACGTTGTTGTCGCGGATCGCGCCACGGGAGCGGGCGGGGACGCCGGAAGTGTAGGGGAGCTGGGACCGTCAAAGGCGGCCCCAGCCCGGACTACAGCGTCACACCAGCAGCACAAATGCCCAATCAATCCAGGATGTTCAACAAACCAGTCGCCGTAGCCTGACCCCGCGCCACGGCGGGGAGGCTACCGACACCCGGAAAATGTGCAAAGAACCCGGTGGTTGGGGGGCCGAAATCGAGCCTTCTCGCCCCCACAGCGCCCGGAGTGAAGCTTGCAGTCACACGCCCAGTCAGCCGGATATTGAGACCGACTTGAGGGCACTCGCCGAGAGTGCCAGGAGTCTGCTCAAACGAGACGTCAATGTCCACTTCATCAATAATGATGTCGCTAGTGTTGAACGCAGTCATCCGCCACGGAGAAGGGAAAGTGCCGACAGAAGTGATAGTGCAACCAACGCTACCACCCGTGTCGCCGTGGCAGTTCGCAAAGGTACCGTTGGTGATAGTCGCCACAAAAGCGGTGTCAACGGAGACGCTAAACGTCGAGGAGGTACAAGACGCCCCGCCATTGATCAACGTAATGGACCACCCGAGGTTGCCCGAGTCAATCCGACCATCCACAGTACCTCCAGGCGACCAACTCGCCGCCGACGACACCGACGGCAACACAAACGCGCACAACGCCAGCACAACACCCAAGAGCAACATGATCTTCTTCAAAACCATTTTCAACATCTCAGACCACTCCTCGTGAGTCCCGGCACACACCGGGATCTAACGCGGCCCCGCAGCACCGACATTCCAACAACGCGCTTCGGAGCCGACCATGATGCGCCTGCCCACCGGCCGAGATCGGCACCACGACAGACGAACGCGACCCGCACTTTTGGCTACAGTCCGCCTTCCATAGAGGACGAAACGCTGACCGACCGTCACGAGTAATCCTCACAGGATCCAAAGGGCAGCGCTCCTACAAGGTCAGTAGTACGCCTCGCCTAAAGGGAAGTCAACGACAAGGACCGGGGCAGGCTCGACCCGATTAGAGCAATCATCGCCCAAAGATCCAATCAGCCACAAACACGTAGTACCTGCAACGGCAGGAATCCTGGACCTTGCGGTCCAGCTCTGATGAGCCGGTCAGTACCCCTGCCTATATGGCAGAACCTGCCTGTCTGTCGAGGCCGAGTGCAGTCCGGCCGGACTCACGACCCAGACGCGGTCGGTGATCCGGGACTGAAATGCCAGCCAGCCGCTCAGCCCAGCTCACCCAAGAGGTCCACCCACGCTGGCGGCCCCTTGCGGTGCCAGGTGCTCGCCGAGCGCCGCTGCGAAGTCCTCGCCAACGCCCTCGACCGCAGTCGCCCGAACCCGAACCCCAAAGCACCCGCAAGCGTTACGAAGTCGGGCGTCCTCCAAATCGACCCCAAGCGGCTCCACCCCACTCTGGGCCTGATCGAACCGCACCATCCCGTAGCCACCGTCGTAGCACCCCTCGATGCACATGTCGGCGACCACGGTCACCTCGTCGGGCACGACCCGAGCGAAGTCCCCAAGAATGCGAACTCATGAGGGTGGTCGTCGCGCAGCGAGCCGCGAGCACGGCGACGGACCGTGACGAGGTCGGCCCAGACGTCGACACCAGCCGCCGGCAGCCAGCGGGCGGCGCGCTGGATCGCGTGCTGGCCGAGGGCGCGATCACCACGCTCTACCAGCCGATCGTGCATCTCGCCTCGGGCGAGACGCTCGGCTACGAGGCGCTCGCGCAGGCCCGAGGGCTCGCCGCTGCACCGTCCCGACCGGCTGTTCGCGGCGGCGGCCGCGGCGGGGCGTGTTGTCGAACGGCAACGGTCCGGCAGTCCCAGTCCAGTGCGCGGAGCCCTGGAAGCGGGCCTGGGCCGCACGTCATCGTTGTTCCTTAACTCCGATCCGGCCGCGATCGGGACGCCGAGGAGGTCCACCACGTCACGCGGCGACTCTGCGCCGGTATGAGGAGCCGGCGCGGCGGTCGTCGCTGGTCGCGGCCTTTGCCGTCGGACTGGCGGATGAGCCCGTCCATGGCGTGCGGGGCGCGCAGCTCGATCCGGATGACGCCTTGGCCGCAGAGTGGTCGGTGATCGTGCTGGGCCCGCACTTCGCGGCGGCTTTGGTCGGCCGCGACCTCGGTGACGTCGATCGCGCCGATGGCGAACGGCGGTTCGCGTTCGCGACGGTCTATGAGCGCGGGCTGGTGATCGCGGCGGCGCGGACGCTGTTGTCGCGGATCGCACCGCGGGAGCGGGCGGGGACGCCGGAGACATAGGGTGGTGCCCGGCGGAGGTTGGGGGTCTCCGCCGGGCGCCTGTGGGTGTTGCGGGTTAGCGCTTCTTGGCCGTCTTGGCCCTGGATGAGTAAGCGATTCGGGTCTTCTTGGTGTTCTTCGGGGTGAAGGACACCTTGACGCGCACGTCCCGCTTGGCTCTGCGTAGGCGCTTGCCTGTGGTGGTTAGCTTCGCGGTCAGCGTCGCCGTACTCGCCGAGGTGATCGTCCGGCGGGTCGTTCTGAGGCCGGGGCCTGAGATCGACACTGTCCCCGCACTGAGGCCGCTGATCTTCACCTTGACCGCGGTGGAGGTAAACGTCCGCGAGACAACCGCGAGCGGGCATTCGACGGTCATGGAGATCGCCGTGTCGTAGCTCTTGCCGTTGTGGCCGATGGTGGCCAGGAACGGCTTTTGCGGGGCGGAGCAGATGTCGTCGTGGCCATCGGTGATCACCAGCGGGCCCTTCTTGCCGCCGTTGAGCTTGACTGTCGCTGAGCTCAGCGGGGCGTCGGGGATCGTCGGGAATGTCGAGGTCAGGTGCTGGTTGTCGGGCACCGAGGTCGTGCCACGCAGGTTGACGTTGACCTCACCACGCAACTGCACCAACAACGACGGCAACGTCCTGATCTGCCGGCCACTCTTGGGATCGATGCGGATGCCCTTGACCCAATACATCTTCCCGCTCAACGGGGCCTTGAGCAGCGGGCTGATCGCGGTCATCGTCCCGATCACGGCCTTCTCCGGACACTGACCCTTCAACCCATCCGTGAACTCGCACAGCTGATCGCTGGCGGCATTATCGGGATCCAACGCCAGACTCAACGGCAACGTCACCGTCAACGCCTTGGTTCCGGCCTCCCCATCGCGCTGGGTTACCACAACCTCCAACCCCGGATGCCCACCGACCTTCGCCTCAGCGGGGTTGGTGAGCTTCATCGTCATCTTCGGCGCAAACGGCAACTTCTCACAGCCGGTGGCTTGCAACGGCGTCGAAGCGCTCGCGGTCTGGCCGTCTTGGGAGCCGATCGTGGTCTGGATCGTCTTGGGTGCGCACGAGCTCGGGGTGCGCATGAACCCGGGCCGATCGACGGTCACGCGCACGCGGCGGATCCGGAACGGAACACCATCACGAATCGTCGGCAACGGATCACTCGTCACAACCGCATGAACATCATCAGGATCGACGTTGAGGGCTTGACGGACCACAACGGTACCGAGATCGAAGGGTCCGGCGACAGCGTGCACAGCGATCGCCAACCCATACGGCGCACCCTTATACGGCCCCGTCAACGACACCGGCTGATCGGTCAGATAGAACGGATGCGCCCCGGGACCGGCCCCTGCCACCGCGGTTCCGATCCGTGATGCCGTCGGACACGTTCCCGCGTCGGCGTCGGCATCGGAGCACAGCGGGACGTCCTTGACCGCACCAAGCAGCCCGTCGGGCAGGCTCACGTTGATGTCGGTCGGGATGGCATGGCGATCCTCACGCGTGAGATCGAAGCTAAACGGGCTTGAGCCCGCCGCCTGGGTGTCAGCAAACCCGGCGGTGACCGGCGCGCTAAACGGCAGCCTCGCCGGACAGCCTGCACCCTTGCCATCCCAGCTAACCTCGAAAATCGAACTCGAGCTCGCATCCGCGGTACCCGGGACCGTGACACCGTCAGATCTGGTGCCGGGTCGTGACCATGGTGTGAACACCCCGGTCGACTTGGCTGAGGTGCACGACACCGGGTTAGCCAGCGACGCCCTGTCTCCGGGCCTGAAGGTCATCGAGAGGCGCTTGGCCGGCACCTGCGGGTTGTTCTCAAACCGAGCCGTCAAACGACCGGTCACCCGATCAGCCGTCACGACACCCGGAATCTTGACATTGACCCCATCCTCACGCGAATCAACCTCAATCAACAACCGGAACAAGCCATCCTGGTTTCCAGCAGGGCTGAGATCACCCGGATGCGGCTTGATCACGTACACGTCGCCCTTGATCGGCTTAGCGCCGGTCACCGCATCGGTCTTCGGATCATGGGAGGCCAGCAACGGTGAGGTCGCGACCACCGTGCCAACCTTCGAAGCGTCAGGACACTGGACCGGCAACGTGTCGTCATATCGCACCTGATCCCCGGCACCCGCCTGATCAGAGCACCCATCCAACCCATCAGCAGCCGACGGCGAGATCGAGACCCCTTCGGGCAGCGTCACCGTCGCATCCTTCAACGGAGGCGCCGACGGCACCCCCGGGTCATAAGCCGAGCCCGGATCGGTCGGATCATTGCTCTGGGGGAAGGCCAAATCAACCGAGTACCCCGACGGCGCATCCACCTGCGATGACCCGGTTTCCTCCGACGGCCGCACCTTCAAATCCGGGGCGAACTGCGACACCAACCCCGGCGCATCGCACTCCGTCACCGGCGGCGCCTCAGCCACCGCCGACTTCCACCGACCATCGCTCAGATCAGGAAAACCATCGACCGTCAACCGACCCGGTCGCATCCACGAATCAACGATCATCCTGGTCACCGGCACACCAACCAGACAATCAGCCGGGTTGATCAACGCCGGGACGGGAGGACCGCCCAACCCCAAACGCTGCGACGGCACCCCAAACACCCGCACCTCAGCACCCGTGATAGCGAAATCGGAAGCGCCCGGAACCGCGACCACGCCCCGATACCCGTCGGTCCGCGAACTCAACCGCGGGTACAACACCACCGCGTTCTGTAAGGCCTTGAACCCCAACTGAAACGGATACCCCCGCTCGGGCACCAGGTTGAACAACCCAACCGGAAAACCGGGGTTGCCGCTTGTGTCCAAACGCAGCGTGCCGACCTGGGTTGCGGCCGGACACTCGGGGAGAAACGCGCCAGCGGCCAACTTCGACAACGGGCACCGCGCGACACCGGCCAGATTCGCCAGGAACCCCGGGGGCAGCTCGGTGAAGGTCGACTTCGGCGCCTCGACCGGTACGACTCCGCCGGGGGTGGTCTTTATTGGGAAGGAGAACGAGGTGACGGCCTCATACGGATGGCCGCCGGCCACCGTGTAGTCATTGCCATCAGCATCCAGCGCGCGGGCAACGAAGTTCTGCAGTTCGAAGACCGAGTCCGGATCATCCGCCCGAGCCGCCCCCACCGACCCCACACCCAACACCACCACAACGGTCAACAACACCGACAGCACACGATATGGCAGGCCACTGGAGAACATCACACCCATCTCTCTCCCACACAACACAAACACCGAATCGTTGTCGGAGCGATTCATGACCGCCCCCCCTTGCCAACCGAGCCCCGCCCAACCGACGACCCCTTGACCTTCTCCTGGGTCTTGACCGCCAGGGTGAGTTTGATTGTCGCCGACCGCGGCAACGCGAACTTGGAGTGGCTGACCACGATCTTGACCGACAACCGCCGCTTGGCCACCAACCGCGTCCGCGCCTTCTTCGACAACCGCAACATCAACTGCACCGAGCCTGCCTGGGCCATGGTCTCTCGCGCCATAGCGCCATTGGAGGGCTTGCCGCCGATCGTTGTCGTGACCCGGGCCGACACCGACCCTGGTTTGCTCGCGGTCACCGTCACCGCCACCCGCCCGGTCTGCGCCAATGCCCGACGCTGAGCCGCACTGATCGCCCGAAGGGTGAAGCTGGGTGCCGGCTCCTGGACATCGCCCTGCCCACCAAAACCGCCCACACCCAGCGGAGGGCCGGGCGGAGCGCTAGGCGCCCCCGAACAGCCCTCACCCTCACACGGCCCCGACTCACGCAGATCAAAACCACCATCGACCCGCGCGGTGTACACATCAGAGCTGGTGTCGCTATCAGCCGCGGTCACCTGGCTGGTGGTCGTGAAGTAGATATCGGTCCCCGAGGTGCTGATCCCAGGGTCCCCACCACCATCAGGACTGATCACCGACACCTGCCCCTCGTGCCAGGCATACACATCGGTGTCGCTGTTGGCATCGGCCGGGGCCAGCACCTCCGGGGTCGTAAACACGATGGTGTGGCCATCGTTGGTCATCGCGTTGCGAAACCCGATTGTGGTGGAGGTCTCTGCGTTGCCGCCGCTGCCGGTGGTGCCGGTCGAGATCCGCAGCCACTTCCCGGTCTCAGAGTCATAGCGATACACATCATTGGCGCCATCGGTATCAACCCCTGGACCAGAGCTCACCAACTGGGTCGTCGTGCCGATCAGCAAATAGCGACCATCAGGCGTGACCTGGGTCTCACTGTTACCCACCACATCGCTGATGTTTGTTATCCGGGCTAGGAACGTGATGTGGCCCGCGGGGTGCTCGGCATCGGTCTGCCACACATACAGGTTGTAGGCGCCGGCGACCGCGAGCTGATCGTTGGCCCCGCGGTTGGCGGCCAACACACCACGGGCCACGAAATAGACGTGCGAACCATCCTTCGAGACACCGGCCGAGCCGGCACCGATCACGTTCTCTACGTCTGCACCGCCAGCCGCACCCGTCGTGAGCTGGCGCAGGCTCGGACACTTGTTGAGCGGCCCCTCGGCAGCGATCGTCCCGACCGGAATGTCACAGGCATACAGATCGTTGGAGGCATCGGTATCACCATTGACCAACTGCTGGGTCGTGGTCATAAACGCCCGCGAACCATCCCGCGCAAACCCCACGGGGTTCACCGGGGCGTCGGCGTTGCACACCCCGCCAGGGTCACCCGCAGCCCGCGTGCACTCCGAAGCTGACATGTCGATCGTCGTCGTACCCCCCACCCGCGCCCGCGGCCTATAGCAGCCGTAGGAGTCACCGGTCCCGAAGAAGATCACCCGGCCATCGGCAGAGATGCCCGACGAGCACAGCCCTCCAGCACCACTCACGCCCGCGCCCGGAAGTGGCGCTCCGCTGTTATCAACACCGATCGGGCGTAGAACCTGATCTCCACCGATGACCTCATACAGATTTGGCGGCACCTGACCAAGTTCACCACCCAGCACCACGTGCGACAGGTCAGGCGTAGACGCAAAGACGCGAATAATGGTCGTGCCGGGGTTTGGGGCGATCAGCGAGAACACGCCGTCAGGTCGACGCACATAGATCCCGTCGCGCTCGGGATGTTCCTCGTCGCGCTCGCCAAGCTCCGAGCGCGGCCGCATCGCCCACAACGAGGAACGAAGATCGCTCGACAGACCCTCCTGGGTGCCCTCAGGGACCTGCCGGAAGACCCATTGCTCGCCGGGCGGGTTCATCGCGATCGTCTTCCATCCGGTCTCTGCGCGCAGCGCCGCATACTGGTTGCCGAGGCCCCCGTAGGGGTTGCCGTCAAAGCTGCCGGTCGAGTAGTAGGCCACGGCCCCGTCGCCATAGACTGGCTTCAACGGCGCGAAGCCTTGTTTGTAGGGGGGGGTGACCATTTCGTAGGCGCGGCAGTCGGGTAGGCCGCTGGAGTCGTTGAGCGCTCGCAGTTGCGCGTTGGGGCACGAGTCCGTGGTGGCGGCGTGTGCTGGGAGGCTGGGGAGGGCGGTCGCGATCGATGCGACCAGCACACCGAGTAGCACACGGCTCAGGCCTGCCAAGCGCTTGGACCTTGACGCTCGGTCGTGTGTAGGGGTGTGGTGCATGGCAGGCTCCTTGAACACAACGACGCCGCAATTGTTGGTGTTGGTGTGCTGGGTCATTTAGCGGCCCGCCTTGCGCGTGAAGGTCACCGTGACCGACTTGGTGACCGGCTGAGCACCAACCGGCACAAACCGCAACCTCACGGTTGTGGTGAGCCGGCGGCTCTTAGCCTTAGCGAGGGCTCGTTTGCCGGCGGTGGTGAGCTTGACCTTGATCGTCTTGGTCCCAGCGTTGGTGAGCGTCACCGTGCTCGTGGTGATGCGGGTGCCGGTGGCGCGGACCGCACCTGGTGCCTTGGTCGCAACCACGATCGACGCACTTGTCCCACTCGTGGTGCGCTTGCCGATGGTGAGGGTGTTGTCGGCGGCGATCGCGATCGCGATCGTGTTGGAGACGCGGCCGCAGTTGACCGTCAACCCCAACACCCCCGTAGCGGTATCGGGGATATCAACGGCCAAGCCGCTAGCCGTCCAGTCGGCCGATGTCGTGATCGTGGTGCCGAGCATCACCCTGCCGCGACCCCCGAGATCTGTGCCCGTGACCTGGATCGACTCCCCGGCCTTTGGTCTGGCGTTATA
>JBEVLC010000032.1:0-6403 GCA_040509415.1 Baekduia sp. | reverse complement strand
CAAGGCCCGGCCCGCGTCAGCTCGACGGAACGGCGGCCGGCACATCGGCGATCTGCGTCAACCTGAAGCCATTGCCAAACGGGTCGCGGAAGCCGCAGTCGATCCCGTAGAAGACCTCCTCGGGCTCGCTGGTGAACTCCACGCCCTTGGCCACCAACTCGGCGTAGGCGGCGCGACAGTCGTCGGTCTGGATGATGATGCCGTTGAGGCCGCCACGGGCCATGAGCGACCGCACGTCGGCCTCGATGTCCGGTCGCACGGACGGGTCGATCAGCGAGATCTCGAAGTCGTTCTGGCCAGGTGGCGCGACGGTGATCCAGTGCCAGCCGCCGGCATCGACGTCCGTGTGCTTCTCGAAGCCGAGCTTCTCGGTGTACCAGGCGAGCGCCTCGTCCTGGTCGCCGACCATCGCGCAGAGGATTGCAACTTTGAGATTGGGCATGGCCTCGACGGTACGCCGCGGCGGCGACACGCGCTTCTCGAAACCTGCTGCCCTTCAGCGCTTGCTGTCGGGCACCGCGCGCGGCCGCTGCCACTCGCGGCGAAAGCACGACGGGATGCGCGCCAGCAGCGCTTCGGCGCGCACCTGATCGCGCCATGCAGTTGGTGAGAGCCCGACCGTGCGCTTGAACGTCGCGCTGAACGACCCCAGCGACCGGTACCCCACCGCCACGCAGACCTCGCCGACGGTCAGCTCGCTGAGGCGCAACAGCTCCTGGGCACGCTCGATCCGGCGCGTCTGCAGGTACTGGTGCGGCGTCTCGCCGAAGGTCTCCTTGAAGCAGCGGCTGAAGTGCGCCGGCGACACGTGAGCCCGGCGCGCCAGCGCCGGAACGTCCAGCGCCGGGTCGCCGTAGTGGGCGTCGGCGTGATCGCGAGCGCGCAGAAGATGTCGGGCGGGTGGGGCGGTCACGGTCGCGGCCATCGCAAGCCATTCAACAACGACGACGGCCCGCGGCGCAAGCAGCGCAGCCGTCAGCCGGCGACCGTCACCTCGGGGTCCGACATCGGACCCGTCCCCAGCCGCAGGCCGGCTGGCACCGCGCCGTAGCCGACCAGCTCGGCGCCGGGGATGAACTGCTCCGGGTAGCCGTACATGCCGTGCTCGGAGATGTCGAGCCCCGCGTTCTCGTCCTCGGCGCTGACCCGCAACCCATAGGTCTTGGCGATCAGCCAGAAGACCGCGTAGGACACCACGAACGTGAACGACGCCACGACCACGATCCCGACCAGCTGGGAGCCGAGCTGGACGAACGAGCCCGTGAGGAACAGGCCGCCGCGGCTGCCAGGCAGGTTGTGCTCGGCCAGGCGCGGCGCGGCGAACAGGCCGCACGCGATCGCGCCCCACATGCCGGCCAGGCCGTGGGCGGCGAGCGCGCCCACCGGGTCGTCGACCCGCTGGTCGATCGCCAGCACGCCGTAGACGACGATGACGCCCGCGACGGCGCCGATGATCGGCGCGGCCCACGGGTCGACGTAGCCCGCCGGCCCCGTGATCGCGACCAGGCCGGCGATCGCTCCGTTGCCCGCCATCCCGATGTCGAAGGTCTTGGTCTTGGCGTACATGACGACCATCGCCGCGGCGACACCCGAGGCACCGGCCAGCTGCGTGATCATCGCGATCGTCCCGAAGCGGCCGTCGAGTGCCGTGAGCGTCGAGCCCGGGTTGAAGCCGAACCAGCCCAGCCACAGGATGAGCACGCCAAGCCCGAAGAGCGGCATGTTGTGGCCCGGGATCGCCCGCGGGCGCCCGTCGCTGCCGTACTTGCCGCGCCGCGGTCCGAGCTGCAGCAGGATCGCCAGCGCCGCGGCCGCAGCGCAGACGTCAACGACGATCGAGCCGGCGAAGTCCTGAACGTGGATCTCTGAGGCCAGCCAGCCGCCGCCGAAGATCCAGTGCGCGACGACCGGGTAGATCACGGTGGAGAAGACCAGCGCGTAGATGATGTAGACGCCGAACTTGATGCGTTCGAGCGTCGTGCCCCAGACGATCGCCAGCGCCACGGCGCAGAAGACGAACTGGAAGAACCACAGCGTCTCGGCCGTCACGCCGTGCTCGTTGCTCGGGAACGCGAGCGGGAAGTCGCTCGCGTGCGCGACGAAGAAGCCGTGGGTGCCGATCAGCGCATCCGTCCCGCCGAAGGCGAGCGCGAAGCCGACGGCGTAGAAGCCCAGCGCCGCGAGCGCGAAGTTCACGAGGATCTTGGCCACGACCGAGCCGGCGTTCTTGCCGCGCACGAAGCCGATCTCGAGCATCGCGAAGCCCGCTTGCATGAACATCACCAAGACCGCGGCGAGCATCACCCACGCCGAGTTCAGGCCGACGTCGGTGCCGAGCCGTCCCGCAAAGCCGAGGGTGTCCGTGGTCGTGTCAGCCAGGATCATGCGGCCGATGAGCGTGCCGGACCGCGCAGCCGAAGTCTTTATCCCGTTGGACAACGATTCGGCCGTTCAGTGCTCCACTTGCGAGAACGCGCCCGCGAGCTACCGTCGTGGGCATGGACATCGTCATCGCCGGAGGCCACGGGAAGATCGCGCTGCTGCTGGAGCGGCAACTCGCCGACGCCGACCACCACGTGCGCGCGCTGATCCGCAATCCCGAGCACGAAGACGGCGTGCACGAGGCGGGCGCCGAGCCCGTGCTCGCCGACCTCGAGGCGCTCGACGTCGATGAGCTCACGACGCTGATCGGCAGCACCGACGCGATCGTCTTCGCCGCTGGCGCCGGACCTGGCAGCGGGCCGCAGCGCAAGTGGACGCTGGACTACGCGGGCGCGGTCAAGCTGATGGAGGTCGCCCGCCGCAACGGCATCGGCCGCTACGTGATCGTCTCTTCGATCAACGCCGATCCGGAGGCGGCCGACGACGGCGGCTTCGGGACCTACCTGCGCGCCAAGGGCCAGGCGGACAAGAAGCTCGCCGAGAGCGGGTTGGCCTTCACCATCATCCGGCCCGGAGGCCTGACCGACGAGCCGGGCACGGGCCGTGTCAGCGCCGGACCACACCAGGATCGCGGACAGATCCCGCGCGCCGACGTCGCCGCCGTGCTCGCCACGGTCCTCGCCACCCCGTCGACCGTCGGACTGGCGTTCGACCTCGTGTCCGGCGACACCCCGATCGCCGACGCGATCCGCGCACTGGCCCCATAGTCTGCGCGGCTTATGGCCGCCTCCCCGCCCGTCCTGCCGCCCGCGCTGCGCTCACTGCTGGAGGCGGGCGGCGCGCTGGTGCGGCGCTCGTCGAGCGGCCGAGTCGCGCTCGGGCGCGCAGCGCCATTGGTCGCCGCCGATGCGGTCCCGGCGGCGTTGCACGGCCTGCCCGCCGAGTTGGAGCGTGCCCGTGCCGCGGCGGCGACGCCGATCGCGTTCAAGGACGTCGAGAAGCTCCTGAAGGGCGCGTGGGGCAGCCCGCACGGCAAGCTCCTGGATGAGCTCGCTCGCGAGCCGCTGGCGGTGACGCCCAGCGCGCAGGTCCACCGCGGCGTGCGCGACGGCGCGCCGGTCGCCGTCAAGGTCCTGCGGCCAGGGCTCTCCGGCGCGGTTCGTAATGACCTTGCCTTGCTCGACGTGCTCGCCGCCCCGCTGCGCCAAGTCTTCGGCGCGATCGACGCGGGCGCCATCCTGCGCGAGGTCCGCGAGACCGCGCTGGACGAGCTCGACCTCGAGCACGAGGCCTCCACCCAGCGTCAGCTGCGGCGCACGCTACGTGGGGTCGACGGGCTCGTGATCCCGGCCCCCGACATGGAGCTCAGCGGCGAGTCGGTGCTCGTCTGCGAGTTGCTGGAGGGGCGCACGCTGGCCGACCCCAAGGCCAAGATCGCCGACCCGGGCGCGGTCGCCCGGACGCTCGTGGCCGCGCACGTCACCGCGGCCCGGGCGGGCCTCGTCCTCACCGATCCTCGCCCCGGGCATGTGGTGCTGATGGCCGGCGGGCGGGTCGGTCTGCTCGGCGCCGGGCTGGCTCGCCCGGTCGATCGCGATCGCACCACCGCCGCGCTGGAGGCGCTCGTCGCCTGGCGCGCGGGCGACCAGGACAACTTCGCCGCGATCGTCGCCGACCGGCTCGCCCTCCTGCCAACCGCCGACGCGATCAAGGCCTACGGGTTGGCCGCCGTCGTCCTCGGCGAGATCCTCACCGGCCCGGCGACCCTCGACGGCCCTGCGCTGGCGGCCATCGCGCAGCGCGGCCTCGACCACCTCACCGCCGCGCTCCAGCTGGCCGCGACCGTCACGCCGCACCCGCACGACCTCGCGGTCGTGCGCTCGGTCGGCCAGCTCGCGAGCGTCCTCGCCCGCCTCGGAGCGACCGAGGATTGGGGCGCGCTGATGCTCGCGGGCGCCTAAAGCGCGAGGCTATTCGCGCTCGAACAAATGCGCTTCGACCCGCCGCTCGTGGTGGGCAACGGTGTAGTCGTTCTCTCCGAACAGCCGGTCGAGCGCGTCGAGGATCTCGTCGGTGTCGCCGCCGATGATCGTCCCGTCCTCGAGCACGACGACCGGAATCGCTCGCTCGCCGGTCGCCGCCTCCATCGCGTCGCGCTCGTGGGGCTCAGGCTCGACCTGATGGGCGACGAACGGCACCATCAGCTCCGTGAGGCGCTGCCGGACCTGATGGGAGAAGGGGCACCACTCGGCTTGGTAGAGCTCGATCATGCCTACGAGCGTAGGCGGTTCATCCGCGCGCAGCGGAGGACGGCTCGAGCTCGGGCTCCTCTGCCGGCCGCCAGCCGGGACCGTGGTAAGCGAGCCCCCAGCGCGCCCGCCAGGACCGCGCCCGGCGGATGTCACCCCAGAGCGCGACGTACTCGTGGAACGCGACCTTCACGACGTTGTGGGTCTCGATGTTGGTGGTCAACCCGTAGCGGACGCGCTCGCCCTCGGGCTCCCAGGTCCCGAAGATCCGATCCCAGATGACGAGGATCCCGCCGTAGTTCTTGTCCAGGTACTGCTCGTTGGAGCCGTGGTGGACGCGGTGGTGCGACGGCGTGTTGAACACCGCCTCGATCGGGCGTGGCAGCCGGCCGATGCGCTCGGTGTGGATCCCAAACTGGTAGATGAGGCTCCAGGCCTGGGCCAAGAGCACCATCCACGGCGCGAAGCCCACCAACGGCATCCACAGCCAGAACGGCGCGTAGGTCATCGGCACCCAGGTCTGACGCAGCGCGGTGCTCAAGTTGTAGTGCTGGCTGGAGTGGTGGACGACGTGACTGGCCCAGAAGACGCGGCTCTCGTGCGAGACGCGGTGAAACCAGTAGTAGGAGAAGTCGTCGGCGAAGAAGAGCGCGACCCAGACCCACCACGCGTCGGTCGGCAGGTGCCACGGCGCCAGCTCGTAGAGCACCGCGTACAGCGCCAGGACCGCGAACTTCCAGCCCACGTTGATGATGACGTTGCCGATCCCCATCGTGATCGACGTCCGCGAGTCCTTGAGGTCGTAGCCGATCATCCCGTCGGCCTCGAGGTGGCGGAAGGACCAGTACTCGACGATCAGCAACAGGATGAAGTAGGGGAAGGCGTAGTACAGGATCTCGGTCATGACGTCGTCTCCGGGACCGAGCGCTGCAGCAGCTCGCGCGCGGCGGCATGGGCGCGATCGGGATCGGCGCCAGCGATCGCGTGGGCCAGGGCGAGGATCGCCGGACCGTCGACGATCTCGGCGCCGACGGTCGAGGCGTCCAAGGACAGGACGTGCTGGCCGGCCACCAGCGTGTTGAGGGCGAGCCGATAGGCGAGGTTGTCGGCTGCGTCGATGACGCGGTCCCAGAGGACGTCGTAGATCGCGGTCCGCGCCGCGAGGTCGCCGGTGGCGGCCAGCGCGGCGGCGCGGGCCTCGATCTCAGCGCGCGCGGCAGCGTCAGCCCGCAGCGCCGCCAGCCGTGCGGCGTCGGCGCCGATCGAGGCGCGCATCTCGAACAGCGAGCGCATCAGGCCGAGCCCCTCCGGTGGCAGCTCGCCCTCGGCGCCGAGCGCGAGCATGAGGTCCAGCCCGCCGTGGCGACGCCAATCGCGCACGCGCGTCGACCCGCCCTGGCTGATCGAGATCAGCCCCGCCTGCTGCAACCGCTTCAGCGCCTCGCGCACCGCATGCCGGCTCGCCCCAAGCTCCTCACTCAGCGCCCGCTCCGAGGGCAGCGCCGTATCCGGCCCATAGCTCCCATCGAGGATTGCGCCACGCAGCACCCGATGAATCTCCGCCGACCGCGTCTCAACTGGTCCAACCAGTGACATGGACTGGTTGTACCAGACCCACACGCCCGCCGCCAGCTTCGACACCCACCGGTCGGGGGGGGTGCGGGGGCCAACCCCCGGGCGGGGGGGGAATGGGCGAAGACCCCCCCGGGGGGGCGGGGGGGGGCGTCGACCGCGCGGGGGGGGTTGGGGCTCCTGGGCAAGAGCCCCGACGC
>JBEVLC010000031.1:0-6480 GCA_040509415.1 Baekduia sp. | reverse complement strand
CGGGCGTGCCTCATGCGCCCGGGCGACCCACCCTCGCCCCGGACGCAAGGCCCGGGACGACGAGTGGTTAAAGGACGACGGGGACGAGCGCGCGTCCCGCGAAGCTCGTCCCCGCAAACCCACATTCCGTCCTATACACCTGCAGGGGCTCGAACCCTGATGCCCGGATTACTAATCCGGTCCCTTCACCGATTAGGGCACAGGTGCACGCATATCGCCACCGCTCTCTTCCTGGTGGTCGTCAGCGGCGGTATACGTAGTTTCTATCTGACCTGAGAGGGTCCTCACCAGAGCCACTTGGCATGGGCTGATCGCTTTGTCATGGACTCGGCACGGATGTCATCGCGCGCGGTTGACCTGGAGGGCCTAGCAAGGTAGTAGTCCTCTCAGGGTCCAAATGGCGGTCAACCTCTTTGATTATCTGAAATACGCCGCACCGCGGGAGGGCGCGCCCGCACCTTGGGCCGGACGCGCGCCACGGCGCCCACGCCGATTTGACCTCAAGCTCGTCCCCCGCATCACCAACTGGCAGGACGACCCAGACGCGCTCGCGGTCCTCGACCGGCTCGAGGCGGAGCCGTGGGTCGCGAGCATCAAGCACGAGCGCGACGGCGTCGAGGTCCGGCTGACCGACAGCTGGATCGAGTCCACCGGCGCGAACCTCGAGGCGGGAGGCAGCGCCGAGGCGTCGCTCGCCGACCTCGCCGGCGACCGCCGCTACTCGGTGCAGTTCTGGGACGCCAACGCGACGAAGGCCCTCCACGTCGGGCACCTGCGCAACCTGGCGATCGGCAACGCGATCGCCTCGGCGCTGACCCAGGCGGGCGGCCATGTCGAGCGACGCAGCCTGATCTCCGACGCCGGGCGCAGCATGGGCGAGGCCATGGCCGGCGTCGCGCACAGCGGCCGCCACGTGGGCGGCTGGTCAGACGGCGGCGGCGAGAAGAGCGACCACTTCGTCGGCGTCTGCTACGCCGACTACGTCGCGGCCTCCGGCACCATCGCCGGCAGCGAGATCGAGTACCCGGAGGACTCCCAGACCCGCGAGCTCACCATGCGCCATGACGACGCCGACGAGCTCCTGCGCCGCGTCCTGCTCGGCGACCGCGACGCGCTCGAGCTCTGGTACAAGACCCGTGCCTGGGTCATCGCCGGCCAGCGCAAGACGCTCGCCCGCCTCGGCGTCGCCTTCGACCGCGTCTTCTTCGAGTCCGACTTCCTCGTCGACGCCGCCGAGCTCACGGCCTCTGGGCTGCGCGACGGCCGGTTCAAGCGCCGCGATGACGGCGTGGTGGTCTACGCCACCGGCCTCGAGGGCTTCGAGGAGTTCCCGCTCGTCCGCCCCGACGGCGTCACCACGCAGCACATGCGGGCGCTCGCCTACTGGATGGCGGCGCCCGACCTCGAGGACATGACCTCGATGCAGATCTGCGGCACCGAGTGGGTCGGCCATGTGAGCTGTCGCCGCAAGCTCATGGACGAGCTGGTGCCCAACGGCAACGGGAGCCTGCACCCGACCCACGACATCTTCAACGCGATGGTCGCGCGGCAGAAGCGCGCGCTGGCCTCCAGCGAGGGCGCGCTGCTGATCGATGACCTGATCGAGTGGCTTGACGAGCGCATCGCCGCCGACCCGGTGGCCCGTGAGCTCCGGCGCCGCCATCCGACGCCGGAGCGCATGGCGCCGCAGATCGCGCTCGGCTACTTCCTGCCCTACCCGGCCGCCCGGCCGATCGAGTTCGACCAGTCCAAGCTGCTGCGCGACAAGCAGAGCGTCGGCTGGGACCTCGTCCGCGCCCGTGCCCGCCGCAGCACCGGCGAGGTCGTCCACAAGGGCCGGCCCGCCGACGATCCCGAGTACCGCTTCGTGGTCATCCAGTCCGAGCTCTATCGCCAGCATCTGCGCCTGGCGGTGCAACGGCTCGATGTCGGCCCGCTGGCCCTCCACCTCAAGCACCTCGCGCACTGGGCCATGGAGCGCGACCGCGGCGATCACGTCGAGCGGGTCGTGCAGACGCTGCTGGACCGCAGCGCGCGAGGTCTCGGACTGGAGGGTCCGCGATGACCACGCTGTCGATCGACCAGCCGGCGCGCCGCGCGCGCCGCGCCCAGGACATGGTGATGGTGCGACAGCGGGGCGGGGTCATCGACGGCGACGCGCCCTGGCTGCTCGACGACGGCCTGTCTGCTCCCGGTCAGGACGGTCGCCGGCGGGTGAGCCTCGTCGAGGAGGGACTGCGCCGCCATCCCGGCGTGCGAGCGGTCGGGTCCGGAGCGGGCGACGCCGACGTCGAGCGCACGCTGTACGCCATTCACGACCTCGAGTACTTGGTGGCCTTGCACGACCAGGAGCCGCACGTCCCGGTGGGAGCCGAGCTCGTCGCCACCGCCGATGAGGCGGTGCGCACGGCGATCAGCGCGGCACGACACGTCGCCAACGGCGCACGCGTCGCCTACGCCCTCTGCCGCTCCCCCGGCCATCTGGCCGGACCCCGGTTCCTGGGCAACCACTGCTACCTCAACACCGCTGCCGCCGCCGCGCACACGCTGCGCGATGCGGGGGCAGGGCCGGTCGGCATCCTCGATCTCGACCTGCACTACCCCAACGGCACCTCGGCGATCGTCGCCGGCATGGACGACGTGGTGCTCCACTCCCTGCACGCCGGGCCGGCTCTCACCGCGCCGGCGGATCCCGCGCGCCCGCGCACGGGCCGTGAGCGCCTGGTGGAGTTCCGCGACGCGCCCGAGCCTGGCGCCTACCTCGACGCCGTCGACGAGTCGCTCGACGTCCTGACCCGGAATGCGCACGTGCTGGTGATCTCGCTCGGCTACGACACGGTCGCGGGCGACCCCTACGGCAACTGGGACTTCGACCCCAGCATCTTCGCCGACATCGGCCGACTGCTTGCTGCGCGCGGGCTGCCGATCTGTGTCATCCAAGAGGGCGGATACGCCCTCGACGCGCTGGCCGACTGCAGCGGCGCGCTCGCCTCCGGCCTCTTGGCCCAGACGAGCGCCACCGCCTCGTAGCCCTAGCGCCGCAGCCGCACCGCCTTGCTGCTCACCACCGCCGGGCCTTTGCGCTTGACGGTGAACTTCGCGCTGACGCGCTCGCTCACCCGCCGCCCCCGGACCAGCGACGCCCGCGTCTTCTTCGACGGCTTGAGCGTCACGCGCAGCGTCTGCCCCTTGCGCATCGCATGGGACCACGAGGCCAGCCGCCCGCCGGCGCCGCGCAACGCCACACGCCCCGTGGCCATGGCCTTGACCGCGACGCGGACGCGACCGCCGCTGAGCGCGCGGACGCCCGACAGCTTCGGCGCCGCCGCGCACGGCGTGTCCAGCTTGACCGTCGACGGAGCGCGCTTGCCGTTGTGACCGGTCGCGACGAGCGCCGCCTTCTGTGCACCGGTGCAGAGGCCGTTGCGACTGGTCACCGCGAGGATCCCGTGCTTGCCGCCGGCCAGCGTCAGCCGGAAGCTCGACACCGCCGCGTCCGGGATCGGCGCGAAGGTCGTCACCAGGCGCGACTTGGCGTCCACCGCCGTCGTCGCCCGCAGGTCCAGCGCGATGTCGCCACGCAACTGCACCAGCAACGTCGGGAGCGTCTTGATCTGCCGGCCGGTCTTGGGATCGGTCCTCACGCCCTTGACGAAGTAGACCTTGCCGCTGAGCGGCTTGTCGAGGAGCGGTGTCCGCGCGGTCGCACTGCCGATCACCGACGTCTGCGGGCACACGCCGCGCAGCCCATCGGCGTACTCACACAGCCCCTGGGCGTTGTCGGGATCGAGCGCCAACGACAGCGGCAGCGTCACCTGGACCTGCCCGATGTTGGCCTGACCAGACGCCTGGGTCACCGTCGAGTCCACGCCCGGATGCTTGCCGTTGGCCGTCTGCGTCGCGCCCGTCAGCGCGATCTTCGTCTTAGGCGAGAACGCCAGCTTGTCGCAGTCGGTGGCGGCAAACGGCACCGTCGGCGACGCGGTCAACGAGGCGATCGACGTCAGCGTCGAGCCGATCGTCAGCGGGGCGCACGAGGTCGGGTTGCGCATCGTGTCGGGCCGGTCGATCGTCACCTTGGCGCTGCGCAGCAGCAGCGGCACGCCATCGAGGATCGTCGGCAGCGGATCGCTGAGCACGCGGACGTGGGCGTCGTTGCGGTCGAGCTGGATCGAGGCGCGGACCACCACGAGCCCGAGGTCGAACGGCCCCGCCACCGCGGGAACGACGATCGAGAGCCCGTAGGGCCCACCGGCATAGGGACCGGTGAGATAGACGCGACCGCCCAGCCCGAAGGGGCTCGGCCCGGCGCCGGCGCTGACGTCGATCGAGCCGACCCGGCTTGCCTCCGGGCAGGTCCCGGCCGCGGCCTGGCCGTCGCCGCAGAGCGGGATCCCGGCGGGCTTGGCCAGCAGGCCCTGCGGCAGCGTCACGTCGATGCGCTGCAGCGCCTGGTCGCCGTCGGGGCGCGTGACCCCTAGGGCGAACGACGGGCTCGCACCGGCGTGCGCGTCAGACACCGACGCCGTCAGCCCCGGCGCGAAGGAGCCGGCACGCTCGCAGCCCTGGTCGATCGTGACGTCGTTGGTCGCGGTGGCGGTCTGCTCCGCCCACGAGGTGAAGCGGCCGCTGATCGTGGCCTTGCCGCACGCCGGCGGGTTGACCAGCGGCGCGCGGTCGCCACCGCGCAGCGCGACGCGCACCAAGCTCACCGGCACCTGCGGGTTGTCGCGGAAGGAGGCGGTCAGGCGGCCCGTCTGTGGGTCGGCGACGACGTTGCCGACGAGGCGGACCGAGATGCCGTAGCGCGGCGAGTCCGCGACCAAGAACATGCGGTACTCGTTGCCGCTGGTCGGGTCGTCGCTGAGCGGCTGGCCGAGATAGACGGTCCCCTTCAGGGAGCCCGCCGGCAGGACCGGCGTCTCGAACTCCACGCTGCCGATCGCCGACGCCGCTGGGCAAGAGACGGGGCGCTTGGTCCCCTTACCGAGCTGCTCGTCGGTGCACGCCGCCAGGCCGGTCGCGGCCGAGGGGTTGATCGTCATGCCCTCGGGCAGGGTGACGTGCGCGTCCTTGAGCGTCGCGGTGTCAGGCTGGTCCTTGCCGTTGGGGTTGTGGGGCAGGCCGACGTCGATCGTCACGCCCGACGGCGCGCCGGCGACGCGCGTGTCGACCGCGACGCCGACCGTGGGGGAGAACGGCAGCTTGTCGCAGCCACTGGCCCCGATCGGCGTCTCGGTGCTGTAGGACAGGTACTTGCCCGGCTCCTGATGAGAGTCGACCTGCAGGCCCGTCGTCGCCGGGCCGGTGCAGGTGCTGGGCATGGTGATGAACGTGCCGTCGCCGGCGCGGCCGTTGAAGACCAGGCGCGTCTCAGCCAGCGGGATCGTGGCCGGAATGTCGCTGATGGTGAAGGACTCGTGATAGTCGGAGTCCCAGGCAACGCCACCGTCGAGGTAGATCTGTTGGTTGACGAGCGGCACCGTCATGCCGAAGCGCGCTGGCATCCCCTCGGGCTGGACCATGTTGTAGACGGCGGTGCTGATCGGGACGTCCGCACCGGCGACGATCGCGGTGATGTAGTTGGTCCCGACTTCGGAGTCAGGAGGACAGGCGGACGCCTCCAGCTGCGCGGTCGTGCACTGCGGCGTCGCCTCCGGGTTGATGCTCAACCCGACGGGCAGATCAACGTGGACGTCCTTGACGTTGCCATCGGTGGTCCTCGTGAGCAGCGCGCCGGTCGTGGTGAACGCGAAGTCGGTGATGCCCCATTGCGGATGGCCGCCGGCCGTCGAGTACCAGAAGTCCGGCGTGGAGTCGCGCGTGCACTGCAACGCGGCCCCGGCGTTCTCGGTGTTCTTCGTGCACGTGCCCGCATCGAACTTCGAGACGCCGAACGCCGCGTGGGCGGACGGCGCGAGCGCGCACAGACCAGCGACCGATGCCGCGGCGACCAGCGCGCGACGCATCCTGAACAACATCCTCATTCGTTCCCCTCCTGCAGGGCTCCGGCTCTCCGTCCAGCCCTGTTACCCAAGAAACGAGAAGTTCGCACACACGCATGTGCATGCGCCCGGCGTCAGGAGGGTGTCGCGGGGTCCTGCGCCAGCTTGGCCTCGGCCTCGTCGCGGGTCGTCGCGACGCGCAGGGACCCGTCGACGTGCGTCATCTCCACGAGCGCCGCTGCCACGCTGCCGTGCGGCGCGATGACCGCCAGGCCACGGCCCTGACGGCCGAGGCGCTGGTCAGCCTGGACGATCACGCCGAGGGCGCTGGAGTCGATGAACGAGACCGACGAGAGGTCGAGGATCACGTCGGCCGCAGTGGTCCCCGCGCCGACCTCCTCGTTGAGCCGCTGCCCGAGCGAGCGCGACGCTTGGAGATCGAGCTCCCCCGTCAGGATGGTGACCGCCGGACGCTGCTTCATGGCTGCCTCTGCATGCCCAGGATCAGCATGGTCCAAGCCTGCCAGGTCCGGGG